>NZ_CP029185.2:2999285-3307500 GCF_003096015.2 Limnobaculum parvum | reverse complement strand
CATCCTCCAAGGCTAAATACTCCTGACTGACCGATAGTGAACCAGTACCGTGAGGGAAAGGCGAAAAGAACCCCGGCGAGGGGAGTGAAATAGAACCTGAAACCGTGTACGTACAAGCAGTGGGAGCCTACTTTGTTGGGTGACTGCGTACCTTTTGTATAATGGGTCAGCGACTTATATTTTGTAGCAAGGTTAACCGAATAGGGGAGCCGTAGGGAAACCGAGTCTTAACTGGGCGTCAAGTTGCAAGGTATAGACCCGAAACCCGGTGATCTAGCCATGGGCAGGTTGAAGGTTGGGTAACACTAACTGGAGGACCGAACCGACTAATGTTGAAAAATTAGCGGATGACTTGTGGCTGGGGGTGAAAGGCCAATCAAACCGGGAGATAGCTGGTTCTCCCCGAAAGCTATTTAGGTAGCGCCTCGTGAACTCATCTTCGGGGGTAGAGCACTGTTTCGACTAGGGGTCCATCCCGGATTACCAACTCGATGCAAACTCCGAATACCGAAGAATGTTATCACGGGAGACACACGGCGGGTGCTAACGTCCGTCGTGAAGAGGGAAACAACCCAGACCGCCAGCTAAGGTCCCAAAGTCATGGTTAAGTGGGAAACGATGTGGGAAGGCATAGACAGCCAGGATGTTGGCTTAGAAGCAGCCATCATTTAAAGAAAGCGTAATAGCTCACTGGTCGAGTCGGCCTGCGCGGAAGATGTAACGGGGCTAAACCATGCACCGAAGCTGCGGCAGCGATATGAAAGTATTGTTGGGTAGGGGAGCGTTCTGTAAGCCTGTGAAGCTGGACTGTGAGGTCTGGTGGAGGTATCAGAAGTGCGAATGCTGACATAAGTAACGATAAAGCGGGTGAAAAGCCCGCTCGCCGGAAGACCAAGGGTTCCTGTCCAACGTTAATCGGGGCAGGGTGAGTCGACCCCTAAGGCGAGGCCGAAAGGCGTAGTCGATGGGAAACAGGTTAATATTCCTGTACTTGGTGTTACTGCGAAGGGGGGACGAAGAAGGCTAGGCTATCCGGGCGACGGTTGTCCCGGTTTAAGCGTGTAGGTGGGTCGATTAGGTAAATCCGGTTGACTATTAACACTGAGGCGTGATGACGAGCCACTACGGTGGTGAAGTAGTTGATGCCCTGCTTCCAGGAAAAGCCTCTAAGCTCCAGGTAACATTAAATCGTACCCCAAACCGACACAGGTGGTCAGGTAGAGAATACTCAGGCGCTTGAGAGAACTCGGGTGAAGGAACTAGGCAAAATGGTGCCGTAACTTCGGGAGAAGGCACGCTGACGTTAGGTGAAGAGACTTGCTCTCGGAGCTGAAGTCAGTCGAAGATACCAGCTGGCTGCAACTGTTTATTAAAAACACAGCACTGTGCAAACACGAAAGTGGACGTATACGGTGTGACGCCTGCCCGGTGCTGGAAGGTTAATTGATGGGGTTAGCGTAAGCGAAGCTCTTGATCGAAGCCCCAGTAAACGGCGGCCGTAACTATAACGGTCCTAAGGTAGCGAAATTCCTTGTCGGGTAAGTTCCGACCTGCACGAATGGCGTAATGATGGCCAGGCTGTCTCCACCCGAGACTCAGTGAAATTGAACTCGCAGTGAAGATGCTGTGTACCCGCGGCAAGACGGAAAGACCCCGTGAACCTTTACTATAGCTTGACACTGAACATTGAGCCTTGATGTGTAGGATAGGTGGGAGGCTTAGAAGCGTGGACGCCAGTCTGCGTGGAGCCAACCTTGAAATACCACCCTTTAATGTTTGATGTTCTAACTTTGACCCGTTATCCGGGTTGAGGACAGTGTCTGGTGGGTAGTTTGACTGGGGCGGTCTCCTCCCAAAGAGTAACGGAGGAGCACGAAGGTTAGCTAATCACGGTCGGACATCGTGAGGTTAGTGCAATGGCATAAGCTAGCTTGACTGCGAGAGTGACGGCTCGAGCAGGTACGAAAGTAGGTCATAGTGATCCGGTGGTTCTGAATGGAAGGGCCATCGCTCAACGGATAAAAGGTACTCCGGGGATAACAGGCTGATACCGCCCAAGAGTTCATATCGACGGCGGTGTTTGGCACCTCGATGTCGGCTCATCACATCCTGGGGCTGAAGTAGGTCCCAAGGGTACGGCTGTTCGCCGTTTAAAGTGGTACGCGAGCTGGGTTTAGAACGTCGTGAGACAGTTCGGTCCCTATCTGCCGTGGGCGTTGGAAGATTGAGAGGGGTTGCTCCTAGTACGAGAGGACCGGAGTGAACGCACCACTGGTGTTCGGGTTGTCATGCCAATGGCATTGCCCGGTAGCTACGTGCGGAAAAGATAACCGCTGAAAGCATCTAAGCGGGAAACTTGCCTCGAGATGAGTCTTCCCTTGGACCTTGAGTCCACTGAAGGAACGTTAAAGACTATGACGTTGATAGGTCGGGTGTGTAAGCGTAGCGATACGTTGAGCTAACCGATACTAATGAACCGTGAGACTTAACCTTACAACACCGAAGGTGTTTTGATGAGAGAGACGAATTTAAATTTCAGCGAATGTTCAGGAT
The DNA here is from genome assembly GCF_003096015.2 of Limnobaculum parvum. NCBI lineage: Bacteria > Pseudomonadati > Pseudomonadota > Gammaproteobacteria > Enterobacterales > Budviciaceae > Limnobaculum > Limnobaculum parvum. The sequence continues at coordinate 3,304,947 of NZ_CP029185.2, read as the reverse complement.
TGGAATGGATGGTTGTGCGGGATAGCGATATCGTAGTGCAACGGTTCATGAAACGGAATATGCCTGGCGGCGATAGCGCGGTGGTCCCACCTGACCCCATGCCGAACTCAGAAGTGAAACGCCGTAGCGCCGATGGTAGTGTGGGGCTTCCCCATGCGAGAGTAGGGAACTGCCAGGCTTTAAATTAGAGAAACCCTCAGCGAAAGCTGGGGGTTTTTTGCTTTGGTGCAGATACCGTTCGTTACTCGAGAGCGTAGGATAAACTGGCGAAACAGGTTTGAGCAACGCAAAGCGTTGGCCCGAAGGGCGAATGACGGCGTCGTTCATAAACTACCAAGCTTTATTAAGAAGAACCTCAGTCGACAGGCTGAGGTTTTTTGCTTTATAGAAGGGGCAAAAGATCAAGAAAAAGGGCCGAGAAATCAGCCCTTATCCATACAATATCAGTCGTTAGACTTCTGCTGCCTGACGTAACCGACTTTTTAACGCGGTGTACTCTTTCTGCACATAGCTTTCCGCCCAATTTTGATCGGTAATTGCCTCGAGCTTAACGGCACAATGTTTGAACTCTGGCGTTCTGGATATTGGGTCCAGCTCATCCAGCGTTAGCTTGTTACAGGCACCAATCCACCATTGGTAGGTCATATAAACGGCGCCTTTATTCGTACGATCGCTAACGGCAGCTCGGCTGATGACTTTACCCCGGCGAGAAGAGATCCAAACCAATTGTTGGTCGCGAATGCCCAACATTCCATCTGAATATAACAATTCTAGCTTTTACCCCTAAAAATTTTATCTATCTGCAATAAATAACTTTTTGCTTTCAATTCAATTCTCATGTGATGGATTTTATATAACCAAATACTTTTATCCTCTCGACAGGGCATAAAAAAGACGCTATCTTTAGCAGTATAGAAGTCTAAATGTATAAACGTATAAATGGATATTTAAGGATCAAGCAATGCCAATTCGTATACCTGATGAACTCCCTGCCGTTAATGTTTTACGCGATGAGAATGTGTTTGTGATGACGACGACTCGCGCCAGCCATCAGGATATTCGTCCGCTTAAAATTCTTATCCTTAACCTAATGCCAAAGAAGATTGAAACTGAAAATCAGTTTCTGCGTCTGCTATCTAACTCGCCATTACAGTTGGATATTCAGTTATTGAGAATTGACTGCCATGAGTCAAAAAATACCCCAACAGAGCATCTCAATAATTTCTACTGTAATTTTGAAGATATTCAAGATCAGAACTTTGATGGGCTGATTGTTACCGGAGCGCCACTCGGGCTGGTTGAATTTAAAGATGTTGCCTACTGGACTCAGATAGAGAAAATAACCCGTTGGGCTAAAGCTCATGTGACATCGACCCTTTTTGTTTGTTGGGCTGTGCAGGCAGCACTAAATATTCTCTATGGCATTCCTAAATTGACCATGGGTGAGAAGCTGTCAGGCGTATATTGGCATAGCGTAGTTGCGCCACTGGCACCCTTAGCTCGTGGTTTTGATGACCGCTTTTTAGCCCCGCATTCTCGTTATGCCTGTTTTCCATCAGACATCATTCGTCAGCAAGCCGATCTAGAAATATATGCCGAATCGGAGCAAACTGGCGCTTATCTATTCGCCAGTAAAGATCGTCGCTTTGCTTTTGCTACGGGTCATCCAGAATATGATGCAGGAACCTTGTCTGCCGAGTATTTCCGCGATCGTGATGCCGGACTGGAGCCTACCATTCCTGAGAACTACTTCCCTGAAGATAATCCTGAACGAGTGCCGGTGGCATCCTGGAGAAGTCATGGTTATTTATTGTTTAATAATTGGTTGAATTATTTTGTCTATCAGAGAACACCATTCGATCTGCGTCAGATGAATCCTACATTGGACTAGTTTTTTATAATCTGTGCATATCAGGCGAATTCAGCCTATAACGATATGATTTAAAATTGATGCCACCACACTGGCATAACGCTTTATTAATGAGATAAATGTGATGACCAAGACAGAACAACTACATCAGCAGCTTATTAAACGAATTCTGGTTCTGGACGGCGGAATGGGAACCATGATCCAAAGTTATAAGCTGGATGAGGAAGACTATCGAGGAGCACGTTTTTCTGACTGGAAAAGCGACCTTAAAGGAAATAATGACCTTCTGATATTGACCAAACCAGAGGTGATCTCAGCCATTCATAATGCCTATCTTGAAGCTGGCGCTGACATTCTTGAAACCAATACCTTCAATGCCACATCTATTGCGATGGCTGATTACCATATGGAGTCACTCTCTGCGGAGATTAACTATGAAGGAGCCCGTTTAGCTAGATTATGCGCTGATGAATGGACGGCAAAAACACCACATAAACCACGTTACGTTGCGGGTATTTTAGGGCCAACCAATCGAACCGCCTCTATATCACCGAATGTGAACGATCCTGCTTTTCGTAACGTTACCTTTGACCAATTAGTAGAAGCATATAGAGAATCGACCAGAGCATTAATTCAGGGGGGCGTCGATATCATTATGATTGAGACGATTTTTGATACCTTGAATGCCAAAGCCGCTATTTTCGCAGTGGAAGATATTTTTGAAGAACTCGGCGTCGAATTACCGGTGATGATATCCGGCACCATTACCGATGCCTCTGGTCGTACATTGTCAGGCCAGACGACAGAAGCTTTCTATAATTCATTACGTCACGTCAGACCACTCTCTTTTGGTCTTAATTGTGCATTGGGGCCAGATGAGTTACGCCAGTATGTTGCAGAGCTTTCACGGATTTCTGAATATTTTGTTTCAGTTCACCCTAACGCAGGCCTGCCGAATGCATTTGGTGAGTATGATCTTGGGCCTGATGATATGGCGGTTCAGATTGAAGAATGGGCTAAATCAGGATTTGTTAATATTGTCGGGGGATGTTGTGGAACGACTCCGGCCCATATTGCCGCCATCAGCAAGGTATTGGAGAGTATAACTCCTCGCCCACTACCCGAAATTCCGGTAGCTTGCCGCTTATCCGGCCTAGAACCGCTGGCGATCGATGCGCATAGCCTGTTCGTTAATGTGGGTGAACGTACCAACGTGACTGGTTCAGCCCGTTTCAAGAAATTAATTAAAGAAGAAAAATATAACGAAGCATTAGAAGTTGCACTGCAGCAGGTGGAGAGCGGTGCACAGATTATTGATATCAATATGGATGAAGGCATGCTGGATGCTGAGGCAGCGATGGTTCGCTTTCTCAGTTTGATTGCTGGGGAACCCGATATCGCTCGCGTTCCGATTATGATTGATTCTTCTAAGTGGGACGTTATCGAGAAAGGTCTGAAGTGTATTCAGGGGAAGGGCATTGTTAACTCGATCTCCATGAAGGAAGGGGAAGAAAAGTTTATTCAGCAGGCTCGTCTGGTTCGCCGCTATGGTGCTGCAATGGTAGTGATGGCATTTGATGAAGATGGGCAGGCAGATACTCGAGCGCGTAAAATTGAGATATGTCGTCGTGCTTACCGTATTTTGACTGAGGTGGTTGGTTTTCCGGCAGAAGACATCATTTTTGACCCTAACATTTTTGCCGTTGCCACGGGTATTGAAGAACATAATAACTATGCGGTGGATTTCATTCAGGCCTGCGGTGATATTAAGGCAGAATTGCCGCATGCACTGATTTCCGGCGGTGTTTCTAATGTTTCTTTCTCATTCAGGGGTAATGACCCCGTTCGCGAAGCGATTCATGCGGTGTTCCTTTATCATGCCATCAAGAATGGCATGGATATGGGAATTGTGAATGCAGGACAACTGGCCATTTATGACGATTTACCCGCGGAGCTAAAAGATGCAGTAGAAGATGTCATTCTCAATCGCCGTGCTGATGGTACTGAACGTCTACTGACGTTGGCAGAAAAATATCGGGGTAGTGCAGGAGATGCAGAAGCAGATAAACAGCAGGCGGAATGGCGCGGTTGGCCGGTTACAAAACGACTGGAATACGCTTTGGTTAAAGGTATCACTGAGTTTATTGAGATAGATACTGAAGAAGCCCGACAGCAGGTTGATTTACCGTTAGAAGTGATTGAAGGGCCGCTGATGAGCGGTATGAATATCGTCGGCGATCTATTTGGTGAAGGTAAAATGTTTTTGCCGCAGGTCGTAAAATCAGCGCGAGTCATGAAGCAAGCGGTAGCGTATCTGGAACCCTACATTGAAGCCAGCAAACAACAAGGATCAGCTGCCGGTAAAATATTACTGGCGACGGTGAAAGGGGATGTTCACGATATCGGTAAGAACATTGTTGGTGTGGTATTGCAATGTAACAACTATGAAATTATCGATTTAGGCGTCATGGTACCAACCGAAAAGATTTTAAAAACCGCCAGAGAAGAGAATGTGGATATTATTGGTCTCTCTGGCCTGATTACTCCTTCTCTGGATGAGATGGTCAATGTGGCTAAAGAGATGGAACGTCAGGGGTTCTCTCTGCCACTGTTGATTGGCGGTGCGACCACTTCGAAAGCTCATACGGCGGTTAAAATTGAGCAAAACTACAGTGGCCCAACGGTCTATGTGCAAAATGCTTCTCGTAGCGTAGGTGTCTGTTCTGCGTTGCTTTCCAATATACAGCGGGAGGGTTTTGTTGAGCGTACCCGTAAAGAGTATGAAACCGTCAGGATTCAGCATGCACGGAAAAAGCCGAGAACAGCCCCCGTTAGCTTGCAGGCTGCTAGAGATAACGGGTGGGAGTGCGATTGGGATAATTATACTCCTCCGGTCGCTAAACATTTGGGGGTTCGCCAAGTAGAAGTCTCTATTGAGACCTTAAGAAATTATATTGATTGGACACCATTCTTTATGACTTGGTCGCTGGCGGGAAAATACCCGCGCATTCTGGAGGATGACGTTGTTGGTGAAGAGGCTAAACGTTTGTTTGATGATGCCAATGAGCTGCTGGATAAACTTTCTCAAAATTGTTCACTAACCCCAAAAGGCATTATGGGAATTTTTCCGGCCAATCGGGTTGGTGATGATGTTGAGATTTATGCTGATGAAACTCGCCAGCAGGTTATTAATGTCAGTCATCATCTTCGTCAGCAGACCGAAAAAACGGATTTTCCTAACTATTGCTTGGCAGACTTTGTTGCACCAAAGCAAAGTGGAAAAGCGGATTATTTGGGAGCATTCGCGGTAACTGGCGGTTTGGAAGAGGATACTTTGGCGGATGCTTATGACGCTGCACATGATGATTATAATAAGATCATGATTAAAGCTCTGGCAGACCGTCTGGCCGAGGGGTTTGCTGAATATCTCCATGAGCAAGTACGTAAAGACATCTGGGGATATGCCAAGGGTGAAAACCTGACGAATGAAGAGTTAATTAGGGAAAATTATCAGGGTATTCGACCGGCCCCTGGTTATGCTGCTTGCCCCGAACACACTGAAAAAGCAGCTATTTGGCAATTGCTGAATGTTGAAGAGAAAATAGGCATGAAGCTGACAGAGTCTTATGCTATGTGGCCTGGCGCATCAGTATCTGGCTGGTATTTCAGCCACCCAGAAAGTAAGTATTTTGCTGTTGCTCAAATTCAGCGCGATCAAGCCGAAGATTATGCCGTACGTAAGAATTTAAGCCTAACCGCGGTGGAACGTTGGTTGGCGCCAAATTTGGGATATGATGCTGATTAATAACACATTGATTTAGCCAATAAAAAATATGATTTTTACTGTCACTATGGTGGAAAGTATATTGATCTCTGACGTACTTGAGAAAAGAAAAGCAGGCACTGTATAAATAATAGAGGCCATATTAATAAAATATGGCCTCTATTAATGCTAATTTCTGAAAGTATTAATGTATTAATACAGCCCTAACGTTTTCCACCAAATCAAGCCGAGTGTCAGGAAAATTGCCTGATTGACAATACTGACCACAAAACCAACTCTCCACCACGTTCCGGTAGGAACATATCCGGCACCAAACAGAATTGGACCACGGGCGTGGGAGTATTGTGTCAGAGAGCAATACAGGCTGCTAGTAAAGGCTAACATGAGTGCCATAGGTAAGGCAGGAATATGCAGATTAATACCAACGCTAAGGAAGACCGCGTATAAAGCCGCTATTTGAGCATTCCCACTGGCGAAGAAGTAGTGAGTGTAAAAATAGGCAGCGTTAAGCAGCAACAGGATTAAAATCCAACTGCTATCCCCCATAGCGGTGCCAATGTGATCGCCAATCAGGTTACCAAACCAAGTGGTAAAGCCAAGTTTTTTTAATTGGTTAGCCATCATTAATAGCGCAGCAAACCATATCAGAGTGTCCCAGGCGCCTTTTTCACTTTTCACATCTTCCCAAGTGAGAACCCCGGTCAACAGTAAGAATGAAAGGCCAACGAAAGAGGCCGCTGTCGGGTCAACACCCAACTTATCGCCAAAAATCCACAGAATCAGTAACAGTACGACAGTGGCGGTCATAATCCACTCACTGCGGCTCATTTTACCCATTTTCTCCAGCTCGGTTTTAGCGAGAATAGGCGCATCTGGGGTATGTTTGATTTCAGGTTTGGTCAGCCAGTAAACCAATAGCGGAACAATAATTAGCGAAGCCAGACAAGGGACGATTGCCGCGACAAACCAGCTACCCCAAGTTAAGTGAACATCCGCATTCGCGGCCAGTTTCACCGCCAGCAGGTTGCCGGTATAGGCGGTCATAAACATGGCTGCCGTTACGTCATTCACATTACCAATACAGGTAATCAGGAACGTACCGATTTTATTGCGAGATTGATCTTCAGGATTGGAGTTAAAACTACGAGCCAGAGAGTCCGCGATAGGATAGATAACGCCACCGCAGCGTGCGGTATTGCTTGGCATAGCAGGGGAAAGAATGAGATCGGCAACAGCCAGCCCATAAGCTAGACCTAACGTTCTTTTACCTAACAGGCGGATCATTTGTAATGCAATACGTCTTCCGAGCCCGGTTTTAATAAAACCTCTGGCAATCATGAAGGCGACGACAATCAGCCAGATTAGAGAGCTGTTCAAATCGCTCAATGCGGTTGTAATAGATTCAACCGCGGTAGTCGCACCTGATGCATAGGTTAGCGCAAAAACAGTAATACCAATCAGTCCAACGGCACCAATTGGCAACACTTTAGCCACAATACAAGCAATGGTTGCCACAAAAACAATGGCGGAGTGCCATGCCGGAAGGGTTAAACCCTCTGGCGGGGTAATATTCCAGAGAATAGCGGCACAAATAACTATAATAATCAACGGTAACCAATTGACCGGAGAAGATGTTTTTTCTTTCACAAGCTATCCCTACTCTATATCAGAGAAGTAAATGTCCATACGTTGAAATTAAGAAAATAAAGGAAACTATCGGAAAAACTATTGTATAAATAGAATACTATTTTATTTATTACATCGCGTAATAATATATTATTAAATAATTCAATACCAAATATTTAGTATTCTGGGCAATAAAAAAGAGGCCTAAGCCTCTTTTTTAGAAATGATTATTGATAAAATGGACCATCATATAACGTTATTCAAACAAGTTATGGTGTAGTGTTTTAACCACGTGTTCAGCATCATCTCCCGGTACCAGAAGACACAGGTTATGGCTACTTGCTCCGTAAGAAATCATTCGGATATTAAAGGGTTCCAGCACGCCAAATACTTCTTTTCCTACGCCACGGGCTTTTGCCAGTTCGTTACCAATCAGGGCGACTAATGCCAGATTCTCTTCAACTTCCACTCGACATAATGCCGATAGTTCCGTTAATAATGCACTGGTGAGAAGGCTGGTGCCACAAGTAGATGATCCTGCTGTATCTAGCGTCAGAGCGATACTGACTTCTGACGTAGTGATTAAATCTACAGAGATATTATGGCTAGCCAGAATATTAAATATTTCCGCCAGAAAGCCACGAGCATGTAACATATTGAGGCTATGCAATGTTAACAATGTTTGCTTACGGCGCAGTGCCAACGCCCGGAAAAGCGGAGGCTGGTTGGTTTTGTTGCACACCAAGGTACCACCCGCAGCCACATCTTTACTTGAACCCACAAACACGGGAATATCTCTGCGTACTGCTGGGATCAACGTTGCAGGATGCAGAATTTTCGCGCCGAAGGTTGCCATTTCGGCCGCTTCTTCAAAGCCGATTTCATCAATACGCTTGGCATTAGGAACAACCCGAGGGTCAGTGGTATAAATACCGGGAACATCCGTCCAGATATCAACGCGCTTCGCATTTAGCGCTTCGCCCAGCAGCGCGGCGGTATAGTCACTACCACCTCGTCCTAATGTGGTGGTGCGTCCGCGAGATTCACTGCCGATAAACCCTTGTGTGATGACTAGAGCATTTGCCAGACGCGGTTGCAGGTGCTGCTCGCTCAACGCGCACAGTGCTTGAACGTCAGGTTCTGCTTTGCCAAAGCGATCGTTGGTTTTCATTACGTTACGTACATCAAACCACTCAGCATTGACGTTTCTACTTCTTAGCAGCTCAACAAACAGCAGGGTAGACATCAGTTCGCCGTGGCTAACGAGCTCATCGGTTAACGCTGCTGAGGTTGCCAGACTGGCCGCTTCAGAAAGGGTAGTGATATTTTCCAGCATGCGGTCGATTTCTTCACGCACCACCTCTGAATCAGGCAGGGTATTAAGAATTTGATACTGGATGTGGCGTATCTGCTCAATCTTTTCTGTACGAAGATCCAGATTACAACCTTCAGCCAGAGCAACTAGCAGGTTAGTAACGCCGGCTGAAGCCGATAATACCACGACTTTTACTTCGGGATTTGAGAGCACAACATCGGCAGAACTATTCATCGCGATGCTGTCAGCAACGCTGGTACCACCAAATTTAGCAACAACAATATTAGACATAACTCAATAATTCCTCGTGTCAGGTGGAGCTAATTGATAGCCCTTAAATTCATCAGCCTTGGCACAAAGGAAGCGCGGTAAACAGGGAGCAGACGTAGGAGGGAAACACTACGATACACCCAGAAGCGCCCCACCTTGCCAGAGTCTTAAGTGATTGTGCTGAAACTTCCTGCACGATAATTCCACGTTAAAGACCCTTATTCCCACAATATGTCTGCGGGTAACATTGGTGACAACCCAAGGGATTCAGCCCTTGTGGTCGACAGCGCTGTTGTCCGGTTTGAGCGCTGCCTCGGCGTCGTATCCCCTAGAGTGTTTTTGCTGGATTCCGGATCCTCAAACACTTTACCTGAACGACGCGCCTCTTCTGGCTTGTGTATGGGATACACAAGTAGGCTTTAAGAAATAGCGGGTTATCGAGTCAGTGTCAATGGTGTTTATGTGTTTGTTTTTTATTTCTTTAACAGAAGAGCCGAGGTTTGCTTGGTTTTGCTTTTATACAGGAGGGGAATACGTTATAGGTAACTCATTTTTCGATATTAGACGCTAAGTTTTAGCTTATTTTTATAATAATTATTTTTTAACCAATAAATTAACGTGATGACAAACTGTGGTGAAAGTGAGCCGATATCAATTTGCTATCGGCTCATTAGAGAGTTGGTGATATCTGACGAGGGTTTTATTTTTCGACGACGGTAAAACGTTGACGAATATGCTTGCCTTGTTCGATCTCATCCAGCATGGCAATGGCATAGTCAGCATAGCTGATGGTGCTCTCTCCGGTACTATTAACCATTAATCGCTCGCTGCCGATATTATAACTGCCGGTGCGTTTACCCTCGGGAACAAACATGGCCGATGGGCTGATATAGGTCCAGTTGATGTCGTTTGCTTTCTTCAACGCTAGGAATGCCTCTCCCATGTTGCTGGCTGTTGCTCTGTATGCGTCAGGAAAATCTGGGGAGTCAATAAGGCGCTGCGTTAGCTGTTCATCAAGATATAAGCTGCTGGCACCACCGACCACTAGCAAACGGGTATTTGGGTTGTCAGAGAGAATTTTTCTCAGATGAACCAGCGAGCTTTGGTGCAGGTCTTCATGGCCGGCTGAAGCATTGAATGCATCCACTACTGTGTCAAAAGGTTTTAAATCAGCGGCGGTCAGATCAAAAATATCCTTTTCCAGTACCGCGACTGATTGATCACTTATTTTGCCTGCGTTACGGACAATGGCTGTAACCTGATGTTTTCTGCTCAGGGCTTCCGCCAAGATTTTTTGTCCGGCTTTACCGCTGGCACCAATAATTGCAATTTTCATTATGCTTTTTCCTGTCAGAATAGGGTTCAAAACATGCCATTATTGTTGGCTGCTGCTGTTGGGATTGGTTGTATAACATCCCAATGCTCAATGATTTTTTCATCTTTCAGTTTAAAAATATCGATGATAGCCAGTCCTATATCATCAGGATATTGAGTACTCTTGACGTGTAGTATCACGTAGTCGCCATCAGTAAAAACTTGTTTGATTTCATTATGCGTTTGAGGACGTTCCTTCTTCAGATAGGCAATGTAGTTCTTCAATCCTTCAATGCCATCTTGTGCTAGAGGGTTATGTTGAGTGTAAGTTGGTCCTAAATATTTCACTGCGGCTTCAGCATCTTTTTTGTTGATCGCCAGTTGATAAAACTCAATCACCGTTTGTTTGTTTAACGTTTGCTGGCTATCAGTTTTTGCATAACCAGTAAACGGCAGAGCGAGTAACAGCAGGCTAAAAAGTAGTTTTGTTCTCATTTATGATAGGGCTCCAGAGTATTGTCGATAAGCATTAGGTTGGTGATTCAATGTGTAGAATCGCACAGGGAAAACTTTAATCGCTTTCTATTGTTTTAAAAATAGAGTATTCAATGACAAACTATTGCATAAATTGAGCGAATAAATGGATCGATTAACCGCCATGCAGGTGTTTGTTGAATCAGTAGATCGTGGGAGCCTGACGGCAGCGGCTGAGCGATTGGGGTTATCCCGAGCGAAGGCTTCCCGCTATCTGGCTGAACTGGAACGTTGGCTAGGTATACGGGTGTTACATCGTTCCACTCGGAGCCTTAGTTTGACCTCTGCTGGAGAGTTGGCACTCATTGACTGTCGTCAGATGCTGCAAATTCAGGAAAAAATGATGGCGGCACGCCATGATCACGCTTCTGTTCCTAAGGGAACATTACGCATCACCTGCAGCCAGTCTTTTAGTCAGTCCTATCTGGCTAATTTGATTGCCGAGTATTCTTTACTTTATCCTCAGGTAACTATCGATATCCAATTGCTGGATCGCGCGGTGAACCTAGTGGATGAGCGTATTGATTTAGCTATCCGCATTACCAATACGCTGGAACAGGGGATAATCGCTCGTCCGTTGGGAACCTGCTATTCTGTCACCTGCGCTTCACCGAACTATCTGGATAAGATGGGACGCCCTCAGAGACCTGAAGACTTATCACGACATGTTTGTCTGACTCATGCCAAGTTTGGTGCTCATACTTGGACTTACCGCTCAACCGAAGAGAGCGGTGAACTGATTAAAATCCCGGTAAAAGGGCGTATCAGTGCTAATGAAGCGCTGGCACTAAAGGATGCATCAATAGCTGGCGTTGGTATTACGCTGTTACCATCCTATTTAGTCAGAAATGAGCTGTCCAGTGGGCGGCTTGAGGCTATCCTGACTAAGTATGAGGTGGAGCCAATGACCATCTATGCCATCTATACGTCACGCAGCTATATGTCAGCGGCATTACGCACGTTGTTAACCTTTCTGGATGAACGGTTTAAGTCAGACAACTTTTGGAAATAATTGCCAATAGTAATAATAGGTATACGATCTGTATTTATGCCTATAATTTAGAGAGAAAATATTTTGCTGAATCCTGTCAGCGATGATAATAGAAAATGTCTAGTTGGTAATGGATGATAGTTATCTTAGCGACATTAGCTTTGTGACATTAATTAACTACAGGCTGACAGGGTATAAACAACCTAATCTTTGTCTTGATTTCATGTATAAGGGCCCAATGATGAAAAGTATTAATCCCATGGAAACGGTAGCGTGGCAGGCACTTGAAAAGCATTTTGATGAGATGAAAAAGGTCACTATTAGTGATCTATTTATGCAGGATAAGCAGCGTTTTGAACATTTTTCATCGACATTTGATAATCAGATGTTGATTGATTACTCCAAAAACCGTATCACCGAGACAACATTGGCGCTTCTGCGCAATCTGGCAAAAGAGTCCGACCTTTCCGGCGCGATAAAATCGATGTTCAGCGGTGAGAAGATTAACCGTACCGAAGATCGTGCGGTACTTCATGTTGCATTACGCAATCGATCTAATACCCCGATTCTGGTTGATGGCAAAGATGTGATGCCTGAGGTGAATGCAGTATTAGCTAAAATGAAATCTTTCTGTGCTCGCATCATCAGCGGTGAATGGAAAGGTTTTACCGGTAAAGCCATTACTGATGTGGTCAATGTCGGTATTGGTGGTTCAGATTTAGGACCTTATATGGTGACAGAGGCGCTGCGTCCCTATAAAAATCACCTGAATATGCATTTTGTCTCTAATGTTGATGCTACCCATATTGCGGAAACCATTAAAACGTTAAATCCTGAAACCACGCTGTTTCTGATTGCCTCCAAAACCTTCACAACTCAAGAAACCATGACTAACGCCCATACGGCTCGTGACTGGTTCCTGAGTGCGGGGAAACCGGCTGATGTGGCTAAACACTTTGCGGCACTTTCCACCAATGCTAAAGCGGTGGCTGAGTTTGGTATTGATACCGCCAATATGTTTGAGTTTTGGGACTGGGTTGGTGGGCGTTATTCACTGTGGTCTGCTATTGGCCTGTCGATTGCACTTTCTGTTGGTTTTGATAATTTTGAGAAGTTACTTAGCGGTGCGCACGCTATGGACCGTCACTTTGCAGATATACCAGTGGAGAAAAACCTACCGGTAACATTGGCTCTGATTGGTCTATGGTATAACAACTTTTATGGTGCAGAGACGGAGGCTATTCTGCCTTACGATCAGTATATGCACCGTTTTGCCGCCTATTTCCAACAGGGAAATATGGAGTCTAATGGTAAATATGTTGACCGTAACGGTAAAGCGGTGAGCTATCAAACGGGTCCTATCATTTGGGGCGAACCGGGCACTAATGGGCAGCATGCTTTCTATCAGTTGATTCATCAGGGAACCAAGCTGATCCCATGTGATTTTATTGCGCCAGCCCACAGCCATAACCCATTAGGCGATCATCACTCAAAACTGCTATCTAACTTCTTTGCCCAGACAGAAGCGCTAGCTTTCGGTAAAGGTGCTGAAGAAGTACGGGCTGAATTTATTAAGTCAGGTCAGAAGCCAGAAGATTTTGAACAGATTGTTCCTTTTAAAGTTTTTGAGGGCAATCGCCCAACCAACTCCATTTTATTGAAAGAGATTACCCCATATAGTCTGGGGGCGCTGATTGCCCTGTATGAACACAAGATTTTCACACAGGGTGTCATCATGAATATCTTCAGCTTTGATCAGTGGGGTGTTGAACTGGGCAAGCAGCTTGCTAACCGTATCCTGCCGGAGTTGGCCGACAGTCAGGCGGTGTCCAGCCATGACTCTTCTACCAATGGATTAATTAATACCTTTAAGCAGTGGCGTTAAACAGCCAGAGCCACATGAGCAGGGGGGATTACCCCTGCTCAATTGCAAAAACAGGGGAGAACCATGCTGGAAAATATTAAACGTGCGGCACTGGTAGCACGCATACTGCAAACGGTTCTGAATTTTGGCCTGCTATTGCTGGCGGTAATTCTGATCGTGTTTCTTGGTAAAGAGACTTATGCCCTGATTCAGATGCTGTTTGTTAATACCTCTCAATCATCCAGCTACTTATTGATTGAAGGCATTGTTATCTATTTTCTCTACTTTGAATTTATTGCCTTGATCATTAAGTATTTTCAGTCAGGCTATCACTTTCCTCTCCGCTACTTTATCTACATTGGTATTACGGCCATCATCCGCTTGATCATTGTTGACCATAAAGATCCAATGGATACTTTTATCTATTCTGGCGCAATTTTGGTTTTAGTTGTGGCACTTTACTTGGCTAATACCGATCGATTAAAGCGTGAGTAAAAATTCATCAATTTTATTGACGTAATGTTAAAAAATAGTTCAGGAATAAAACCTTCGCTGTTTGCAGAGGGCTATTTTACGTTACAATGCCCTCCATTTTTATGGTTTTTTAGTTCGCTGGCTTTACTATTTTAGGGTGTTACGATGATGAGTGAAGCGCTATTGATACCAAATTGGAAAACACGAGATTGGTATTCGGCGCAAAATAATTCGTTAAGTAAACCTGTAGCAGAGTGGCTATTGGAAGAAAATTCCATGACTAGCCGCTGCGAGCGCTTTTGCCGCAACGTGACGGTCAAACCCTTATTTGAAGGATATGTTTCTGCCTCTTCACTCGGCAAAGAGCAACAGGAATTACCTATAGATACACGCTACTGGGTGCGTGAAGTCTTTTTGTTTGGTGATACTATTCCGTGGATATGGGCGCGTACCGTTATTCCAGAAATGACTCTCAGTGGCCCGGAACAAAGGCTGATTGGACTGGGCGATACCCCACTGGGGCATTATCTGTTCAGTCAGACCGCACTTGAGCGGGATTATATTCAGGTATCTTTACACGATAGTTTGTGGGGGCGGCGTTCCCGCTTGCGTCTGTCGGGTAAACCTCTGCTATTGACGGAGATTTTTCTACCGTCATCACCGTTATATTAATTGGGGGAAAATGTGACTGAAGGCAAATGGCTGGCTTACTGCCGTTTGATGCGTATCAATAAACCCATCGGGGCTTTGTTGTTGCTCTGGCCTACGCTTTGGGCGCTCTGGCTTGCTGGGAAGGAAACGCCGAACGTTTATATTCTGATTATCTTTATCATCGGTGTATTTCTGATGCGTGCGGCTGGCTGTGTGATTAATGATTTTGCCGATCGTCATTTTGACGGACATGTTGAACGTACCCGTAACCGTCCGCTACCAAGCGGCACCGTAACAGAGAAAGAAAGTAAGGTGCTGTTTTTGTCGCTAGTGACTATCTCATTCTTATTAGTTTTAACACTAAACCGGTTGACGATTTTACTTTCTGTTGCAGCAGTGATCCTGGCCTGGATTTATCCCTTTATGAAACGGTTTACCCATTTGCCTCAGGTCATTTTGGGAATGGCATTTGGCTGGTCAATACCGATGGCTTATGCCGCTGTCAGTGATGCATTACCACTTAGCTGCTGGTTGCTATTACTTGCCAATATATGCTGGACCGTAGCATACGATACGCAATATGCCATGGTCGATCGTAATGATGATTTGAAAATCGGAATTAAATCAACCGCTATTCTTTTTGGGCGTTATGACAAACTGATTATTGGCCTGCTTCAATTAGGGACCGTACTCATATTATGCTGGATAGGTTATTTAAATAATTTAGCCTCTTCTTTTTACTGGTTTCTGTTATTAGCCAGTGTGCTATTTATTTATCAACAGAATCTTATTTCTCTGAGAGAAAGAGATAAATGCTTCCGGGCATTTATGAATAATAATTATGTTGGTTTGATGATTTTTATCGGGTTCTTGGTGAGCACCTAATTGTCTTAACTGGTAAAAATTTGATTTATGATATGTATCTAAATATTAAACGCTGTTAGCATGCAAGCCGGTGTTAACAGTGGGTTCAGGGATGAACGTACGTAATATAAGACAACATATTATGCTATTCCCTCCTCGAGTTTCCCCGTTAGCAAGCTAAGGAAATATTGCTTTATTCTTTCTTTCGCTATTTATGTTCTTATATCGCAAATAAGTTAGTTTTTCATTTTGATTTATTGCTTATTCTTATTTCTTTTGTAGAACATAGATAGCTTAAAATAACAGTCATTAGGCGAGTTGTTTAAAGTATCGACTCATCATAACAGTTGTATCAAACATAAAATGAAAGAGGTTACTGATGTTAAATTTGAGAACGCCAAAGCGCATCGTTATTCTCGGTGGTGGAACAGCAGGATGGTTTGCAGCGCTGACGTTACGCCGTATTTTTAGTGCTAATGTGGAAGTTCGGGTTATTGAATCCAGCCAGATTGGTATTGTTGGCGTTGGTGAAGGTGGACTGCTGAATATTCATGATGCGCTACTGCGTAACCAGATCGACATAAAAGAGTTTATGGCAGAGACCGATGCTACTTTTAAGTGGGGTTTCAGTTATGAAGGTTGGCGTACGGGTAAAGCTGATGATAAATTCTACCATCTGTTTACCTCTGCTCGCGGTGAAGGCGCCCAGTGGGTTGAGGGTGGTTTCCTGCCATATTATTCTGCATTAATTAATCAGGGTGTACCGCTAGAGTCATGGATTCGCGGTTTCCAACTGATTAAAAATAATGCATCAATGGAAGAGGCGATTAAGGCAGTAGACGAAGATCGTACCGATCTGGTGACTTCTTTCCACTTCGACAGTTACAAAATTGCCAAATACATGAAGAAAGTGGCACTGTCTCGTGGTGTGGTTCATGAAGATGTACTGGTTAAAGATTTCGTTCGTAATGAAGAAGGACTGGTTACCAAGCTCATCACTGAGAAAGGTGAAGTTGAGCTCGACTTCCTGATCGACTCCAGTGGCCTGACTCGTCAGGTAATGGCAAAAATGCCTGGTGCCCGTTGGCAGACCTTTAAAGACTATCTGTTGATGGATAGCGCAATTCCATTCTATATGCCTCATCCAAATAAAAATCCAATGCTGATTACTCGGGCAATCACTATGGATGCTGGTTGGATGTGGCAGATTCCTCTATCTACGCGCGTTGGTGCTGGTTATGTATTCAGCAGCAAACATAAAAGTGAAGCCGACGCCATTGATGAGATTCAGAAGTATCTCGGATTTGAAATTGAGCCTCATAAAACGATTCGCTTCGATCCAGGCTGCTATGAGCAAGTGTGGATTAAGAACGTTATGTCTCTGGGCCTCTCTTCCGGTTTTGTTGAGCCGTTGGAAGCAACTTCAATTGGTCAGATGATCGAACAGTTACGTAACTTTGAGCGCGTGCTGGTATCAAGCCAAGGCATCATCTCTGAGAACAGTATTCGTGAATATAACGAAGCTAATCTGGCGTCATGGCACGGTATTCGTGACTTCCTGCGTATGCACTATGACTGTACTCGCAACGATACCCCGCTGTGGCAAGAAGTCAATAAATCGCCAATGACGGATCGTTATGCTGAATTCAGAAAATGCATTCAGGAACGTACACCTCACCTGATTGACGTAGAAAACTACGCTATCAATGGCTGGGGCGGTATCTTCCATCCGGTTAACTGGATGTCGGTTGCGGTTCCTTTAGGGCTGGTACCGGTAAGTGCAGCAGGTATGGACTTACTGTGGTTGTCTAAAGATAAGCAACAGAAAGCGCTGGATTTCGTTAAGAAGGTCCAAGAGAAGGGCTGGTAATATTGCCTTATCTATAGAACGAAAAAAAGCCTGCTGATTAGCAGGCTTTTTTGTGGCACTCATTCAGACGGTGAACTGGGTGCCCGTTGAGTTGAATCGGCACCGGTACAGCCCCTTTATCAGAGGCTGGTTACTTGCTCTGTTGGCGTTTCGTTTTCTGATGGTGCAACAGTGACGCTTTCAATGGTTAGTTTTACTTCTGGCGTCATCAGGCGAGTCAACATGTCATACATGGTCTGCATGTTTTCCGGCACGGCATCACCCACATCATTGATATATCCTTCAGTACGCAGTGTTGCCACCAACGTAGAGAAAACTGCCTTATCAAAAAATTCTGGCGCATTGATACCGTGTAAAACAGAGAGACGTTGAGCCAGCAAGCGACTCTCCTTCTCCAGCATACCGCGGTTAATACTTGGGTTATTGCGTAGCAACGAAAGTGTAATGGTATAGCGCTGTAGTGTTTCTCTGACGCCAGCGGCTAGTAACTGTAGCGTACGAATACGGGAAGGCGTCAGCACCAGTAAACCATCTGCCTGCTGGCGGATAAGATTCTGGCGTTCCAGTTCATCGATCAAGGTATCTATTACCACAGGTAGCTTTTCGTCACTGTAGTGCATAAACAGCTCTTCACGTAGCAGTGGATAGATCAGCGAAACCTGACCAATAATCTGCTGGCGGGAGATCCCATCGTGGTGCATTACAATGCTGGCGATAAGCGATGGCAGAACGAGCATATGATGAATGTTATTACGGTAATAGGTCATCAGAACCGCTTGTTCACGCGCTAATATGATGATCTCACCGGCGTTGTCTTTCTCTACCTCAAACTTACTCATTTTCAGCGCATGTTCCAGCATCTGTTCTGGCGTGCTGGATGGAACGGTCGCGTCTTTAGCATAAGGTACATTGCGTAGTAGCTGGGTATAGCAATCAAGTTGTTCCAGCAGTTGCTCGCGGGTTAGGGCCCGTTGGCGAGACGCCAATAATGCAGTACAACATAGGTTCATAGCGTTAGCTGCGGCTGCTTTATTAATGTTAACCATCAGCTTGCTAGCAATTTGATTGACAGTCGGTGTTAACCAGTTTGGTCTTGGGGTTTCTATCGGATCGATAGACTCTCTCCAGTTTGGTACATTTTGGTTCAGGTAGGTCATTAAGGGGATGGGTTCACCAAAGTTCACATAGCCTAATCCCAAATTACGTAACTTACGCATGGTACGTATTACCTGCCAGAGGTTCTCTTTCTCTTTGGTCGCGCCACGGAGTTCATTGGCGTAAGTACCCACTTCCATCACGTGCTCATAACCGATGTACACGGGTACAACAGTGATAGGGCGGTTGCCGCCGCGCAGCATCGCCTGAATGGTCATTGAAAGCGTACCGGTTTTCGGTTCCAGCAATCGGCCTGTACGTGAACGCCCACCTTCAACAAAGTATTCAACGGAATAACCACGGCTGAATAATTCGCCCAAGTATTCACGGAACACCGTAGAGTAAAGCTTGTTGCCTTTAAACGTTCGGCGAATAAAGAATGCTCCCAGCCGACGGAAAATAGGACCCGCTGGCCAGAAGTTGAGGTTGATACCGGCAGCAATGTGCGGTGGTACCAGTCCTTGATGATAGAGCACATAGGAGAGCAGAAGATAGTCCATATGACTACGATGGCTTGGTGCATAGACAATACCATGACCATCCTGTGCTAACTGACGAACGCGTTCGGCGTTATGGACATGGATACCTTGATAAAGTCGGTTCCATGTCCAACTGAGCACCCGATCAGTGACTCGCAGCGTTTCATAGGTAAAGTTAGCTGCAATCTCTTCCATCATCTCGACGGCGTTTTGTTTGGCTTTAGTCAGCGATATCTTCTTTGATGCAGCCTCTTCCTCAACCGCTTTTTCAATGGCTTTTGAGGTCAGTAATTTATTGAACAGATCCTGACGCATCGGCAACTTTGGTCCGGTTGCGGCAAGGCGCTGTCTGGCAAAGTGCATACGGGCAACGCGAGCCAGCTTTTGGGCTATGGTCTTATCGGTACCGTGCTCATTCGCCATATAACGTAATGAAACAGTTTGGGAAAAGCGTACAAAACTGTCGCGGCCTAACCACAACACCACGAAAAATTTCTGAATTCCGTTAAACAGTTGAAGGCGAGGAGCGTCATGGCTTTCATGACCTTCGCGACCAGGAGAGCGACCAAACATCACGGAGACTGGAATCATCTGGATATCCAGATCGGGATGATTGCGGTGCAGGTCCAGATAATCGTGAAATAGCTTTATTGACTCTTCTTTTGGGGCGTAATAGCTGAAAACCCGTGGGCCTTCATGAATAAAAACATAACGGGGCAGTAGCTGACCATCAATCTCATAAGGTTCTAATGGGTCGGGTAATTCCTGAGCCAAACACTGTCCACGTAGGGTTAACAGGTCTGCTTTTGAGTTATAGGGCAGGACATACAATATTGGGCGTGTGGTATCTAATCCCAGTTCAGCAATGGGATCAGAAGGAATACACTTGCTACGAACCAGCATTTTTATAGGTATATTCAATAGCTTATAGTAAAGTTTACGCCAACCAGACATAAATATTTCGAGCCTCATATAGATAACGAGTCGCCAGAATACCAGAACTCGGCGCGATCTGTGATGATGTGATGAATGATTATTGCTAAAATTGGGCAGAATTTTTTTGAGGATTGATGAATGAACCAAGTGACAGGGCTTACTCGTATCATTAAAGCAGCAGGATATTCATGGGGTGGCTTACAGGCCGCCTGGAAAAATGAAGCTGCTTTTCGTCAGGAAATTGTGCTGCTGCTGGTGGCCATTATTCTCGCCAGTTGGTTGGATGTCACCCTCGTTGAACGAATCTTGCTGATTGGTTCGGTGGTATTGATTGTGGGTTTTGAAATTATCAATAGTGCGATTGAAGCGGTCGTTGACCGTATAGGTACCGAACACCATGAGCTTTCGGGTCGGGCGAAGGACATGGGATCTGCGGCTGTACTGATTATGATATTACTGGCGCTGTTTGTCTGGGTTTCTGTGCTTTGGAGTCATTTTTCTCGATATATCTCGTAAATATGAAATATGAAGGTTTTCATCTAGCGGATACCTGTATATACTCACAGCATAACTGTATAAAAAAACAGGGTAAGGGAATCGAAAAATGAAAGCATTAACCGCTAGACAGCAACAAATTTATGACCTGATTCGCGATCATATCAATCAGTCAGGGATGCCGCCGACTCGTGCAGAGATTGCCCAAACCTTAGGGTTTAAGTCACCCAATGCGGCAGAAGAACATTTGAAAGCTTTAGCTCGTAAAGGGGTGATTGAGATCATTAATGGGGCATCTAGGGGGATTCGTCTGCTGCTGGAAACGGAAGATGTAGGCCTCCCGTTAATTGGTCGAGTCGCCGCAGGTGAACCTTTACTGGCTCAGGAACATGTGGAAAGTCATTATCAGATCGATCCGGCGCTGTTCAGGCCGCACGCTGACTTTTTACTGCGCGTTAGCGGCATGTCAATGAAAGATATTGGTATTATGGATGGCGATCTGCTTGCGGTGCATAAAACTCAGGATGTACGTAACGGCCAAGTGGTGGTTGCACGTATTGATGATGAAGTCACGGTTAAGCGTCTGAAAAAACAAGGTAATGTTGTTGAGTTACTGCCTGAAAATGAAGAGTTTTCACCCATAGTGGTTGATCTGCGTGAGCAGAGCCTAACCATTGAAGGGCTTGCAGTGGGTGTTATTCGTAACGGCGACTGGATGTAATTAAGCAATATCCAAAAATTAGATATTGGCTGATGTGAAAACGGATAGCGAATATAGCAGAAAATCAAAAAGCGCCTTAGGGCGCTTTTTGATTTTCTGTCCCTTTGAGCGAGGCTCAATACGCACCGACGTTAAGTCCAAATGGCCTTCCGATCGAGCACAAAGCAAATATTATTTCTATTTTTAAGGAGGTGAAATAGAAAGGATAATTAAAATGGATTAATAGTTAATGTATTATTTATTAGCACATTGTGAACAAATACCATGAGTTTCCAGTACGCTATGCTGAATCGTGAAGTGACTTTTTTCCGCCAGTTCTTTCAATCGTTGATCTATACCTTCTGCGTGATGCTCGGTCACTAATCCACAGCTATCACAAATGAACAATGCAGAAGTGTGCAGCGGCTCACCTACATGATGGCAAACTACATAGCTATTGGTGGATTCGATTTTATGAATAAAGCCCTGCTCAAGTAAAAAGTCGAGTGCGCGATAGACCGTAGGGGGTTTGGCTTGAGGTTCAGCGACACGCAGCAGATCTAATAAGTCATAGGCGCTGATAGCATTCTTTTGTTCCGCCATTAGGCGTAACACCAGACAACGCTGAGGAGTTAAACGCACTGCTCGCTGATCGCACAGCTTTTGGGCTTTTGTCAGCATAGACTCAATATTGGCTGATTTCATTGGTATCTCTGTTATTCACAATCCTGATAATGATTCTACCATGCTTAATAAAGAACGCCGATAGCATATCCCTCAACCGAATAATCGTGGGAAGGGCGATAACAACAGTTGCCGTTTCTATGGTAAAATGTCGGTAATCATCCCGCCGAACCCCATGCTGGTATCGCGTTCGTCGATCAAGAAAACTATCTGGTAGCCGCTAATTTCTTTATGAATTCTGATAAATCAATACAATACCCCATGCAGCGCTTTTCCGTTGCCCCGATGCTCGACTGGACCGATCGCCATTGTCGCTATTTCCACCGCTTATTAAGCGGGCAAACGCTGCTGTATACCGAAATGGTCACTACCGGCGCGATCCTGTTTGGCAAGGGAGATTATCTGGCATACAGCCGGCAAGAGCAGCCGGTTGCGTTGCAGCTAGGGGGGAGTGAACCTCAGGCGCTGGCGGAATGCGCTAAGCGCGCGGAAGAATTGGGCTATAGCGAGATTAACCTGAATGCTGGCTGTCCTTCCGATCGGGTGCAAAACGGACGTTTTGGCGCTTGCCTAATGGCGGAACCTGAACTGGTGGCTGAATGTGTCAGTGCAATGAAGCAGGCGGTTTCCATACCGGTAACGGTAAAAACACGAATTGGGATTGATGACTCTGATAACTATGAGTTTTTGCAGCGTTTTATTTCCGTTGTTTCAGAGCGGGGCGGTTGTGATAACTTCACGCTTCATGCGCGCAAAGCCTGGTTATCAGGTTTAAGTCCAAAAGAGAATCGGGAGATTCCACCGCTGGATTACTCTCGAGTCTATTTGGTTAAGCAAGAGTTCCCTCATTTGACCGTTGCCATTAACGGTGGCATTAAAACGTTGGAAGAAGCGAAGGTTCATCTGCAACATGTTGATGGCGTGATGATGGGGCGTGAAGCCTATCAGAACCCGGGGATACTAGCGCGAGTTGATAGTGAACTCTTTGGTATCGAACGGGAAATCCCTCAGGCCGCTGCGGTAATTGAGGCGATGTATCCTTACATTGAGCAGGAGCTCTCTAAAGGCACTTATTTAGGACATATCACCCGCCATATGCTGGGACTGTTTCAAGGGATCCCCGGCGCGCGTCAGTTCCGCCGGCATTTAAGTGAGAATGCGCATAAAGCCGGAGCGGATGTTGAAGTATTGCGACAGGCACTGGCGATGGTGACGGAGAAATCCAGTTAAGTTTGTTCTAAATCCAAATAGTAAAAAGCTTCTATGACAGAGTCCCTTAGACTGCGGACTGACTTACTCAACGGGCATCAATGGATATTCCGGCCGTAATGACAATTATGCGTATGTCATCATTGAGCCCGGCCGGAAAACCATCTTTAATGCAACTATTACGTTTTTTTTGGTTTTATCACGGAACGACTTACTCGTGTCCCGCCAGATTTCTTGGGCGGTATGGTGCTTCCAGTCTCGCCACCTCTTCATCACTCAACGTTAATGACAGGGCAGCGACGGCATCATCCAGATGGTGCGGTTTAGATGCACCAATAATTGGGGATGTCACCACTTTACGGTGCCTTACCCAAGCCAATGCTATCTGTGCAGGAGGAACGCCGCGGGCGGTGGCGACCTGTTCTACCGCGCTAACGATGGCATCTTCTTCTGCCTGATGGTTGTACCAATGATGTGCTGGCGTATCGGTGGTTGCCCGAATAGTTTGATTCTTTCTGGATCCAGTTAATACGCCGCGCGCCAGTGGCGACCACGGTGTGACGGCAATTCCCATCTCTTCGCACAAAGGCAACATTTCTCGCTCTTCTTCGCGATATATCAGGTTGTAGTGATTCTGCATTGAGACGAATTTGGCCAGCCCATGCTGCTCTTGTAGGGATAACATCCGCATAAACTGCCAGGCATGCATTGAAGATGCGCCGATGTATCTGGCTTTGCCGGAGCGTACGACGGTATCTAGCGCTTCAACGGTTTCTTCAATTGAGGTTTCAGGATCGAAACGATGGATGATATACAGATCGATATAGTCGGTTCCTAGGCGCTTCAGTGAGGCATCAATACTTTTCAGAATATGCTTACGGGACAGGCCTCGATCGTTAGGGTTATCGCTCATTGGGTTAAACACTTTGGTGGCGATAACCACATCGTCTCGGGGAACCATCTTCAACAGCGTTTTACCTAAAACGTCTTCGCTGGCGCCAAGGGAATACATATCTGCGGTATCAAAAAAGTTGATGCCGAGGTCCAATGCTTTTTTGATAAAGGGCCGGGTACCATTTTCATCTAATACCCATTCCCGCCATTCTGGGCTGCCATATGTCATACAGCCTAGACAGATAGGGGAAACTTTGATGCCTGTAGAACCAAAACGGACGTATTTCATTTGGGATCTCCTGTTGTATCAGTAATCATGTAACTGCTGTTGCAGTAGCCATCAATTTTCTTATCAATCACTAGCAGACAACTTTGCAATTCAGCTAGTCGGTCTTGAACTTGTTGACGGTGATGTTCCAGCAACTGTCGACGTAGATCGGCAGTGCTATCACCCTGACTCACCATCTCGGCATACTGCTGCATATCGCGCAGAGGCATACCTGTGGTTCTCAATTTGCTGAGAAACTCAATGCGATCCAGTACTCGTTGGTCATAATTTCTTTGTCCGCTGCTATCCCGATAAACTACCGGGAGCAACCCGATACGTTCGTAATATCGAAGCGTATGGGGAGATAAGCCGGTCTTTTTCGCCAGTGTGCCAATTTTCATATAACACGCCTTTTACGGATAAGAGGAATCACCTTAAGGGCTAGAGTGCACTCTAAGTCAAGCAGAATCATTTTTTGTTAGCTATTTTCCGACAGGAAAAACAAGAGGAAGGGTACGGCATGCTTCAGCACCATACCCTGAGGGAAATTAGTAAATACTTACAACAACATGCATATTATTATCCAGACAGCGCTGGTAAAAACTTATCAGTTCTTTTAATGCCTGCTCTAATTCAGCATACAGCGAATCTTTAGGTTCTGAAGTCCAGATATCAGGATAGATCTCCGAGTCGCTCAATAGTTGAGGATCAAATCGGGATTTCAACCAAACTAAATCGATCTGTTTCAGGGCGGTAATTATCGGAGGGAGTTCATTATTTCCTATGGCGGCAATAAAGTTCTCTTCATCCAGTATATGAATACCAACAACGGCATCGCTCAATGGATCATCTTCCCTAGGCTCGCTAGCGGAGCAGCCAGTCAATATAAAATGCAGACCATCCCACATTTTTCCGATGTCCAGCGTGTCGTTGTGTTCCTCCAGCTCTTCCAGTTCATCAACCAGATCGACTTCATCAAGATCTATCAGGTGGTTCAGGCCATCTTCATCAATGGCCATATAGCAGGCTTGTATTCCCATTATGGATATCCATTCGTTAGTCAGTATTATTGTGCTTTATTCTTCTTTATTCATCAGGGGATTAACAGACAGGACCCTGATGTTATTCGGCTTTCCAATGCCTGATGAGCCCGAACTGCCTCTTTAAGCGGGAATTTCTGTTCTGGTGCTACGTCCACATTAATGGCACCACTGGCGATCATGGAAAACAGTTCATTCGCCGCATGTTGTAATAGCTGTTTCGTGGTGATGTAGTGGCCCAGTGACGGTCGAGTAACATATAACCCGCCTTTTTGATTGAGAATGCCTAAATCCACACCGGTAACCGGGCCGGAGGCATTACCAAAACTGACCATCAATCCGTGTGGACGCAAACAATCCAGCGAGGCGAGCCAGGTTGATTTACCCACTGAGTCATAGACCACATTCACTTTTTCACCGTCAGTCAGTTCTGAAACACGTTTGGCAATGTCCTCTTCCTGATAGTTAATCGTGGCCCAGGCCCCATCCTTCTTAGCTTGCACCGCTTTTTCAGCAGAACCTACGGTACCGATGAGCTTAACGCCCAGCGCTTTTGCCCACTGACAGGCAATTTTACCTACACCACCGGCAGCAGCGTGAAATAAAATGGTTTCTCCCGGTTTTACCTGATAGGTCATATGCAGTAAATAATAAACCGTTAACCCTTTCAAGAAGGAAGCCGCCGCCTGTTCAAATGAGATAGCATCCGGGAGTTTGGCCACTTTATCCGCCGCTACGCAGTGGACATCGCTATAAGCCCCTAATGGAGATTGGGCATAGACCACCCGATCGCCAACGTTAATGTGTGTTACTCCGGCACCCACTTTTTCTACGATACCTGCGGCTTCGGTACCTAATCCTGAGGGGAGAGACGGTGTTGGATACAGGCCGCTACGAATATAGGTATCAATATAGTTAATTCCGATAGCTTTGTTGGCGACTAACACTTCATTGTCGGCTGGTTGTCTTGGGGGAAAATCAACATATTTCAGCACTTCCGGACCGCCATTTGCAGCAAATTCAATACGTTTAGCCATAATACAAACTCCGGGGTAATGAATGATTTTTAATCAACATAGATTAAATTCATCATAGCAGCCATGTTGATCGTTGGGTAGGTTGCCATCATCGCGTATACTGCTTAGCTGTTATCTTTTAATCGTAATCGGATCGCTAATTCTCCCATGGCTGGCAAAACACCTTTTAATAAGCAGAACGCCCGTAACGAACGGCCTATCGACCGTCAAATGGAAGGGCTGAAAATGCCGCCTCATTCCCTTGAGGCCGAACAATCCGTATTGGGTGGTCTGATGCTGGATAACGAGCGCTGGGATAATGTGTCTGAGAGGGTAACCGCCAACGACTTTTACAGTCGACCCCATCGCACGGTGTTTGGTGAAATGCAGCGACTGTTGGAGCTGGGTAAGCCAATCGATTTGATTACGCTATCTGAATCGTTGGAACAAAAAGGGGTACTGGATCAGGTGGGTGGGTTCGCCTATCTGGCGGAGCTGTCAAAAAACACCCCGAGTGCGGCCAATATTGGTGCTTATGCGGACATCGTTCGTGAGCGCGCGGTAGTCCGTGAGATGATCTCGGTAGCCAATGAAATTGCCGATGCCGGTTATGACCCTCAGGGGCGCAGCAGTGAAGATCTGTTGGATCTGGCGGAATCCCGAGTTTTCCAGATTGCAGAAAGCCGTACCAACAAAGATGAAGGGCCAAAAAGTATCGACCAGATTCTGGAGGATACCGTATCCCGTATTGAACAATTGTATCAACGACCTCATGACGGTGTGACCGGCGTTTCTACTGGCTTTAATGATTTAGATAAGAAAACCGCCGGTTTACAGCGGTCGGATTTAATTATTGTTGCCGCGCGTCCTTCGATGGGTAAAACCACCTTCGCTATGAACCTGTGTGAGAACGCAGCCATGATGCAGGAAAAGCCAGTGCTTATCTTCAGTCTTGAGATGCCTTGCGAACAGATCATGATGCGTATGCTGGCTTCACTCTCGCGCGTAGACCAAACCAAAATTCGTACGGGTCAGTTAGATGATGAAGACTGGGCCAGAATTTCCAGCACCATGGGTATTTTGCTGGAAAAACGCAATATGTATATTGATGACTCCTCTGGCCTGACGCCAACGGAAGTTCGTTCCCGTGCTCGGCGTATTTTCCGCGAACATGGCGGGCTCAGCATGATTATGATCGACTACCTGCAACTGATGCGCGTACCGGCGCTTTCAGACAATAGGACGTTGGAAATTGCTGAAATTTCTCGTTCACTGAAAGCACTGGCAAAAGAGCTACAGGTACCGGTCGTGGCACTGTCTCAGCTTAACCGTAGTCTGGAACAACGGGCCGATAAACGCCCGGTTAACTCAGACTTACGTGAATCTGGCTCCATTGAGCAAGATGCGGACGTCATTATGTTTATTTACCGTGATGAAGTGTATAACGAGAACAGTGAAGAGAAGGGGATCGCACAGATTATTCTCGGTAAGCAGCGTAACGGCCCTATCGGTTCGGTTCGCTTGACATTCCAAGGGCAATGGTCCCGATTTGATAACTATGCTGGTCCGCAATTTAATGACGAATAACCGGTTTTAGGCATCTAGCCTAAAACATTATTGACGGTTGATTACCAAATGATTTCACAATCACTTCATAAAAGTAGAATAATAATAAATGCTTTATCCGTGGAAAACGTTCGAGCTGTGGTTTTGGCAGCCGTTTCCACTCTGTCATCGTGTATTAACTAAGGATTAAAAATGATCTCGGCAACAGCGGTAATTGACCGCGGCGCATTGAAACATAATCTACAACGTATTCGCCAAATAGCTCCTGAAAGTCGCATTATTGCCGTGATAAAAGCCAATGCCTATGGGCACGGCCTGTTAGAGGTCGCTCACACTCTGCCTGATTCTGATTGCTTCGGCGTTGCCCGTATTGAAGAGGCGCTGATGCTGCGCTCTGGTGGCGTGATTAAACCGATTTTATTGCTGGAGGGTTTTTTCTGCGCCGAAGACTTACCAATGCTGGCAGTCAATAATATCGAAACGGTAGTACATAGTGTTGAGCAATTAGAAGCACTGGAGCAGAGCGATCTCGATCGTCCCGTACGCGTATGGATGAAAGTGGATACCGGTATGCATCGCCTTGGTGTACGTCCTGAGCAGGCGGATGCATTCTACCAGCGCTTAAGCGCCTGCGAGAATGTGGTTCAACCGGTTAATAT
The DNA here is from genome assembly GCF_003096015.2 of Limnobaculum parvum. Lineage (NCBI taxonomy): Bacteria > Pseudomonadati > Pseudomonadota > Gammaproteobacteria > Enterobacterales > Budviciaceae > Limnobaculum > Limnobaculum parvum. Next base: position 3,276,419 of record NZ_CP029185.2, on the reverse strand, counting down.
TATGAGTCATTTTAGTCGCTCTGATGAACCTGACGTGGATACCACCCGTAAGCAAATTGATTGCTTTAATGCTTTTGTGCATAACAAGCCAGGCTTGAAAAGCCTAGCGGCTTCTGGCGGTATTTTGCTTTGGCCAGAAGCGCATCGCGATTGGATCCGCCCTGGTATTATTATGTATGGCGTTTCTCCTTTGGCGGATACTTTTGCGGATAAATTCGGCCTTAAACCGGCGATGACGTTAAAAGCCAGTCTAATTGCGGTACGCGAGCATAAAGCGGGTGAGCCGGTAGGTTATGGTGGTGCTTGGGTCAGTGAGCGAGATACACGTTTAGGCGTGATTGCCATTGGTTATGGTGATGGCTATCCTCGCGATGCACCAAATGGTACACCGGTGTTGATTAACGGCCGGCATGTGTCTTTAGTTGGTCACGTTTCGATGGATATGATCACGGTGGACTTAGGCCCGGATGCCTCGGATAAAGTGGGTGATGAAGCGACTATCTGGGGGCCAGAATTACCGGTAGAAACCATTGCAAAATATACCGGTATTATTCCTTACGAGTTAATTACCAAGCTGACAGCCCGGGTAGCAACTCGATATATTGACTAAACGACCACCCCGGCACGCTGCTATGGCAAGGTGCCGGATGGTTTTTGATTAGCGTGATTAATCCTCATCATCTTCCAGCTTTTGCCGCCGACTCGGGTGGTATTCCCGGTTTATTTTTGCTATTGCAATCGTTGCCACGGTGTTACCAATAATGTTGGTGACCGCCAGCGCCATCGACATAAAGCGATAAACACCGAACATCACGGCAACACCTTCTAATGGCAATAGTCCGGTCGTGGTAATAGTGGCGGCAAATACGACGAAGGCTCCGCCGGAAACCGTCGCTGCGCCTTTGGAGGTTAATAGCATAATCAACAGAATGCCAAATAACTGCTCAATGCTAAGTGGGATACCATAGGCATTCGCCAAGAAGATGACCCCCATTGACATATAAATTGAGGTTCCATCCAGATTAAAGGCATAGCCGGTTGGTAAAACCAGCCCTACTGTCTGGCGTGAAGCGCCATACTTGGGTAGTTTTTCCAGCAGACGAGGTAGCACACTCTCAGAGGAGGCTGTTCCGAAAGTAATGTAGAGTTCTTCTTTGATAAACTTAATAATATCAAGCAGATTAAGTTTAAAAATTAGGCAGACAGCGCCTAGTACAATGACGATAAACAGGATCAGCGTCAGGTAAAAAGCGAATACCAAATAGGTTAGCTTAATCAGCATATCCACACCGTTACTGCCTACCGCATAGGCAATGGCACCAAAAGTACCGATAGGTGCCAACAGCATAATAACGTGGATAAATTTAAAGAAGGCTTTAGCAATGAAGCTGAGAGCACTCTCTACAGCTAAACGCTCTTTCTCTTTCAGCAGCAGAATACCGAAGCCAAACATCAGCGCTAGTACCAGAACCTGTAATAAATTATTAGAGGAAAAAGCGCCCATAAAGCTATCGGGGAATATTTCGAGGAAAAATTGGGCGAAAGATTTTGGTGCCGCATGGGAGGCTTGAATCAAGCTGGTAGCTTGAGCGTTAACATGGCTTTCGGTTAATACCGTGCCGCTACCAACGCTGAGCAGTTCCCCCATTCCAAAACCAAATAAAATGGCAATGGTCGAGACAATTTCAAAATAGATGATAGCGCTCAGACCAACCCGCCCGACCTGTTTGATATCGCCAGCAGCGCCGATTCCCAGAGATACTGTTAAAAAGATTAATGGCGCTACGGCACTTTTAATTAATCGTAAAAAAATATCACCCAGCAGCTTCAGGCTGGTGGCAAACTCTGGCCAAATAAATCCTACCAAAATCCCCAAGATCATACTGACTGCAATCTGGAATCCCAGACCTTTCCAGAAGGCTTTCTTAGTCGGTTCTGCGAGTAAAGGTTTATCGTGCTCCAGTGTATGCGAGTGATTTGTCATAGTGCTGCCTTAATTTTGATTTACCTGAATTTTTTATAAGAATATGCAAAACGAGAGCCGGAGTAATGAATATGAAGGTTGTTAAGTCTTTCGTTTCTGCTGAGTTGTACATCAAGATTGATTCTTGTGGTTTAAATATTTTCCGGATAACCGCACATAGGGTTTTGTTATTCTGTTATAAGGTGTGGCGCTATTTTAGCAAAGAAATGTATCTGTATTTTATGATCCGACTAGCATAATCGTCATACAAGAAGTAAAAAGCATTTTAAATCATGTGTTGTTAATCTATTTTTGGTATGCATCAAAGAAATTTTCTTATTGCTATCTATTACATAGCCATCGTTGTAAAAATTTATGTAACATCGCTTATTATATATGAATTTTACTCATTATATTCTGTATTTAATATGCGAAGCTTACTTGTTTTTTTATATTTCTATTTGAACTGAATCACGAATAAACATCACAAAGGAAGATAATGCTATCTTTATCGGTAATATTCATGAAGATGATTAATTAGCATCATAAAAATAATTAACGTGATAAAAAGCGTGGTAAATTAATATGGATAAGCAAGATTGTATTAAATATTGTTTAACTCAAGTAGGCAGTGTTCATGATTATCAACCACTTTGGGAAGCCGATCGTGTTAAGGTTGGCGGTAAAATATTTGCCATCCTGAGTGATTTAAACGGCAGGCCCTGTATCTCACTTAAGTGTTCACCAGCGCTGGCGGAACGTTTACGGGACGAGTATCAGGATATTATTCCAGGGTATCATCTGAATAAGGCGTTATGGAATACGCTGTTTCTTGATGGGACGTTGGAAGGCACGCTGATAAAAAATATGATTGATATTTCCTATCAGGAGGTGAGAGCCTTGCTACCTGCGTATGTCAAGAAGTCTCTAGCGGCAGGAGAAAGTTCGAAAGCAATACAATAAGCAACAGGTTTTCATCTGTACTATTTGATTTATTTACTTGTTTAGCTAAATTAAGCAACATTAGCGAATTTTTGGTAAGTAATTATTTATTTATTGCAAGGGAATATAGAGAATAATCCCGATATAAGAACGAGATATGACGATTAATAGCACCGTGACTATTATATAATTCGCAATACAGCAGGTGCACTTCAGGTTAAATAAGCATAAAATGACCCAGCGCTCGCACGAGCATTTTTATGTAACAGTTTAACACCTATTGCTACCCATCAATTATTACCGGAATGTAGTTCCATGAATGCTAGAAGCAGGCATAATCAGCCTCTTAGGGATGTTCTTCTATGCAGCGTACTGATCTTATGGATAAGTGCCCTCGCTTTGTATATCTCTGGTTATTTGGTGTCGGGTGTTATTTCATCAACGTTATCTATACTGTTTTTCTTTTGCTATTTAACTAATATAAGGACGAAATTAATATCTATGTTTGGGAAAAAAACATCTAAATATGAGATGACAGGCACTCAGTCACAATCGTTAACCAGTAACATTTCCAGTACGATTTCAGGTAGTGAGTCAAAAGTCTATTCAGATAGTATTGATGTGCGTAATCGCTGCACTATTATCGCCAGAAATGCCTCATTCGTTGGTGACATTGAAGACAGTGGCGATATCCAGATTTATGGCAAAATCATCGGTAATATCAATATTACTGAAGGCTCTATCCGCATCATGAACACCGGATATGTCAAAGGCCAATTGAACGCACCAGAAATCATTATTGACGGGCAGGTTCACGGTAGCTGTTATGCTGAGAATATCGATATTCTTGAACACGGTATGTTACGTGGCACCAGCTGTTGTGAAAATATTGCCATTAAACGTGGTGGCGTTTTTGTTGGTCAGTCTGAAGAGTGGACACCAAAAGAAGTTCCGTTAACGCGCGTTACTAAAGAAGTGATTGACGAGCTAGACGTTCAGAACGAGTTAATCATCACATCAGATGATGATTCAGACAATAAGTGATAATAATTTATATCGTGGATGCGGTGTGGGCATCCTAGTTCAGATAGAATGCTTTTAACGCATAGATGTTGTTTTTTCGGTAACTGGCAAATAGCAGCAGAATAGCGATGAAAATTAAAGTGGGTTGATGCTTAGTTTATCAACCCATTATTAAAGCAATTACCACCGGCCAGATGCCCCGCCGCCGCCTGAACGACCGCCGCCGCCACCGAATCCACCGCCACCGCCGAATCCGCCACCACCACCGAATCCACCGCCGCCGCCAAATCCACCACCACGGCCACCGCCGCTGAGTAATATGTTCAATAGCATCGGGGCAAGTAAGGTACCGATAGCGCCCAGACCAAATGACAAAAGCAGTTCCAACCAAACAACCGCGTGATTAACGAGCAGTTGAAATAGCAGAACGCCAATGGTTAGCGTCAGGCTCGTAACAAACATCTTCTTCAATAGATTCAGTTTACGATACAGGCTGGATAGCGTTACCAGAGCGGCCAACCACAGAATAGAGCGACCTTCATCAAGAGGTTCCGTTTCAGTCTGTGCATGAGTCGGTTGAGCAGAAGCGTCATCTTTATGTTCAGGGGTTAGCTGATGGATGATGGCTTCTACAGCCAGCTCAATTCCTCGGTTGTAGTCGTTCTGCTTGAAGCTTGGAATAATAAGACGGTTAATAATCTGACTGGTCTGAAGATCGGTCAGATCGCCCTCTAGGCCATAGCCGACTTCAATTCGCATCGTTCGGTCGGATTTAGCCACCAGAAGCAATATGCCATCATCGACATTTTTCTTACCCAGTTGCCACTGGTCAAAAACCCGCGTGGCAAACTGTTCGATAGTTTCATCACCGGTTGTGTCGACAATCAATACAGCAAGCTGATGCCCTGTGGTTTTCTCCAGACTTGCAGCTTGCTGAGTCAGGGTACGGACGCTGTCTGCTGACAGCGTAGCAGTCAGGTCTGTTATCTGTTGCTGTAATGGCGGCACAGCAATCGGTGCCGCGTTTGCCAGCAGTGACAGAAAAAACAGTCCAAACAGTACCAGACGGCGCATAACTATCTCCGATCGCTGCCTGAAGGTGAGAAATCAACGCTTGGTGCCGTTGATATTTGTTCACTATTTTCCGGCAGGAAGTTTTGCTTGGTTTTATAGCCTAATATTTTGGCGGTAATCAGCCCAGGGAAGCGGCGAATTTGCAGATTGTAATCTTGAACCGCTTTAATATAACGCTGGCGGGCAACGGCGATTCGATTCTCTGTTCCTTCCAGTTGCGTCATCAGGTTAGAGAACATTTCATTGGCTTTCAGGTCAGGATAACTTTCTCTGATAACCAGCAGGCGCGATAATGCACTACCCAGTTGAGCCTGTGACTGCTGGAAAGAACGCATAGCCTCTTCGCTATCTGGCGCCGCCATATTCTGTTCTGTAGAACCAATTCTTGAGCGAGCGTCGGAAATCTGTTTAAACACATCAGCTTCGTGGGAAGCATAGCCTTTGGCGGTTGAAACCAGATTGGGGATCAAGTCAGCACGGCGCTGATATTGGTTCAAAACTTCAGACCAACTGGCCGTAACATTTTCATCCTGAGTTTGAATTTCGTTGTAGTTACAACCAGTTAACATGAGTGCCAGCAACGAAATAGCCAGCCAGCGGAAATGAGAAGAAAACGACATAAATATTTATTCCTTAAATACCAAAAATAACGCTCCTGCAAAGGCAGGCAATATACGATGATTATAAATCAGTTTGAATACTATTCTGCTTTTAATAGTGACAAGGACTGATATATTCAAACAAAATCGGTTGAAGAAAAACGGTAAATAAAAGGGGGGGACGCTTGAATATGCCCCCCTTCTGAGAAGCCTTTAGCCTTTTTCCAGAATTGGCTTCAGGAAGCGGGCGGTATGCGATTCGGCGCATTGGGCCACGGTTTCTGGCGTACCAGAAACCAGAATCTGACCACCGCCGCTACCACCTTCTGGACCCAAATCGACGATCCAGTCGGCAGTTTTAATCACGTCTAAATTATGTTCAATGACCACGATAGTATTGCCCTGATCTCGTAGCTGATGAAGTACTACAAGCAGTTGTTCAATGTCGGCGAAATGCAAACCGGTGGTGGGTTCATCCAAAATGTACAGGGTTTGACCCGTTCCGCGTTTGGAAAGTTCTTTTGCCAGTTTCACTCGTTGGGCCTCACCGCCGGATAATGTCGTGGCAGACTGACCTAAACGAATATAGGAAAGGCCAACATCCATCAAGGTTTGCAGTTTGCGTGATAGCGCGGGTACCACGTCAAAAAACTCTCTGGCATCTTCGACCGTCATCTCCAGCACTTCGTTGATGTTTTTACCCTTATATTTAACTTCCAGCGTTTCACGGTTATAGCGTTTACCTTTGCACTGATCGCAAGGAACATACACATCCGGCAGGAAGTGCATTTCAACTTTAATGACGCCATCACCCTGACAGGCTTCACAGCGACCACCGCGAACGTTAAAACTGAAACGGCCTGGATTATAGCCACGAGCGCGAGACTCAGGCACACCGGCAAACAGCTCACGGATGGGAGTGAAAATGCCGGTATAGGTTGCTGGGTTAGAACGAGGCGTACGTCCGATGGGGCTTTGGTCAATATCAATCACCTTATCGAAGTGCTCTAGGCCGGTAATCTCTTTGTAAGGTGCGACTTCATCACCGGTCGCGCCATTAAGCTGGCGCTGAGCAATGGGATACAGCGTATCGTTAATTAGCGTAGATTTTCCTGAACCGGAAACGCCAGTGATACAGGTAAACAGACCCACAGGAACGGTCAGCGTAACGTCTTTCAGGTTATTTCCTGTTGCGCCAATCACTTTCAGTACTTTATTGGCATCTGCGGGAACCCGCTGTTTCGGGATCTCAATTTTGCGTTTACCTGACAGGAATTGACCGGTCAGTGATTCAGGAACCTTCATGATGTCTTCCATGGTGCCTTCTGCAACCACGTTACCACCATGAACTCCGGCTCCAGGGCCGATATCAATGACGTGGTCTGCTTCACGAATGGCATCTTCATCATGCTCAACCACAATGACGGTGTTACCCAGATCACGCAGATGAATTAAGGTATCCAGCAGGCGCTGGTTATCGCGCTGGTGTAAACCGATGGACGGTTCATCCAGCACATACATTACCCCAACCAGACCAGCACCAATTTGGCTGGCAAGTCGGATACGTTGGGCCTCACCGCCGGACAGAGTTTCTGCTGAACGAGAGAGGGAAAGATAGTTCAAACCGACGTTGACCAAAAAGCTCAGACGTTCGCCGATTTCTTTCAGAATTTTTTCTGCAATTTGTGCTCGCTGGCCCTGTAACGAAAGGGCACCAAAGAACTTCATTGCGTCGCCAATGCTGAGCTCAGAAATTTGCGGCAGTGTCGTATTTTCCACAAATACGTGGCGTGCTTCCTCTTTCAGGCGAGTACCGTTGCAGGAAGTACAGGAACGATTGCTGATAAATTTGGCCAGCTCTTCACGCACGGCAGTGGATTCCGTTTCTTTGTAACGGCGTTCCATATTATTCAGTACACCCTCAAACGGGTGCTTACGGACGGTGGTATCCCCACGATCGTTAACGTATTTGAACTCAATATTTTCTTTGCCTGAACCGTTGAGGATCACTTTTTTAACGCTTTCTGGCAGGCTGTTAAACGGCGCTTCTACATCAAATTTATAGTGTTCAGACAGTGAACGAATCATTTGGAAATAGTAGAAACTACGGCGATCCCAACCTCGAATGGCACCACCAGCCAGTGATAGCTCATCGTTTTGCACAACGCGTTCTGGATCAAAATATTGCTGTACCCCTAGCCCATCACAGGTAGGGCAGGCACCGGCAGGGTTGTTGAATGAGAACAGGCGAGGTTCCAGCTCACGCATGCTGTAACCACACATCGGGCAGGCAAAGTTAGCGGAGAACACCATCTCTTCAGCTTTGTTATCATCCATATCTGCAACCACTGCGCTACCGCCTGAGAGGGCTAATGCGGTTTCAAATGATTCCGCCAGTCGTTGCGCCATATCTTCACGCACTTTAAAACGGTCAACCACCACTTCAATGGTGTGCTTTTTCTGCAACTCCAGCTTTGGCGGATCGGAAAGGTCGCAAACCTCGCCATCAATTCGTGCACGGATATAGCCTTGAGACGCTAAATTTTCCAGCGTTTTAATATGTTCGCCTTTACGATCTTTAATGACCGGGGCCAGCAACATCAGCTTGGTGTTTTCTGGCAATGTCAGAACGTTGTCCACCATCTGGCTAACCGTTTGGGCTGCCAGTGTAATATTGTGGGTTGGACAACGAGGCTCTCCCACGCGGGCAAATAGTAGGCGAAGGTAATCGTGAATTTCAGTAATGGTACCCACGGTAGATCGCGGGTTATGGGACGTGGATTTCTGTTCAATAGAAATTGCCGGGGAAAGACCTTCAATATGGTCTACATCCGGTTTTTCCATCAGCGACAGGAACTGACGGGCATAGGCTGATAAGGATTCGACGTAGCGGCGCTGCCCTTCAGCATAGAGGGTATCAAACGCGAGTGATGACTTACCTGAGCCAGACAGCCCGGTAACAACAATCAGCTTGTTGCGCGGCATGACCAGGTTGATATTTTTTAAGTTATGGGTGCGGGCGCCCCGGACTTCTATCTTATCCATTTCAACAAGCCTTACAGTGTTTAATTCTGACGCAGAACTGCGAATTATCGCACAAAGTAAACTGAATGGATATACAGTGTTATGATGTGATTTAGAACAAAAAGCGTTCTAATCGTGAAGCGGTAAATTAGCACTAATATTTTCAAGTAATTGGCGGCTTCTCACTCATATGTATCGGAAAGTTACTGGGATATGGGGTGATGAAATCGGTCATAAATCGTTGGAAGTGTATCTGCTAAATTGTGCAGTAATTGATGTTGACCACTTAATAATGAAACGCAGCTATTTGGATGAATTGGCTCGAGCACTAAAAATCCCTGATGATGTTAAATAAGGGATTGTCCAAACGCGGCACGGTAATTTGAATGTCTGATTTTACAGTGGCAGATAAGCCATTGACTGGGAAACGTTATGCAATAGCTAATGTAATTTCATTGCTGTTGTAATAAAGTTTGTGGGCTGAATTCCATTTTTTAACGCTTGTGTCCTTCGCCTGTTGCCATGCTACAATCGAGGGATAAAATTGTATACCTTTACTCATCAGGAGAATCAACATGGCCAGCAGAGGCATCAATAAAGTAATTCTAGTCGGAAATCTGGGCCAAGACCCGGAAATTCGTTATATGCCTAATGGTGGTGCGGTGGCAAATATTACCATTGCGACTTCTGAGAGCTGGCGTGATAAGCAAACCGGTGAGCAAAAAGAAAAAACCGAATGGCACCGTGTGGTTATTTTCGGCAAATTAGCGGAAATCGCGGGTGAGTACCTGCGTAAAGGTTCACAGGTTTATATCGAAGGTTCTCTGCAAACTCGTAAGTGGCAGGATCAGGGCGGTCAAGATCGTTACACCACCGAAGTTGTGGTTAATATTGGCGGCGTAATGCAAATGTTGGGTGGCCGTCAGGGTGGCGGCGAAGGTCAGTCAGCTCAAGGTAGCTGGGGTCAACCGCAGCAGCCACAGGCTCAGGCATCTCGCCCGGCTCAGCAGCAAAGTGCACCAATGCAGCAGAATGAACCACCAATGGATTTTGATGACGATATTCCGTTCTAAGGTTTATCTGAGGTTATCGTTATAAAAGGTGTGATAAGAAGCTCTGTTTTTACAGGGCTTTTTTTTTTGAGTATTGGCAGCAAATAGCTAATTTAAGTGCGGCTTAGTTTCTGGATGGCACTACCCGTTATAGAGGTTCAGCAAAATAATTCCAACGCCCTGTCTCGACAGGGCTTTTCATTGGACGATAAATCTTATCCATATTGAAGACCGCACCCATCCACGCAATGGGGATAGATTAGAAAAGCTGAATATTCACTGGTATATTGCTACCTATTCGTAATTTATTCATCATGACTGTCAGTCGTCATGGGGTATTCCGGCTGCAACCATTCACACCATCAGGAGAAAGCGAATGGAACGACACGAGTATTATATGAATATCGCCATTGCCGTACGTAAAAAGGCCAACTGCCTTGGGCGTAAGGTTGGGGGTGTGATGGTCAAAGATAACCGCATCATCTCCACGGGATATAATGGAACGCCGGAAGGGATAAAAAACTGTATCGATGGGGGCTGTGTCCGCTGTCGTGACCGCGCCGCTTATAAAGCCAGCGTTGGTTATGATGTTTGTATCTGTGTTCACGCAGAGCAAAATGCCATTATTTCCGCCGCGCGTTTTGGTAACCCGGTTGAAAGCTCGGTAGTCTATTCAACACTACGTCCTTGCTTTGACTGCACTAAGTCCATGCTACAGGCTAAAGTTCAGGCCATTTACTACCTCCACGACTGGAAACATCCGATAGGGGAGTTGCAGGAACAGTATGAACTGTTGCAATCACAGTTTCCTGGCGGGGTACATCAGGTGGTCATGGAAGATCCCGAAGCTGATTGGGCTAACGGTGTCGCGCTACCCGGCTCCTAATTAATTATTTATTGGTATACCAATAAAGGCCGATATTATCGGCCTTTATACCTAAAACTCCCCTGTCGCATCATGCCAACGTTTAAAATCCGGTATCTTGCTATCCCTAAAATAGGCCACAAAGAAGTCAGTCACTTCGTTCACATCGTTGGTGGTATAACGATAATGGGAAAACTCTTCGCCAGAGACTAACCGGGTTTCAACCATATAGTTGTTGTCAGTTAATGCCGCTTGAAGATAGATCGAACGCTCCAGCGGTGTTTGTGGTTCCAGCACAATAAAACTGCCAACATCATCATAGATACTGGCGACGGCTTTCTTCAGTATTTGCTCGCTGACTTCCGAAAACACCTCACCGTCAACCATCAGTTGAAAATTCATTGGTTATCCGTTTCTGTTTGTTAAAAAGCGTGAGTTAGTCCGTTCATTATAATGTGTTGCATGGCAGATTTACAGAATATAGCCGATTTCAGCGGTAACAAGTAACGTTGATATCTGACCTATCTTATTTCCTCTCCACTTCAACAATAGATACTTTTGGCTTACTTTTGCCCAAAGGAATATGCAGTCGTTGCGCCAGAATAACGCCGATAAGTGAGATTGTACCGCCGACAATATGGTAGCTGTGTAATGGTTCATGCAGAAAGATGATAGCGATAATGGCGGTGATCAGCGGTGTTAGGTTCATAAACAAGGCGGCTTTACTGGCTCCCAGCTTCATGACCCCTTGAACCCATACGAAAGGGGCAATGACCGAAGCAGGAATACCGGCATACAACACCAATGGAATATTATGCGCGTTTAGTGAAATATCATCGGTCATTAGAAAATCAGGTAACAGCAGCATCATGCCAAAGAAGGATTGAATATATACCGATTGCCAGTTCGACAGTGGAATTGACCAACGTTTAGTTAACACACCATACAGCGCATAGGCCGTAGCGGCAGTTAGCATCATCAGTTCCCCCTTGCCAACCCCAATAGATAGCAGACCCGCAGGATTGCCTCCGCTAATCAGCCATACCAACCCGCTAAAGGAGAGCAAGCCACCGAGAATTACCCCCAGAGTTGGCGGTGTCTTCAAAATAAGGATGCTTAATAATACCGTCAGCAAAGGGATCAGCGAGACAAAGATACCAATAGTCAACGCGCTGATGGTGTAAGCCGCATAGTAGGCCAGACTTTGGTACAGCGCCATCCCCAGAAAGCCGAGAATTAACAGCTTCCACCAGTAGGGATAGATGCTCTTTCTACCACGAATGACGCCCGGCAGAATAAAGGGCGTCATGATAAGTATGGCCAATGCCCAGCGATAGAACGAGATTGCCGCAGGATCTATGGCACCAGCTGATAGCTTATTGACGATGGCATTAATTGCCCAAATAAGAACGGCGAGCAGGGGAAACAGGTAGGCCATACAGAACGTCACTCACAAACAGAGATTATCAGGCAACAGAGTGTACATCTGTCCTGTTTGATAGATATACTTTAAATCAGACAATTCTTCACGTCTTTCAGACAATCCCGATTAAACTCGATGGAGAGCTATGCCCGGAGAACAGCGTTTTGCATCGACAGAGTCGCATCCTGACAGCATTCTGTTTTTTCGTAGTGAAGAGGTGAATGCCAATACGGAGTTTCTTGCTCATTCTCACCACTGGGGTCAAGTCATCTGCGTAAAGTCAGGGGTGTTTGCCCTGAATATTGGAGGTCAGCGTTTCTTAGCGCCTTGTGGATTCGCTATCTGGATCCCTGCCGGTATGGAACACTCCAGCTACAATCGTAGGCCAACTCGATTTCGTTCCATTAATATTGCTGCTCGTTTTTGTGGCGGGATGCCCGAACAACCCTGTGTGTTGAATATGGGGGCAATTTGCAGTGCGATTGTTGAATCCTGCTTTGAGCGCAATATCATGGTACCGATAAATCATGCGGATCGCCGTCTTTGCCGGGTTTTGGTGGATCAGCTATCGGTAGCGCCGGTTCAACATACTTGGTTGCCCGGCAGCGATGATAAATATTTGGCTCCAGTTCTACAGGCATTGGAAGCCAACCCATCGGACAATACTCCGTTGGCTCAGTGGGCGAAGCGAGTCTATACCACGGAACGTACGTTGGCTCGCCGTTGCAATCAAGAACTGGGGATGTCGTTTAGCGAATGGCGGCAGCGTTTGCGTTTTCTGTATGGCATTTCTTTGCTGGAACAGGGAAAAACCGTACAAGAGGTGGCGCTGGAGGTTGGTTACAGTTCCGCATCGGCGTTTATTGCCATGTTTCAACATAATGCCGGAACGACGCCAGAGCGTTATCGTCGTGGATAATTACGCCAGCGCCTGAAAGGTTCGCCATTCATCCCACAATAGCCAAAAAGCGGTCAATGCCAGTGAGCCTGCCATCACGCCGTTAAACAGGCGTAATCGCCAGTCAATTTGCAGGGTTTCGCGTAGTTTATCTCCCATCAGCGCCCAGACATAGATACAGGGAAAACTAATAACAATAAAGGCAGCGGAAAGCAGTAAAGCACTCACAGTGACATTCGTCTCCCGTGAGCTAAACAGGATGGCTGCATTGACCAACATTAACCAGGCCTTCGGATTAACCCACTGGAACAGCATGGCACCTACCAATGACATAGGATGAGCATGGGTTTTTCCTTCAGGACTACCGGCCAGCCAGATCTTCCAAGATAGCCACAACAGGTAAGTACAGCCAAGCATTGCCAGCGGCAGACGAATGGATGACATGTTATTTAGAATCATGCTGAATGAGAGCGTGATGCAAAGGCATAGCACGCCACAGCCGAGGCTGATGCCGATTAAATGTGGCATGGTGCGGCGAAGGCCAAAGTTCACACCCGATGTTGCCAGCATCAGATTATTCGGGCCAGGGGTAATGCTCATCACAACGATATAACTGATTAAGGCTAAATCTATCATAGCGGTCTCTGTACTCATCATCACGGTAGGTCACGATATCATAGGGGCGACATACCTCAGGTAACAGATACAGAAAACTGATATTTTAATGGATACAGTTATGATAGCGTATTGAGTTATCCAGGCTTTTTCCCGGAGTTAAACCATGACGGATAGCCATAATTTATCTTTATATCAGCAGGTTGCTGATGGCGTTATTGAGTCAATTCGTCGTGGTATTTTGCAAACTGGCGATCGACTACCCTCTGTTCGGTATGCGGCGCGTAATGGCAATGTGAGTATTAATACGGTACTGGCGGCATACCGGAATTTGGAGGATCGCGGCGTTATTGAGGCGCGTCCCCAGTCGGGCTATTACGTTAGAGCACGTTTGCCGGAAGTGAATAAAATCGCGATGCCGGTTACCCCCGTCTCTTCTCCTAAGTTGGAAGTACTGGATCTGATCGATATGGTTTTTGCTGCACAGCAAAATCCAAAATTTACTGACATCTCTTTAGCCTGCCCGGTTGGTGAAGCGTTTTATCCGGCGAAGAAGCTGTCCCGTATCCTAAATCAATTAGTACGCTCCCGACCTAATATGATAGGAACCTACAGCCTGCCACCGGGCAGCCTACGGCTGCGACAACAGATTGCTCGCAGAACGCCTTTGTTGGGGATGTCCCTTAGCTCAGATGACATTATTCTGACCCACGGTTGTTTGGAAGCGCTGCAATTGGCCCTTCGCGCGGTAACTAAGCCGGGGGATTGTATCGGGCTGGAGTCTCCAACCTACTTCTATATGATTTCTATGGTGGCGATGCTGGGGCTTAATGCCGTAGAGATTCCAACTGATTCACAGCATGGTATCTCGGTCGATGCCGTTGAGGTGCTGCTGAAAGAGAAGAAGATCGATGCTCTGATGCTCATGCCCAGTGTACAAAACCCTCTAGGTTGCAGTATGCCGATAGAAGCCCGACAGCGTTTAGCGAAGCTGGTTAATCAATATCAGGTTCCAATGATTGAAGATGGACTTTACTCGGAATTACAGTTTTTCGGTGACCCGCTACCGGCGGTCAAGGCTTTTGATAAAGACGGCTGGGTGATCTTTTGTACCAGTTTTACTAAAACGCTGGCGGCAGATTTTCGCATTGGTTGGATGTCGGGTGGGCGTTTTGCAGAAAAATTGCGTCGGTTAAAAGCGCTCTCATCCATGTCTGAACCGGCTATTCTGGCGGAAACGCTGGGGCAGTTTCTCACCACGGGTGGGTACGATCACCATTTACGTGGGTTGAGAAAACGCTATGCCTTTCAGATGCAGGAAGCCCGTGGATTGATCGCCCGCTATTTCCCCGAGGGAACTCGGGCAACTCAGCCTTCGGGGGGCTTTGTCATATGGGTGGAGCTTCCGTTGAACGTTGATGGTGTAAAGTTATTTCATGCGGCACTGGCTGAACATATCAGCCTGACGCCGGGAATGCTGTTTTCACCCAGTGGCCGTTACGCGAATGCATTTCGTCTTTCCTATTGTTACACCTTTAGTGAGCACTATATTGCGGCTATCAAACGGGTAGGAGAATTGGCCTGCGAAATGGCGTCGGAGCCCGGAGTAATCAAGGCATAAAGCGATAACCGACACTGATTTCAGTTAACAGGTGCTTTGGACGGGCAGGGTCCTGCTCCAGCTTCTGCCGCAGATGCCCCATATAGATGCGTAAATAATGACCATGCTCAACGCTATTAGGCCCCCAAACGCTGTTGAGCAACTGGCGCTGGGTTAGCACTTTGCCGGTATTCGCCAATAGCTCCGCCAGCAGACGAAATTCGATGGGTGTCAGATGAATCGCCGCCCCATCTTTCAGCACTTGGCGATTGATTAAGTCAACGCGGATATTCGAAAAAGTGATAATGGGCTCGTCTTTACCGCTATTGGAACGATGCCGTAATGCAACCCGCACGCGCGCCATGAGCTCGCTGATACCAAAAGGCTTTACCAGATAGTCATCAGCACCTGCATCCAGTGCATGTACTTTATCCTCTTCAGCGATACGAGCAGAAAGCACAATAATGGGCACCGAGCTCCACTGACGCAGATCGAGAATAAAGTCTAGGCCGTTACCATCGGGCAGACCCAAGTCTAGAATGATCAGATCCGGTTTACGGGTGGCCGCCTCCATGAGTCCGCGTTGCAACGTTTCACTTTCGTAAATTCGGCAGTTTTCATTCTCCAGTGCTGCCCGGACAAAACGCCTTATCTCTTTTTCATCTTCTACGATAAGAATCGATAGTGAGGGTTGGGTCATGATTCTTCCATACTGGTTATGATTTCGGGTTGGGGCTCGAGAGGTAAAGTGAAGTAAAACCAGGCTCCGCCATCGGGATTATTTTCTGCACGGATACGACCACCATGCAAATGAATAATCGCCTGACAAATTGCCAGACCAAGCCCAATACCATGAATGGCGGACTCTTTGTTGCCCCGGGAAAACTTATCAAATATTGCTAGCTCTTGCCCGTGAATAATACCGGTACCGTTATCTCGCACGATAACTTCAATGGCCTGTTGTTCCGACTGAATCGTGGCACTGATACTAATAGTGGCTTGAGGCCCCGCATACTTCACCGCATTTTCCAGCAAATTAAGAAAAACACGCTCAAGCAGAGATGAATCGCAGTTAATCAGCGGTAAATCTGCGGGAATGTGGATAACCAATTGATTCTCTTCTAGTATCCCTTCCAGCGTATGTAGCGCACTGCCGACGATCTCTTCCAGTGATTGCCACTCTTTTTTCAGCGTAAAACCGCCAGATTGGATGCGGGCCATATCCAGCAGGTTATTGACTAATTGAGTGGTACTCAAAATGTACTGACGGATCTTTTCGGCCTGCTGATAGTGAGGATGGTGGCTTTTTTTCAGATCGGAAGCCAGCATTTCTGTTTGCCCTAACAACACGGTTAGTGGGGTTCGCAGATCGTGGGATAGTGCCGCCAGCAGAGAATTACGCAACTGTTCTCGTTCTGAACTCAGCTTTGCTTCTTCGGCGGCGTGAATCAAGTCGAGTCGTTCAAGGGCGTTAGAGATGAGTACGCTGTAAGTTTGGAGCAGCCGCTGTTGCTCCGGCACCATAAGCTGTCTCAGGCTAGTGGGTTCAATGGCTAAAACTCCCAGCGTTCTATTTTGGCTTATTAACGGCTGCAACTGATAAGGAACGCTGGGTAACGTATCGGTACCTGAGCCTGCGGGCAGACGTTTATCAAAACACCAGTGAGCGATGGATTCATCAACGGTCATCGATGGCTGATTGTCTGACTTCACTTCCTGCAACCGGTTATTACTATTCGGTAGCAATAACGCACTCTTGGCATTAAAACTGCCGTTAATAAAGCGTTCGCTACTTTTAGCAATATCCTCAATGGTCAGCGCCTGACTGAGAACTTTTGACATTTCATACATATGCCGGGCGCGCTGTTCACGCAGTCTGGCGACTTTAGCCTGATAGCGCACGCCGGAAGTGAGGTTACCGATCACCAGACCAACACAAAGCATGACACAGAAAGTAACGATATATTGCGCATCGGTGACTGACAGTGACCAGCGGGGCTGAACAAAAAACAGATCGAAGCTGGCAACGTTGATCACCGTGGCAAACACAGAGGGCCAGCGGCCATAAAGCAGAGCAATAATGACCACGCCCAGCAAATAGATCATCACAATGTTTGCCAGATCGAACATAGGCAACTGCCATTGTGCCAACAGCGTAATTAAAGAGCAGAGTAGAATGGCAACGGCACCACCGCACAGTTCCAGTCGCCATTTTTCCGTAGCGGGGCGGCTGTCGCTCTCTTTAGTAGGTGATGGATGAGGGGTATCTTCTACGGCAATAATCACGAGGTCGAGGTCTGGCCCTAATTTCCCCAGACGATCGGCAAAGCTACCCCGCAGTTTCCAACGTTGTTCACTGCGGCGTCCGATTAGAATTTTCCCTAGGTTATGCTCCCGGGCATAGCGCAAGATAGCCTGTTCCTCATTGGGATCGGAGAGGGTTGTCGTCTCTGCGCCTAACTCTTGTGCCAGCTTAAGGGACATTAGAATTGCACGCCGTTGGTTTTTAGCCATTTTATGCAGTCTTGGTGTTTCAACATACACCGCATGCCAAATGCAACCCAGTTTTGCGGCCAGTCGAGCGGCGGCTCTCACCAGTTTATCACTGCCGGAATGACGGCCGATGCACAACAAAATGGCATCTCGGGTATGCCACACTCGCTCTTTCTCGCCGGATTTTCGGTAGGCTTGCATCTGTTCATCTACCCGATCGGCGGTTCGGCGCAGCGCCAGCTCTCGCAGGGCGATCAGATTTCCTTTACGAAAGAAGTGCTCAATGGCGCGTTCGGCTTGTCCGGGCAGATATACCTTGCCTTCATTCAGGCGCTGGCGCAGATCGTCCGGTGGAATATCCACCAGAATAACGTCGGTGGCATCATCAAACATATGGTCTGGCACGGTTTCTCGTACTCGAATACCGGTAATCCCCCCAACCACATCATTCAAACTTTCCAGATGCTGCACATTGATGGTAGTGAAAACATCAATGCCTGCATTTAACAACTCCTCCACATCTTGCCAGCGTTTAGGGTGGCGAGAACTCGGCGCGTTGGTATGGGCGAGTTCATCAATCAGCATCACTGCAGGGTGGCGGGCAAGGGCGGCATCAAGATCGAACTCTCTGATCTGGTGGCTACGCAGTTGAATTCGCTTTAATGGCAGCGTTTCTAAACCATCCAGCAGTGCGGCTGTCTCATCACGGCCGTGGGTTTCAATAATTCCCGCGACCACATCAAGACCCTGAGCTCTTAGGCGCTGTGCTTCCTGTAGCATGGCATAGGTTTTTCCTACCCCGGCGCAGGCACCAAAAAAGATTTTCAACTTGCCACGGGTATCTTCATTCACTTGGGCAAGTAATTTGTCCGGATCGGGCCGCTGGATTTCATTATTAGGCATAACGATGTTTATTGCCCCGCCTGAGTTGCGTTATCTAGAGCTACATTCAGCTCGAGTACATTAACCACTGGTTCACCGAGAATACTCAGCGGTGTTTGTGTATGCAATTTAATTAATTGTCTAACTTGTTCAGGTGAGAAATGGCGAATAGATGCGATTCTTGGTACCTGAAAATAGGCGCTTTGTGGAGAAATATGTGGATCTAATCCACTGGCGGACGCCAGTACCAACTCAGCCGGAACCGGAATTTTTGCATCGGGGTTAGCCAACTGTAATCGTTGGATATCGTTACTAATGCGCTGTTTCAACAACGGATTGCTTCCCGCCAGATTACTGGCTCCAGAAGAGAGCGGATTGTAAGGTTCAGTACCGGTGGCAGAAGGGCGACCGCTGAAATAGCCCGCTTGGTTGAATGTCTGACCAATCAGGGCAGAGCCGATGACTTTGTTGTGTACCGTGATTAACGAACCGTATGCCTGTTGAGGGAAAAACAGGTGAGCCAGCCCGGTTACGACGAGAGGATAAATCAGGCCGGTAGCCAGTGTTAGAAATAACAAGAGTACGATAGAAGGACGTAAATAGTTCATATACAGGTATCCAGTTTGAGGCGTTATGCCAGACCAATCAGGGTTAACAACATATCGAGCAGCTTGATACCAATAAACGGAACCAGCAGACCGCCAAATCCATAGATAAATAAATTGCGGCGTAACAATGCCGAAGCCGTCATTGATTTATAGCTCACGCCTTTTAATGCCAGCGGAATCAGAAAAATAATAATTAGAGCATTAAAGATCACCGCAGAGAGAATGGCAGAGGTTGGCGTACTCAAATGCATAATATTCAGCATATTAAGTTGAGGATAAGTGGCCGCAAATGCGGCCGGGATAATGGCAAAATATTTGGCAACATCATTGGAGAGACTAAACGTGGTCAATGCGCCTCGGGTCATTAGCATCTGTTTGCCTATGTGTACCACTTCAATCAGTTTGGTGGGGTTTGAGTCCAGATCCACCATGTTTCCCGCCTCTTTGGCTGCCTGAGTGCCTGAGTTCATAGCAACGGCTACATCGGCCTGAGCAAGCGCAGGGGCATCGTTAGTGCCGTCTCCGGTCATGGCGACCAACCGACCTTCTGCCTGATATTGACGGATGAGGGCTAATTTCGCCTCTGGCGTTGCCTCCGAGAGAAAATCATCTACACCGGCTTCTGCGGCAATGGCACCGGCGGTCAGATGATTGTCACCGGTGATCATCACGGTTTTTATTCCCATCAGTCGTAACTGGGCGAAACGCTCTTTGATGCCGCCTTTGACAATATCTTTCAGGGCCACAACACCTAAAACGGTGAGGTTATCCGCCACGACTAACGGCGTCCCACCAGTACGAGCCACTCGCTCTACCAGTTCGTTGACCTCAGCAGGAAAAGCCACATGATTGGACTGCATATAGTTACGAATGGCATCAACGGCGCCTTTGCGTATTTTTCTATCTTGAATATTAACGCCGCTCATTCGGGTTTGAGCCGAGAAAGGAATAAAAGAGGCATTCAGGCTGCTGATATCTCGTTCACGCAGATTAAAGCGCTGTTTTGCCAGTATCACAATACTGCGGCCTTCTGGTGTTTCATCCGCCAGTGAGGCGAGCTGGGCGGCATCGGCCAAGGCTTTTTCATTGACTCCGGGGGCCGGTAAAAATTCGGATGCCTGACGGTTCCCCAGCGTGATCGTTCCGGTTTTATCTAGCAGTAAAACATCGACATCACCAGCGGCTTCAACGGCACGGCCGCTGGTGGCGATAACATTGGCTTCCAGCATTCGGCTCATTCCGGCAACGCCAATAGCAGACAGTAAACCGCTAATGGTGGTAGGGATCAGGCAAACTAATAGCGCAATCAGGGTAATAATCCCAACCGCCGTTCCCGAATGGCTGTTTTCAACGCTGAAGATAGAAAATGGCAGGATAGTGACCGTTGCCACTAAAAATACGATGGTTAATGCAATCAGCAAAATGCTTAGTGCGACTTCATTGGGGGTTTTACGCCGTTTTGCGCCCTCAACCATGGCGATCATTCTATCAAGGAAGGTTTCTCCCTGATTGACGGTACTGCGAATCATTAACCAGTCAGACAGCAATCGGGTACCTCCGGTAACGGAGGAGAAGTCACCGCCCGCTTCGCGAATCACCGGGGCAGACTCACCGGTGATAGCACTTTCATCAACGGATGCACCCCCCTCAAGGATCTCCCCATCACAGGGAATAGTTTCCCCGGCTTTAACCAGCACGATATCCCCTTTTTGTAATTGTTCTGAGGTGACTTGTTCAGAAGATGCGTCAGGATGAGGTTCCGATAATCGGGTCGCCCAACTGGTTTTTTTCACGCCTTTTAGGCTTTCTGCCTGTGCTTTGCTACGGCCTTCAGCCAGCGCTTCAGCCAAATTGGCAAACAGCACGGTAAACCACAGCCATAGGGCAATATTGCCGGTAAAGAGGGCATTTCCGTCAGCGGCACCCGCGAGGATCGCCAGCCAGATGACTGTGGCTATCAGGCTACCCAAATAGACCACAAACATCACGGGATTACGCCATTGAATGCGGGGATCCAGTTTTTTTACCGCTTCCTTCAGCGATTGCCGTACCAGTTTGGCCGCAAATAATGTGTTGTGTTGACGAGTCATAATGATTTCTCTTTGATTTATCTGCGGAATTAAAACTGAAGATATTCAGCAACCGGCCCCAGAGCTAGTGCTGGAACAAAAGTCAGCGCGCCGACCAGCAAAATGGTGCCAATTAACAGGCAGATAAAGATGGGGCCGTGAGTGGGCAATGTTCCACTGCTGGTCGGTTGCTGTTTCTTTTCTGCCAGTGACCCGGCAATGGCGAGTACTGGTACAATGACGCCAAAACGGCCCGCTAGCATCACCAGCGCCAGTAGCAGGTTATAGAATGGGGTATTGACGCTAAGTCCGGCAAAAGCGCTACCGTTATTGTTGGCGGCGGAAGATAGGGCATACAAAATTTCGGTAAAACCGTGAGCACCGGGGTTGAGAATCGCAGTTTTACCTGCATCGACGCTTACCGCCAGTGCAGTACCTACCAGTACCAGCGTTGGTGTGACCAGTATCGCTAAGGCGGTCATTTTTATTTCAAAACTTTCGATCTTTTTGCCTAAATACTCGGGGCTACGGCCAATCATTAACCCGGAGACAAACACCGTCAGCAAAACAAACAGCAACATGCCGTAAAGTCCTGAACCAACGCCGCCAAATATCACCTCACCAATTTGCATGAGCCACAGAGGCACCATCCCGCCAAGTGCGGTGAAGGAATCATGCGTGGCATTAACCGCTCCGCATGAAGCTGCCGTGGTGACCACTGCGTATAGTGCAGAGGCAATTAAACCAAAACGGCTCTCTTTCCCCTCCATATTAATGCTGTTGTTTAATCCTAAGGCCGTCAGGTAATCAGGGCCATTCAATTCGGCATAAAAAACTGCAATAACCGCCACGATAAAGATTAACGACATACACCATAGCAGCGCATTACTTTGGCGGGTGTCACCAACGGCGCGGCCAAAAGCCATACACAATGCACAAGGGATAAGGAGTATTGCCAGCATTTGTACCATGTTGCTGAGTGCGGTTGGGTTTTCAAATGGGTGAGCAGAATTAGCGCCAAAGAATCCACCGCCGTTAGTTCCCAATAATTTTATTGCTTCCTGTGAAGCAACTGGCCCCATCGGCAGAACTTGAGATGCTCCTTCTAATGTAGTCAGATGAAGGTAAGGGCTGACATTTTGGAGAACGCCCTGGCTGACAAAAAATAGCGCCAGCAGCAAAGAGAGCGGTAACAGAAGATAAATAACAATTCGCGTCAAATCGACCCAGGCATTACCGACACTGGGCGATAATTTGCGGCTAAAGGCGCGGATAAATACCAGCGCAACGGCAATGCCGGTTGCTGCGGATAAGAAGTTTTGCACCGTTAAGCCAACCATTTGGCTGAAATAGCTAAGGGTATTTTCGCCGCTGTAGGCCTGCCAGTTGGTATTAGTGACAAAGCTAACGGCAGTATTCAGCGCGAGATGCCAAGATAGGTTGGGCATTTTTTCTGGATTGAGGGGGAGCCATGCTTGAGTCATCAGCAAGACAAAGAGCAAGATAAGCCCGCTGAGATTAAATACCACAATGGCGAGAGCATATTGATATTTAGTCATCTCTTTCGGCTTAACGGTACCGAGGCGCCACAGCTTTTTTTCTATCTGCATGATGTTATAAGGGAGCTCTCCGTCAATTAGCCGGACCAGTAAGCGGCTTAATGGCAGGGACAGAATGATTAATATGGCCAGAAATGCGCCGATAGTGAGTAGCAGAGTGATGGTCATTAGAAATCCTCCGCATGAAATAGCGCATAAATAAGGTAGCCGAGGAGGAGTACAACAAATATGACCCCGACAATAAGGCTTAGGCTCATGATCATTTCCTGAATGGAATATTTATTGGTAGTTTAAGAAAGGGTAGCGGTTAGGATGCAAAGATTTTGATAAAAGATATTTGAAAAGCGTAAAAATAATATAAAAATAGCAAGATAACGGTAGGTTAGCTGTATGTAGAAAGGGGCTTGGCGGCGGTGGTGAGCGAATTCCTCATTTCAGGGGATTTCCCAAGGGCTATTAGTTGTTATAGTAGCGGGGTTCTCAACATAGAATTCAGAGTCAGTAGTAACAGGGCCAATTCTAAGCAATTATTGATTTCTTTTGAGTTAATTTCATTTTTTATTCTAATTTAAGGTTTTTGCTATGCTAAGACGCATTTCCTGGATTTTAGGCATCTTATCCCTGTTGGTTCCTTTTGCCTTATACCTATGGCAGTGGTCACAGCATCAAAAATTGCTTGCATCTGGTTTGGCTGGTGATGAGTTGGGCTGGACATTAAGCGTGGTATTGGTTGATGTTTTTGTGGCAGGCTCTATTGCATTTATCGCTGTCTTGGCTAATGCCATTGCGTTGTATCGTTTGCCGGAAGGTGAGGAGCTTAATCCGGTGGTCAGAATTATTGAACTGGTACTTTTAGGTCTTCCTTTGTTAATTTGTCTGTTCTTTTTGGGTGTGTCGATGATGCACTAACTCTGGGCTAACATTCAGAGTCATTATCCGTCCTACGTTTATTAGTCCGCTTATTGCTGCTTTTTTATAAAAAAACGCAACAATAAGCGGTTTTTATTTCCTCAAATTACCTTCCACGTAAAAATCTCTCAAAATTTGATAATAAAAGTTGAAATGGGGGTATATAAGCTCAGATAATCGTTTGCCTTAACTATTTATACTGTTTTTTATTCCTTTTGAGGACATCACCAATGTCGAATGTTAACGATCGGGACACGAGTTCTTCCGATCAGAAAGGTTCTCTTGACCGTTATTTTAAGATTTCTGCTCGGAACAGTAGTGTCCGTCAGGAAGTTTTGGCTGGCTTGACAACTTTTCTGGCGATGGTTTATTCCATCGTTGTGGTTCCGAGTCTGTTAGGGCAAGCGGGTTTTCCGGTTGAAACCGTATTTGTTGCTACTTGTCTGGTTGCGGGGTTGGGTTCTTTAGTCATGGGCCTGTGGGCGAACTTACCTATGGCGGTAGGTTGTGCTATTTCTCTGACCGCATTTACCGCGTTTAGCTTGGTGTTAGGGCAGGGGCTTTCTATTCCTGTCGTGCTGGGGGCAGTGTTCCTGATGGGGGTACTGTTTACGCTGATCTCTGCTACCGGTATTCGTGCATGGATTCTGCGTAATATTCCTATTGGTATCGCTCATGGTACCGGTATTGGTATCGGACTTTTCCTACTGATGATTGCGACCAGCGGTATTGGTGCAGTAGTGAAAAACCCGGGCGCGGGTTTACCGGTACAGTTTGGTGATTTCTCGTCTTTTCCTGTGATGATTGCCTTTATTGGTTTGGCCGTGATTATTGGTTTAGAGCGTTTGAAAGTGCCGGGCGGCATTCTGTTGGTGATTGTTGCGATTTCTGTATTAGGTTTGATCTTCGATCCGGCGGTCACTTATAAAGGCATGAGCTCGATGCCATCCTTAGTGGCAAAAGATGGTACCTCACTGATTTTCAGTCTGGACATTATGGGCGCCCTTCAACTGACGGTTCTGCCGAGCATTCTGGCGTTAGTCATGACCGCGGTGTTTGACGCAACCGGGACTATCCGTGCTGTTGCCGGTCAGGCTAACCTGCTGGATAAAGAGGGGCAGATCATCAACGGTGGTCGCGCGCTGACGACGGACTCCGTTAGCAGCATGTTATCGGGTCTGGTTGGGGCATCTCCTGCTGCCGTCTATATTGAATCAGCTGCCGGTACCGCGGCGGGTGGGCGCACTGGGTTAACGGCGCTGGTGGTTGGTGTACTGTTCCTGCTGCTGCTGTTTTTCTCTCCGTTAGCCGGTCTGGTACCGGGTTATGCCACCGCACCTGCGTTAATGTATGTGGGTTTACTGATGCTGAGTAACGTTGCCCGTCTGGACTTTGACGATTTCGTTGATGCGATGGCAGGGTTGATTTGTGCGGTATTTATCGTATTAACTACCAATATTGTAACCGGTATTATGCTGGGCTTCGCCTCGCTGGTGATTGGGCGTATCTGCTCAGGTGAGTGGAGAAAGCTGAATATCAGTATTGTGTTAATTGCTGCTGCGTTGGTCACTTTCTACGTTGGCGGTTGGGCGATCTAACGCTGTTTGACTGGCTTCGCTGTTTTATTGCATCTGGGGTAAATCAGCGAAGTCTAATTAATCAGCATCAATGGGTATTCTGATCGTAAGAACGATGTGTTCAAATCTGCACCGAGTGTTGCCTTTCCAGATTCCTCTTCCTTTGATGCAAATAGCCTGCGGTGCTCTGTTTTTTAGATGATAAAGGGGTTTTTAGTCCCTTTCGCCTATTATGCTGATTTCATTACCGGGTGGTTTATTGCAGTCGGAATTATTTCAGACCTTGAGCAGCTTCACCGTAGCATCCACGTCTATCTCATCTTCCGAGAAGATTAACGTGGTTCCCTGAAAGGTGGTGATCGCGAGTTTTTTCAGCGTACGCATTTCATCAGGTTTAACGGCTGATTTCGGCCTGATACTATTCATCAGTATACCCACAGACAACACCACATTATCTTTATCAATATGGCGATCGGCTGACACTTCCTCGCTGTAAACCAGATAAGATTTGATAGATGTAAGTTTAAGACGCTCACCCGCGATATAGATGTATTTGCTTTCCGGTACGACTTTCACTGAATGAGCTGACAAACCTTTGTTATTCGTGCCGGGTTCGAAAGTGACTGCTGCATCTTTCTTAATCAGCTCAGGGTTGGCGACTTTAATCACATGAAAATAACGGTTATCACCGTTTTCATCTTTGATAAATCCAAAACCTTTATCTTCAAACCACGTTGTGATCGTTCCATTCATCGCCATTACCGCCTGCTTAATCGTTTATTAACTCAGTTTTTGCAACGCGCAGTGTAAAGCACAATTGCTCCGCAGACTACGTCTTTGGTTTAAGTCTAGATGACAAATTTCTGGGATGCGTAGGGAATGACCAGATTCGCCAGTCGGTTTAAAATTCGTTATCATCTGCACCCACACTCCATCTGGGTAACCTGATGTCTAAGATTATCGATACCTTTATTGCCCCGCCGTGCCGTGACAAGATAGAGATTCTCTATCAGGACGATCATCTGGTGCTTATCAATAAACCTGCTGGGTTGCTCAGCCTCTCGGGGAAAAATCCGCAAAATCTCGATTCAGTGCATCATCGTCTGGTACAGATATTCCCCGGCTGTACTCTGGTCCACCGCCTTGATTTTGGTACGTCTGGGCTGATGGTGATTGCCCGTAATAAGGCCATAAATGCTTCCCTCTGCCAACAGTTCAGCCAGCGCACAGTGACCAAAGTGTATAGCGCACTGCTCTGCGGACATCTGGACAACAATGAAGGGGTGATAGATGCTGCGATTGCCAAAGACCCAGCGTTGTTCCCGCTGATGTCAATTTGCGCCATCCACGGCAAGCCCGCTCGTTCTTGCTATCAGGTCGTTGAGCGCTTTTATCATAAGTTGGAAGACGGGGCGTTACTGCCATTGACGCGGGTAGCGTTAACCCCAGAGACCGGACGGACTCATCAACTCCGCATTCACTGTCAGCAGTTGGGTCACCCTATTTTGGGCTGCGACCTGTATGGCGGGCACCGACAACTAAGCCCCGAATTGACGCCACGGCTGATGTTGCACGCCAGTGAGCTGCATTTTGTTCACCCCGTCAGCGAAGAGTGGGTCAAAGCCCATCATGCCAGCCCGTTCTGAAAGCAAAAGTATCCGTAATAACGTCGCTATGAAGACGTCTGACGTGGTGCTGAAGTTCATACGGAAATGTTTAATTGGATGGTTTTGATCGTAAAGTTCGGCATTCGTCGATGTTAATTTAAACTGCGGCATTAAAAATGCAAATTTCTGCCAGATCGCTTTTAATAAAAAAGGTGCTTATCCAACAGCATAAGCACCTTCTTATCAATCAGTTAACTGACTAGTATCAGTTCATACCGTATTTTTTTAGTTTCTTGCGCAGAGTACCACGGTTGATACCCATCATGGTTGCAGCGCGGGTCTGGTTACCGCGAGTGTACTGCATAACCATATCCAACAGAGGTTGTTCAACTTCGGCCAGTACCAGTTCATAAAGATCGTTAACGTCTTGACCGTTAAGCTGAGCAAAGTAGTTCTTTAATGCCTGTTTAACCGAATCACGCAGAGGTTTTTGAGTGACCTGGTCTTGTGAATTTACGGTAGCGACGGTTAATACGTCAGAATTTACGCGTTGTTCGAACATAGTTCTGTTAGCTCTTCTATCTGTTTAGGCAAAATTTCAAAATATGCCCCCAGTGCATCCAGTTGCTCATTGGCATTCTCGATTGCATTGAAGGTGCGCCGAAACTGGTCATTTGGGGCATGTTCCTGCAAGTACCAGGAGACGTGCTTACGTGCGATGCGGAGTCCTTTGCCCTGACCATAAAAGTCGTGCAATTCTCTCACATGCGAGGTTAACAAGCGTTCCACTTCGCCGAGTGGCATTGGTGGTAACAGCTCCCCAGTGTCCAGATAATGCTGGATTTCCCGGAAGATCCAAGGTCTTCCCTGAGCCGCTCGTCCTATCATCAGAGCATCGGCTCCGGTATAGTCCAAAACGGTTCTGGCTTTATGCGGGTCGGTGATATCCCCGTTAGCGATAACCGGAATATCTACGTTCTGCTTAACCGATCGAATGCTGTCATATTCAGCCTCACCGTTGAATAAACAACGACGAGTACGTCCATGTATGGTAATGGCCTGAATACCACTGCGTTCTGCCAGTTGGGCAATTTCAACACAGTTACGGTTTTCCGGATCCCAGCCGGTGCGGATCTTTAATGTGACCGGAACGTCAACGGCGTTCACCACAGCACTAAGGATCTTCCCAACCAGCTCCGGATACTGCAACAGTGCAGATCCTGCCAGCTTGCGGTTAACTTTTTTGGCCGGACAGCCCATATTGATATCAATAAGCTGTGCTCCGTTTTCCACATTGATGCGCGCCGCTGCCGCCATATCTTCCGGATCGCATCCGGCGATTTGAACAGCCCGAATACCGAGCTCATCAAGGTGTACCATGCGTAATCTCGACTTATCGGTACGCCAAACTTCCGGGTTGGAAGAGAGCATTTCCGAAACGGTCATTCCAGCTCCCATCGCATAACACATCGTTCTAAAAGGACGATCTGTTATTCCCGCCATTGGCGCGGCAATTAAACGATTTGTTAGCTGAAGGTTACCAATGCGCATCGACAACGAAGACCATATATGTCTGCAAGGGCGCGTATATTACGCATTTTTTGAACCAGATGAAAGGACAAACTTTGAACAATCGACGACTAAAATCAAAGAAATGAAAACCTCACCGTGATTATTAAATTATTATTCATATTTAACAATGAGTTATTTTTAATTTCTGTTTCAGAGGCGTTTGGAATAATTCAGCACGGTAGGACGGTGTTCCAACGCTTTTTGTGGCGATTGACTGAGGATTAACTTACTCTAGCTCTATTTTGGGGAGGATGCATTATAAGTAAATAAAAGCAGAAGGGGTCACCTGTAACCAGACAACCCCTTGCTTCTGTTAAATTTTTAATTAAATCAGTTAGCGTGAGTTTTTACACCGGTGATACGGCACCACTCTTCCTTTTCCGCAACAGGGTCGAGTTGGAACATGGCCTGATAAGCCTGAGTCACCCCTTCCGCTTGCGTGGCTAGCACGCCTGATAGGCCCAAGTGTCCGCCAACCACGGGCAGTTGGCTGATAATCGGTGCCAGTTCTCTCAACGGGCCAGCAAGGATGTTAGCAACCACAACGTCGGCCAGCAGGTTTTCAGGTTGATCCTTCGCTAAATAGAGGGATAAGCGTTCAGAGACACCGTTACGTTGCGCGTTATCGCGACTGGCCTGAATGGCCTGTGGATCGATATCAATTCCAATGGCTTTTGCTGCCCCTAATTTAAGGGCGGCGATGGCTAAGATACCGGAGCCGCAGCCGAAATCGATCACCGTTTTACCGGCCAGATCTAGGCTGTCTAACCACTGCAAGCAAAGTGCCGTGGTAGGGTGAGTACCGGTACCGAACGCCAAACCTGGGTCAAGCATCACATTGACTGCATTCGCATCAGGAACTTCGCGCCAGCTTGGGCAGATCCACAGCCGTTCACCAAAGCGCATTGGGTGGAAGTTATCCATCCATTCCCGCTCCCAGTCTTTATCTTCCAACTGTTCGATTTTATGAACAAAACTGTTGCCCAATAGTGGGTTGTATTCCAGCATGGCAACCACTTGCTTCATCTCTGTTTCTGCATCATACAGGCCAATAACGTCGGTATCACCCCACAGGCGGGTCTCTCCCGGTAGCGGCTCAAAAACCGGTACGTCGTGGGTATCCTGAAAAGTGACAGAAACCGCACCGCTCTCAACCAGTGCATCACCAATCTCTTCCGCTTTATCACCGGTGGTATTTAATTTTAGCTGTATCCAAGGCATAGCAATTCTCTTTAAGGGATAAGCAAGTTATCCCGGTTGTGTAATGTTTATTTTGCCGGTATTACCGGTGCACTGACCGAACGTTCACCCAGTTTATTACCTATCAGGAAGGTAATAATGCCGATGCTTAAGGCCGGAACGATAGGATGAAGGTCAAAAATTTGGATTTTCAAGGTGGCCAATACTGCGTAGCACACGGCACCGCAAACCATTGAGCACAGCGCTCCCTGAGCATTAGCGCGCTCCCAGTATAAACCTAAGACTAATGGCCACAGGAATACGGCCTCTAACCCGCCAAAGGCTAACAGGTTCCACCAGATAATCATTTCCGGTGGGCGCCAGGCTGCCAGAATCAGTAACAGTCCCAGTATAAAGGTCACACTGCTGGATATGCGCGCCAGACGGCGTTCATTGCTGGCCTGTTCTGGTTTTAGGCTGAGGTAAAGGTCTTTGATTAACGTCGCCGCTGACTGAAGCAACTGGGCATTAATGGTGGACATAATCGCCGCCAGCGGTGCTGCTAGAAAAATACCGGCGGCCATAGGTGGTAGAACTTTTATCATCAGCGTTGGGATCACTTGGTCGGGAATCGTCAGGTCAGGCAAAATAGCCCGTCCTAAAGCCCCCGCCAAATGCATGCTGAACATCAGAATAGCAACGATGATGGTACCGATGATAATACCGCGATGTACCGCTTTACTGTCTTTATAGGCAATACAGCGTACCGCCGTGTGTGGTAAGCCAATGACGCCAAAACAGACCAATATCCAGAAGGACGCCATAAACGGCAGGGACAAAAAGTCATCGACTCCGGTTGGTGATAACAGCTTAGGATCGATTTGTTGTAGTTTATCTACTGCGGTACCTAATCCCCCGGCGGCATAGATTACTGCAATCAGAAGCAGAATGGCGCCAATCAACATCACCATCCCTTGCAGCGCATCATTTAATACGCTGGCGCGGAAACCACCGAAAGCAGTATACAACGCAATGGTTACACCAAAGATCAACAGACCGATGTCATAAGGTACTCCCGCGGCGGTCTCCAGCAGTCGCGCACCACCGATAAACTGCACCGTCATTGCACCAATAAAGGCTAACAGCAAACTGATGCTGGCAAACCAGACTAGCGTTTTGCTTTTGTAACGGGCATACAACACGTCGTTCAAGGTTACGGCGTTGTAACGCCGGGCCAAAATGGCAAATTTTTTGCCCAATACCCCGAGTGACAGCCAGACCGCAGGCAACTGAATCATGGCTAATAGTACCCAGCCCAGCCCGTACTTATAGGCGGCACCGGGGCCACCGATAAACGAACTGGCGCTGATATAGGTAGCTGTCAGGGTCATTGCCAGAATAAATCCGCCCATGGAACGATCGCCAAGGAAATAGTCGTTAAGAAAATTTCCTTTCTGACGTTTGGTATAGGCGTAAATCGACAGCCCAAACACCAGCACCAGATAGGCTACCAGAGGCAGAACAATATCAAGTTGCATCGTTATTATCCTCCAGCGGAATATCCCGGAAAACAAAGCGCACCATACACCAGCATAAGAGAATAAAAACCAGAGGAATCAGCAAACAGGCCATCTCAAACCAGTGAGGTAATCCGGTTATTCCCTGTTGGGAGTCTGGCAAATAGGCCGCCAGCGTCCAGGCTATCAGGTAGGCTATGGTTAGCCACACTGCCCAGCGCGCTTCTTTATGAGCTTGAAGAAAACGAGGATCCAATGTGTACTCCATCACGGTCACAGTCAGAGGTTATGAGCTAGAGGATAGAATTGTACGGAAACGAATACGTTTGCCTAGGACTTTTTTGTGTAGCAGGAGAGTCTGGATAAAACCCCGCTGGTTATAGTCTTGCCTAAAAATCATGAGATCCCACCTGTTTATATTTATATATGAGCTACAGTTATTCTATAAAAATAACCACACATTCATTGGTGCTATTCCAAATTTAGCTACTCCGTTTCTTATATAACGCTTATGGCGTAGAGGATGGAACGGGTTAGAACGGCGTATACGCGTGTAAAAAAATTTGGGGAGTGTGGGGGTTTGAAGCCGGCATCCAAAACGATGTCTGCTTACGCTTCTTTCATAGAAGACGGAATACGACTCACTTGTCTGGATTTGAAGAATATTTATTTCTTTCAGCATGATAGCCAGTCAAAGAGTTCTTTTGTAACTTGAATAACAGAGGAAAATGCATATGGTTAGGAAAAAAACTGAGGCGCTAATAGGCGCTATCATTCTTACTTTGGGAGGAACAATATCATCCAGCTTTGCTCTAGACCTTCCCTCCGCGTCTGCGGGGTGTAATTTTACATGCGACCTTAATAACACGCTTGGTACAGTTTTCGTTGTGACTTCCAATCTCACCGGTTCAGTAAATAGTGCCATCATTGCTCACCCTATGCTGGATAATAGCAGCCTGATTATCAATCCCGGCGTAACGTTGCTTGCAAATAATAATAATGCCTCCATTAGTATTTTTGGCAATAATAATGTGTTGCTCAATAACGGTACGATTACCGCAGGGCGCGGGTTGAACCTGCACTTCTCAAATAATACCACTATTATTAACAACGGCTCGATCATAGGTCTGTCATCTCTCTATGATGGCATTTATGCCGGTGGAACGGGCATGAAAATCTATAATAGTGCTGACGCTGTGATTTCGGGCTATATCGGGATTGAAACCCTCGGCCCAGCCAATACGGGAACAATCATTAACGCAGGTACTATTACTGGCACAGATGGTACGGCTATCAAATTTGCGGGGGCGAACAACGCGATTATTCTGGCAACGTCCTCTGTTATTAACGGCGATATTGAAACTGAGATGGCTTCTGGCAATACCCTCCTACTTCAGGGCGGTATCAACAGCACAGGGACTCTGGTCAGTTCGCTCACGGGAAGCGGTTTTGAAAGCCTGATGGTGGATGCCGCCGGCTCAACTTGGACGCTTCAGGGCACCAATATTATTACCGGTGCAACGACGGTACAAATGGGAACGCTCAATGCCGCCAATGCAGCATCGCTTGGTACCAGTGCTGTTGGTATCAATGCGGCTGGCGTTCTGGATTTGAGCTTCAACGGCAGCTCTTTTAGCAATAGTATAAGCAATGACGGTATCTTGGTCGTCTCTGGTCATAACGACACGTTAGCCAGCAATATCAATGGCGCTGGCACCAACCGGATTACAGGGGCTAATGCCGCCATTGCCGGTAATAATGGTACTTTCACCGGTCTATGGGATATCGCGTCTGGTGGTTCCGCCGCCGTTACGGCCCAGAGTAATCTTGGCCCGGCATCGACGCAAATAAATGGAACGCTTAATCTATTGCCAATAAACGGCGGCTTTGCTTACGGTAATGTGCTAACCGGCACCGGTATTTTGCATGCGGTGATGGCTACGGCAACGGACGCATTCAGCTTTAGCCCATCCGCCGGTACGGATTTTAGCGGAACTGTCGCACTTGGACTTGGCCGTTTTGATCTTTCCGGTGTTAATACGGCGGCTCTGACTCATGCTATGTTACGCATCGACAGTGGGAATCTAACGACGGTTGGTAATGGCAATCAGACCATTGATGGTCTTTCGTTCAACGGGGGGACGGCCCTGTTTGATGCTTCTGTCCTCGGAGCCCCGAGTGCGCTGACGACCATCACCACAACCGGCCCTCTTGATATTTCCGGTATTGGCACGGTGCAGGCGTTTATCCCAAGCAGCTTTACCAACAGTTCACCGACCGTGAATACTGAACTGCCACTGCTTCAGCAGGATGATGCACCCGTCATCAAAAAATTGGTCATCGCACAAGGCTCTCTCATTGGCTCAGGCGGTGGGCTCGCATTAATCGACCAGAACGGCTTGCCGATTTCCAATGCACAGACGCTCCCGATTGAGCAAAATAGCCAGACTGTCGCCATCGGTACTTACGATTATCGTATGTCCTCTGGCAGCGATGGCGACGGGCTCTATATTAGTTATGGTCTGAAAACCTTGGATCTGTTCGGCACCGATGTTAATGCCCTGATCCTCACGCCTGCGGTCAACGCGACCGGCCCAGCCACCGATATGTCGGCAAAAATTACCGGCACGGGTGACCTTGCTATCGAGGCAGGCCTTGGTGCGCTGGTCTCGCTTTCTAATCCGCTGAATGACTATACGGGCGCAACCTTCGCTCGTACCGGTACGCTACAGTTTATGGCGGAGAATGTGCTTGGGCTCAGCTCCCATCTTGACGTATTTACCAACTCCGTTGTGGATATGAATGGTCGTTCACAATCAGTAGGTGCCCTTAACTCGGAGGCTGGTGCTCAAATTGTCATTTCAGGTGCTTCTACGCTATCTATCACGGACAGCCAACGGGTAAGCGGTGACCGTTATGGCGGCGGTATTGAAGCCAATACGCTTTTCGGCTCTGGCACCATTAGCGTAGCTGACAGTACTCTCCATGTTAATGGCACGCAGCCGGGTTTTGCCGGAAGCTTGAATATTGGTAATGCCACCGAAATCATTGCCAATGCGGCAGCCGCTTTTGATGCTGCCCAGCAAATTGCCTTTACCCATGCTGATGGTCTATTCACCTTTGGCAGCAATGCAGCCGTTAATAGCGGTTGGACAGCGGTTCCAAACGGTACCTCGTTAGCCTCTTTTGTTGGTGAGGGAACGGTGCGGTTTCAGGATGCTGCCAATGTATACATTGCTGGTAACAATGGCCTGTTCAGCGGGGTATTCGATATAGCCCCCGGAGCAGTGATGCATGTTGATACTCAGGCCGCGCTGGGCAGTGCGACAATCAGCGCTAACGGTATTTTCGACGCTATTGCTAATAGCGACTGGCAGCTAGCGACCTCGGTCACCGGGTCGGGCAGCGTTCAGAAAAGCGGATCCTCTGTCCTGACGGTGGATCAGGCACTGTCGGGTTTCTCTGGTCTAACGGATATTACGGCGGGCACCTTGATTGCAGGTGATGCGACCATGACGGGTAGTCTCATCGGAGGCAATGTACATATTGCTTCGGGCGCTTATCTTTCCGGCACGGGTACCGTCATGGGGCCCGTCAATAACCAAGGGAACATTGCTGCGCTGAACGCTCTTTCTGGACATGGCGGTGACCCGGTCTCCAACCTGGCTATCGGTTCATTAACCAATAGCGGGGTGATTCAGCTTGCGGGTACGACCACCGGAAATACTCTTACCGTTACCAACGGTTTGACCTCCAACGGCGGCAAATTGCTTATCAACACAGAGCTGGCATCGGATAATGCACAGACCGATAGGCTCATTCTGAATGGAGGTACCACATCCGGTACCACATCGGTCATCGTCAGAAATACGAATGGAACCGGTGCGGCTACCGTCACCGGCATCAGAATCGTGGAAACGACCAATGGGGCGGAGACTGGACGTGATGCTTTCATCGTGGATCCTCTCTCTAGTGGTTATCGCGCAGGGCAGGGCACATTGGCTATCGGCGCTTATGATTACTCTTTGCTGCGTGGCGGCACTGATGGCACTGGCGGTAATATCAATGATTGGTACTTGAGTTCATTCGTAAATTCCTCACCGGATTCCACCCCAACACCGTTTTTCCGTCCTGAGGGCGGTGCTTATATTGATAACAGACAAACGGCTCAATCCATGTTTCTGTTGACCTTCCGCGATAGAGAGGGGCAAGGCTTAAGCGCCATGCAAGACAACGATCGGGCAGCATGGGCGCGGGTGATAGGGTATAAAACCAAGGCGAAAGCCGGTTCCGATTCGCTGTCTGTCGAGTCGACGACCGTCGCCACTCAAATTGGCGTGGATTTGTTTGACTCCATCATGCCGGCGGGGCGTTTTAAAACCGGGGCGATGGTCGGTTTTGGCCGGGCTGATATCGATTCCCGATCGAGTGTGAACAGTTCCATGACGGCCGACGGGAATGTTGACGGCAGCAGCGTTGGTGCTTACGCAACTTGGATGGAGGATCCCAAAGGGAGTAGCGGCCCTTATGTGGATACGTGGCTGCAATATGGCTGGTTCTCAAACTCGGTAACCGGTAATGGTCTGGCATCGGAAAATTATCATGCCAATACCTTCTCGGCTTCTCTTGAAGCGGGTTACGGTTTCGGTATTGCCCAGTCGCAAAACTGGCACTTATCTTTTGAACCGCAACTTCAGGCCATCTACCAAAACTACAGTGCCAGTTCCTTTACTGAAACCGGCGGAACGCGCATAAGCTTTCCCGATGACAATAGTGTTATCACGCGTGCGGGTGGACGGCTCCAAGGTATGTATGATGTAGAAGGCGGGTTAATCGTACGCCCTTATGTTGAAGCCAACTGGTGGCATACCCCAGCAAAAGACGGCGTTAAGATGAACGGTGACATCATCGATTGGAACAAACCTGCTAATACTGCCGAAGCTAAACTGGGCATCGCTGGCGAACATGCTAAAAAATGGTCATTCTGGGTACAAGTGACAGGTGAAACTGGCGATCGTTATTACGGCTATGGCGGGCAAGTTGGAGGATCATTCGCGTGGTAGGCACCATTTTTCTTTCTTGACGGGACAGCGCCGTCAAGATGAATTTTGCTTTCGGCTGGGAACTTCCAGTCGGTTTTTCCTTCTATTTACCCGGCCTATGCAGGTCATCAGTAGGTAGAATATAAAAACGGCTCCCTGTTATGGGAGCCGTTATCGTGTCGAACATGAAGGATCGGCATCGAGAGAATCGCCGATCTTTCAAGCCGTTTTAGAGAAATTACTTTTCCTGAATACCCAGCATTTTTTCCAGATAGTGAATGTTGGTTCCGCCTTTCTCGAACCCTCTGTCATTCATAATCCGCAGTTGCAGACTAACGTTGGTTTTGATGCCATCGATAATCAACTCAGCCAGCGCATTCTTCATGCGCGAAATCGCGACTTCACGGGTTTCACCGTAAGCAATCAGTTTGCCGATCATGGAATCATAGTATGGCGGTACGCTATAACCGGCATAAATATGGGATTCCCAGCGAATACCGAAACCGCCTGGCGCATGGAAACGGGTGATCTTACCCGGCGATGGCAGGAAGTTATTCGGATCTTCCGCGTTGATACGGCACTCAATGGCATGACCATGTACCTGAACATCTTTCTGCTTGATAGACAGTTTTTGACCATCGGCTACACGCAGTTGCTCTTTAATCAGGTCAACGCCGGTAATCATTTCGGTAACCGGATGTTCTACCTGAATACGGGTGTTCATTTCGATGAAATAGAACTCGCCGTTTTCATACAAGAATTCAAAGGTACCTGCACCACGATAGCCGATCTCAACACAGGCTTTGGTACAACGCTCACCGATGCTGCGACGTAGCTCTTCAGTGATACCCGGTGCTGGCGCTTCTTCAACCACTTTCTGGTGGCGACGTTGCATAGAACAGTCACGTTCTGCCAGATACACGGCATGGCCTTGACCATCCGCCATGATTTGAATTTCGATATGGCGTGGGTTTTCCAAGAATTTTTCCATGTATACCATGTCGTTGTTGAAAGCAGCTTTTGCTTCAGCACGCGTCATGATAATGGATTCTTCTAGATCTTTGTCGCTGCGGACTACGCGCATACCGCGACCGCCACCGCCACCAGATGCTTTGATAATGACCGGATAACCGATGCGCTGAGCCAGCCCCCGGTTTCTTACCATATCATCATCCAGTGGGCCATCAGAACCAGGGACACAAGGAACTCCCGCTTTCTTCATGGCGTGGATAGCCGAAACTTTATCACCCATCATACGAATGGTATCGGCTTTAGGGCCGATAAAGATAAAGCCAGAACGTTCTACCTGCTCGGCAAAGTCTGCGTTTTCAGACAGAAAACCGTATCCCGGGTGAATCGCATCGGCACCGGTAATTTCGGCTGCGGCAATTAACGCAGGGATGTTTAGATAGCTTTTGACTGACTGAGCAGGGCCGATACAAACGGTTTCATCTGCCAACAGTACGTGTTTTAAATCGCGATCGGCGCTGGAGTGAACCGCTACCGTTTTAATGCCTAGCTCTTTACAGGCACGCAAAATACGTAGGGCGATTTCACCCCGGTTCGCGATAACAACTTTTTCGATTTTGTCCATTTTTTTAGACATAGCTCGCCTCGTTATTCAATGATGACTAGCGGCTCGTCAAATTCTACCGGCTGTCCGCTTTCTAACAGGATCGCTTTTACCACGCCTGATTTATCAGCTTCAATTTGGTTCATCATTTTCATCGCTTCAACGATACATAAGGTATCGCCAACAGAAACGGTTTGACCCACTTCAATAAACGCTTTTGCATCTGGGCTCGGTGTACGGTAGAAAGTACCTACCATTGGTGAGCGAACGATGTGACCGCTGATAGCGGCTGGAGCCGTTGCTTCAACTGGCGCAGCAGAGACAGGTGCTGGCTGAGCAGCAATAGGTGCCTGAGGTAGAGCATATTGCTGCATTGGCATATAGCTACCAGCAACAGGGCCGCGGCTGATACGTACTGACTCTTCGCCTTCCGAGATTTCCAGCTCATTGATGCCAGACTCTTCAACCAGTTCGATCAGTTTTTTAATTTTACGAATATCCATAGGTGTGATTCCGTATTCTCTTGTTACGTGGAATAAAAAGTTATTGCAAACGGCGCAGGGCAGCTTGCAGAGCAAAGTCATAACCGTCGGCACCGAGGCCACAAATCACACCCACTGCAATATCAGAAAGATAAGAATGGTGTCTGAATGGCTCACGAGCATGGACGTTAGACAGGTGGATTTCAATAAATGGAATATTGACGGCCAGCAGCGCATCCCGAATTGCTACGCTAGTATGGGTGAACGCTGCCGGATTAATCAGAATAAAATCGACTGAGCCACGAGCTTGATGAATCGTATCAATAATCTCGTATTCAGCGTTTGATTGCAGATGAGAAAATGCCACGCCTGAGCGCAGGGCTTCATTCTCTAATTTGGTTACGATGTCAGTCAGGGTCGTATGTCCATATTTATCAGGTTCACGCGTCCCTAATAGATTCAGATTAGGGCCATTTAACAGCAAAATGTGCGCTTTCTTCGTCATTGTGCTGACATCTCCGGCAATCAAACAATAATCGGTAAAAATAACTCGATGTCAGCCAATTGTCACTCTTCTTCTTGTGAAATTGTATGAATGGAGCAAATTAAAGTGCGCCATTATAACTATTTCGCCGAAATTAGCAGCTGTTTACTGGTCTTATCAGCGAAGATAGTTTAGCCCATATCGGGCTAAGCCTTGGCGGATAAGCATTCGGCAGGTAAAAATCATTTGCCTCTTTTATACTTTTCCCACCATTTTTTGAGTTTTTTATAGCGAGATGCCAACAACAACAGCGAGGTTGCGGCATAGATTGTCAGCTCCAGAGACAGCACTTTGGTGGATAATAGGGCATGTATTGGCGCTAATATTGCTATCACATAGATAAAATTATGGATAGTTTGCCAATTAGAACCTAATTTTCGCTGGAAGTTCTGTGTTGAAGTCAGAGTCATTATCAATAATATCAGCCAACTGATAATACCCAGAATAAGGTAGTTACGTTTAATCAGCTCTTGCAGCAATAGTGAGATATCTAAACCCAGTTCTAAAACGCTGTAACAAATCAGATGTAAGGTTGCCCAAGCAAAGCACCATAAGCCAAGAAGCCGTCGGCAGCGAATCAGTATGGGTTGATGGAGCATTCGGGCTAACGGTGTAACCAGCAGGGTTGCTAGTAGTAGCTTGAGCGCCATTCTGCCCGTGTAATGTTGAATGTCTTTTGCCGCATCGGCACTCAGCCATCCCTGATTAATGGAGAGTATCAGCCATAGCAGAGGAATAAATGCCAGCAGATGCAGTATCAGCTTGAACCATTTTATATT
Source organism: Limnobaculum parvum (assembly GCF_003096015.2). Lineage (NCBI taxonomy): Bacteria > Pseudomonadati > Pseudomonadota > Gammaproteobacteria > Enterobacterales > Budviciaceae > Limnobaculum > Limnobaculum parvum. Next base: position 3,236,949 of record NZ_CP029185.2, on the reverse strand, counting down.
CTCTGTCGTCATCTTCACTAAAAGTGACTCCGTAAGTCTAAGCTTTGATAGAGAGAAGCAACCTGATCGCCATATCCGTTAAACAAAAGTGTGGGCTGACGTTTTACATCCAGCAAACCGCTACTGCCAATAACGCGCTCTGTTGCTTGAGACCAACGAGGATGATCCACCTGAGGATTTACGTTGGCATAAAAACCGTATTCATCCGGTGCACTTAAATTCCAGGTTGTTGGTGGTTGCTGTTCCACCAGTTTGATCTCAACAATCGACTTAATACTTTTGAAACCATATTTCCAAGGAACAATTAGCCGAATGGGGGCTCCATTCTGGTTTGGCAGCATTTTGCCGTATACCCCGACGGTTAATAACGTTAGCGGATGCATGGCTTCATCCATACGCAAGCCTTCAACATAAGGGTAGTCCAGCCCTCCGCCAATATAGCGGCTCTTTTGTCCCGGCATACTTTCTGGATCGTAAAGGGTTTGAAAGGCAACATAGCGCGCTTTACTGGTTGGTTCCGCCAATTTGAGTAGTTTGTTCAGTTCAAAACCGAGCCATGGAATCACCATTGACCAGGCTTCCACACAGCGCAGACGATAAATACGCTCCTCCAGCGGAAAGCGTTTAAGGATCTCATCCATATCTAGGGTTATCGGCTTGGCCACTTCACCACTGATGCGAATTTTCCATCCTTCGGTTTTTAGCGTTGCGGCATTGGCCGCCGGATCGGCTTTATCCAGACCAAATTCATAAAAGTTATTGTATCCAATAACTTTTTCTTCAGGCGTCAAAGGTAGATTGGGGTGGTAGTTGGCCGAAGGGGTAAATGTCAATGCTTTACCGGTCGGCGTTTTGGGTTTATCTCCACCGGTCAGCCATGAGAGTAGTTCAGCCTGAGCATTAAGGGGTAGTGCTAATGCCGCCGCGCTAATACCCAGTGCCTGTAAAATTCTGCGACGTTGGTGAAACAGTTGTTCAGGGGTGACTGAGCTTTCAGTTAAGCGTGTTTTTCTGACCATGATAGAGGCCCTGCTAACAAAAGATATTATGGATGATTAGACAAATCATTGTCCCGATCGTTATGTTTTGCCAGAAATTGGATAGAGAATATTCTTATATAGGAGAGATCATCGCCCGATTGACCCCACGCTGAAAACGTGGGGTATCAATATTAAACAGAAGAATCAGGCGATATTCACCAGTACACGACCGGTCACTTTGCCTGACAGCAAGTTATCTGCCGTTGCAGGTACATCTTTCAATGTAATTTCGCTGGTGGCTAACTGATAGAAGTTTTCCGGTAGTATTTCTGCCAGACGTTTCCATGCTTGAATCCGACGTTCTGTCGATATCATGACGGAATCCACACCCTGCAAACGTACATTACGCAGTATAAATGGCATAACTGTGGTTGGCAGTTGGTATCCACCCGCCAGACCGCAAGCAGCAATTGTACCGTTATAATTCATCTGCGCGATAATTTTAGCCAGCAGTTCTCCGCCTGCAACATCTACGGCCCCTGCCCAACGCTGTTTTTCCAGCGGTTTAGCGGCTTCACTAAAACTCTCTCTTTCCAGCACGTATTTCGCACCGAGAGATAACAGATATTCAGCATTGTGCTGGCGTCCACTGACGGCGGAAACCTGATAACCCAGTTTATGCAATAACGCAACGGCGGTACTTCCCACACCACCGCTGGCACCGGTAACCAGCACTTCACCACTTTCAGGTACAACTCCACCTTCTTCTAATGCCATGACGCACAGCATAGCGGTCAGGCCCGCAGTACCAATAATCATCGCTTTGCGCTGATCTAACCCTTCAGGCATAGGAACCAGCCAGTCACCGTTAACACGAGCCCGTTCTGCTAATCCTCCCCAATGGGTTTCACCGACCCCCCAGCCAGTGAGTATCACATTTTGGCCAGGGAAAAAGCGTGGATCATCACTACTATGAACGATACCGGCGAAATCAATGCCGGGTACCATCGGAAAATTACGGATAATTTTCCCCTTGCCGGTAATCGCCAGTGCATCTTTATAGTTGATACTGGACCAATTGATATCAACGGTGACATTGCCTTCAGGCAATTGTTCTGAGGTGACATCTTTGATTGATGCCCGTGTTTGTCCATCTTGTTGTTCAAGAACCAGAGCTTTAATCATTGTTTTTACTCTTATCCGAAAGTTAAAGGAGGGAAATGAAATAACCACTATTTCATTTCGAGCAACTTGTCATTACCGTTATTATTCTCTTTTGTTGCCCAAGCGGCAATCGATAAGGTGCTGACATTTTTGCTATGATGACCGAAATAAAACCAAGCCGTTATCGGCTATATTGCTTCATGTGCAGAAAATGACTATCACTTTTTGTAGGTAAAAGAGTGTGTTGATCTTATTAAAATATGACGTTAAGTCCCGATTTTTGATAAAGTCTGCTAAAATACCAGCAAGTTAAGTTGCGATGTAGAGCATCTGTTCTGCAAATTTTGTACTGCTTTCCAGCATATTAGAACAATTTACTATGGGAATGAAATTTACCGCCAGATTATCTATTTTTATTTCTTTATTAGTTTTTCTTACTATGATTTTGGCACTGATGACCAGTATGTTAAGTGTCTATTTTGTCGGTGAGGAGAAAATGGAGAAGCATTGGTATGCGCTTGCCACTACGGTAGATCAGGCGTTGATTTACCAATCCCCAAGTGCTTATGACCGTTGGCTTCCCGTAGTGATGCATGCGACCAGCGTACGCCACCTGACGATTAAAGACGAAAAAGATAAAACCATTTATACCCATATCAGTGATAATCGTCCCAGTTTCTGGGAAAAGTTTTACACCCTTAGCGAGACCGATCTGGCGTTACCTCAGCATCCCGGCTATCGCATGCAGATCCTCTATGTTAACCCGATTCTTAGCACACTCTTTTCATTACCCATTCTGTTAGCCATTCTTGCGGTCACTGTTTTTATTGGGTTGATCATGTTCTGGTGGATTCACTGGCTCAAGCAGCAGTTTAAAGGCTTGCTGTTACTAGAGGAGCGCTCTCAACGAATTTTAGCCGGAGAGAGGGAAGGTGCCGAAGTTTCGGATGAAAAAGAGTGGCCGGTGAATACCAGCGCTGCGATTAACCGGTTGCTATCTGAGCTGAGTAATATGAATAATGAACGCGTCAGGGTGGATAAACTGATTCGATCGTTTGCCGCTCAGGATGCGCAAACTGGACTTAATAATCGCCTATTTTTTGATAATCAATTGGCGACCCAGCTTGAAGAGCCTAATGCCCACGGGGTGGTCATGATGATTCGTTTGCCAGAGTTAGAATTGATGGCGATCGAGCATGGTAAAGATGTGATTGACGATTTGCTGTATATGTTGGTGAATATGCTATCGACCTTTATCATGCGCCATCCGGCAGCATTATTGGCTCGTTATTTCGACAATGATTTCAGCGTCATGTTACCTCATCGCTCACTAAAAGAAGCCGATGCTATCGCTGCTCAACTGGTTAATGCAGTGGATATGTTGCCAGTATCATCAAACATTGAAAAAGAGTCTCTGATTCATATCGGTATTTGTCTTTACCATGTAGGACAGACACCAGAACAAATTATGGATAATGCCGAACAGGCTGCCCGCACGGCGGTATTACAGGGGAGCAACGGTTGGTTTATCTATGACAGTCAGGTAACCAATACTGTCAGAGGCAGCGTTCGCTGGAGAACGCTGTTAGAACAGATGTTGGACAAGGGCGGGCCGGATATATATTACAAGCCGGCGATGACGGTAAAAGGTGAATTGAACCATCGGGAGATACTATATCGTATTCATGATGGCAGTGATGAGCTGCAACCTGCGGAGTTTATGCCGTTGGTACAGCAATTTGGCTTAACAGAACGTTTTGACCGTTTAGTATTGAGTAAAACACTGCATTTGCTCGATCGTTGGCCGAATGACACGATAGCCGTATCGGTGACCGTCGACTCCCTGCTAAAACACTCTTTTCAGGTGTGGCTGCGGCATAATCTGTTGGAAAAAGAAAAATCGTATCGGAAGCGAATTATATTTGAACTTGCAGAGGCGGATGTTTGTCAATATAGCGAGCAATTGCGTCCGGTGATTCGATTACTGCATCTGTTAGGGTGCCGTTTGGGAATTGTTCAGGCGGGATTAACGGTAGTCAGTACTATTTATATTAAGACCATGCCTATTGAAGTGATCAAACTTCATCCTGGTCTAGTGCGTAATATCGATCGACGTCCGGAAAATCAGCTATTTGTCGATAGTCTTATTAGCGCCTGTGAAGGTACTAATGTGGTGGTGATGGCTGCGAGTGTAAGAACTCATCCCGAATGGAAAACCTTGCGTTCCCGTGGGATTGGTGGTGGTCAGGGTGAGTTTTTTGCCTCACCGGTGTTGATTCCACCTCCCAAAGAGAAAAATAGTGGTAAAAATCGTCATTATTAACTCTGAAATATTGGTGATTTTCACGTAGAATAGGGTTCCCTCCTTATTGGTTTCTGTTTGCCTGTATTAACAATACGTGTAAATCATTAAATCGAGTGGAAAAGTTTATGTGGCGTGTGTTTGGTTGAGGTTGAGCCAAACATGCGTATTGAGCTCACGTTGGATGCGTTCATTAAATGAACGCTTTTTTGTGCCTTGTCGCCGTCCTTCGTGGTTGGTAAAGTAGGCGGATTAATATACCGCCTCAGCTTTCAGGATTACTTTCTAGAATGTTTAAGAAATTTCGTGGCATGTTTTCTAATGACCTGTCCATTGACCTTGGTACCGCAAATACCCTGATCTATGTAAAAGGACAAGGAATCGTATTGAATGAACCTTCTGTGGTTGCCATTCGTCAGGATCGAGTTGGCTCGCAAAAGAGCGTTGCTGCTGTAGGCCATGAGGCTAAGCAGATGTTAGGTCGTACCCCTGGATATATCTCTGCGATTCGTCCAATGAAGGACGGTGTAATTGCAGACTTCTTTGTGACAGAGAAGATGCTACAGCACTTTATTCGTCAAGTGCACAGCAACAGCATTCTGCGCCCAAGTCCGCGGGTGTTGGTCTGTGTGCCAGTAGGCGCAACTCAGGTTGAACGTCGTGCAATTCGTGAATCCGCTCAAGGGGCTGGTGCCCGTGAAGTATTCCTGATTGAAGAACCAATGGCTGCCGCTATCGGTGCAGGTTTGCCTGTATCTGAAGCAACGGGTTCTATGGTGGTAGATATCGGTGGTGGTACCACTGAAGTTGCCGTTATTTCCCTGAATGGCGTGGTTTATTCTTCTTCTGTACGTATCGGCGGTGACCGTTTTGATGAAGCTATCATCAACTATGTGCGCCGTAACTATGGCTCACTGATCGGTGAAGCGACTGCTGAACGTATTAAACATGAAATTGGATCGGCTTATCCTGGTGATGAAGTCCGTGAAATTGAAGTCCGTGGTCGTAATTTGGCTGAAGGTGTGCCGCGCGGATTTACGTTGAATTCAAATGAAATCCTTGAAGCTCTTCAGGAACCTCTGGCGGGTATCGTTAGTGCTGTTATGGTGGCATTAGAACAATGTCCTCCAGAATTGGCTTCTGATATTTCTGAGCGCGGAATGGTTCTGACGGGCGGCGGTGCGCTGTTACGTAATTTAGATCGCTTGCTGATGGAAGAGACTGGTATCCCTGTTGTTGTGGGCGATGATCCTCTAACGTGTGTTGCCCGTGGTGGCGGTAAAGCGTTAGAAATGATCGATATGCACGGCGGTGATTTATTCAGCGAGGACTAATTTCATTTTTGTTCTCTTTCTCTGACAGTGAACGTTCGATGGGAGACCGCAGGTTATAGGGGCCATTATTATGAGGCCTTTGCGGTTCTGCTTTCAGAACGTCACTGTAGTGTAAGCACAGATAGAAATTAAGTTGTCCCTGCCAGAAGGGGTCGCACCCCTTCTTGTCGACAAGGATAATGCAATTTATGAAGCCTATTTTTAGCAGGGGGCCATCCCTGCAGTTACGTCTTTTTCTGGCCGTTATCTTTGCTATCGTCCTGATTGTTGTCGATAGCCGGTTAAGTATTTTTCAAAAGTACGTAGTTATCTGGACACCGCCGTTAGCCCATTCTTTTTTGTGGCAAATGGACCCCGTGACATTTTGGATGGTGTGTCTAATTCCTTTACTACCCGTGAAGAACTGCAGAAAGAAAATGAATTGCTACATAATGAACTGTTGCTGAGAAACAGCGACATTCAGCTATTGGGGCAACTCAGGCAGGAAAATAACCGATTACGCGAGCTGCTGGGTTCACCGCTGCGCGGCGATGAACATAAAATGATTACTCAGGTGCTTTCAACGGAGTCTGATCCTTATAGCTACCAAGTGGTTATTGATAAAGGGTTCCAAGACGGTGTGTATGAAGGCCAACCGGTTATTAACGATAAAGGCGTTGTTGGACAGGTCGTTGCTGTTGCCCGTAATACCAGTCGGGTTTTGCTAATCTGTGATACCTCCCACTCTTTACCTATTCAGGTTCTGCGTAATGACATTCGTGTTATTGCTGTAGGGACTGGCTGTACTGAAGATTTGCAACTGGAATATTTACCGCGAGATACCGATATTCGCGTGGGTGATGTTCTTGTCACGTCGGGTCTTGGCGGTCGTTTCCCTGAAGGGTATCCGGTAGCCGTAGTCTCTTCTGTTACGATTGACGATCAACGGGCTAATACCGTGATTCAGGCGCATCCAACCGTTGCATTGCAACGTTTACGTTATTTGTTGCTGTTGTGGCCGAACGATCGTGACGGGCTTCAGCCGCTGCCTTCGGAAGAAGTAAGACGTATAGCAAAAGAGCGCTTGCGTCAGATGATGCCTCAAGTTCTGCCTCCGGAAACAACACCACCCGTGCCGCCAGCGAACTCAACGCCATCGTCCGCAGTACCCGGTGCTGTAGCTCAACCGCCAACGCCATCAATAGGGCCGACACAGCAACCAACAACTGCGCCCGCTAATCGGGGGCGGTGATGAGTAGTTATAATAGCTCCGGTCGCCTGATTATCTGGTTCTCTTTCTTGCTGGCCATGGTGCTACAAACCATGCCGTGGCCGGAGGAATTGCACCAGTTTCGACCTTCTTGGGTGATGCTGATTTTGGTGTATTGGGTTATGGCTTTACCGCACCGAATTAACGTTGGTACGGCTTTTATTCTAGGTTTGATCTGGGATTTAACCCTCGGCGCTACGCTGGGGGTCAGAGGGTTAGCGTTAGGCATAATTGCTTACGTGGTGGCTTTTCGCAGCCAGCTATTGCGTAATATGGCGCTGTGGCAGCAGGCGCTGATTGTGGTGCTGCTCTCTTTAGTGATGAGTGTGATTGTCTTTTGGGCTGAATTTCTGGTGCATAGTGTAACGTTTCGTCCAGATATTTTGTGGAACAGCGCGATTAACGGATTATTATGGCCGTGGCTATTTTTATTAATGCGTAAAGTGCGTCGGCGCTTTGCTGTCCGATGAGATTTCATATGCAACCCATTTATCTGGCTTCCGCTTCTCCCCGCCGCCGTGAGCTATTAACACTGTTGCAGATCCCCTTTGAGCGTTTAAATACTGAAGTTGAAGAGTGCCAACGGCAAGGAGAGACGCCGTTAGACTATGTTTGTCGTCTGGCAAAAAGTAAAGCGTTGGCTGGGGTTCAGGTGGCTGAAAAGGACTACCCAGTTTTAGGTGCTGATACCATTGTAGTGTTGGATGAGCGGGTTCTGGAAAAGCCGAAAGATGCCGAAGATGCAGCGTGCATGTTGCAGATGCTGTCGGGTCGTCAGCATCGAGTGATTACGGCCATTGCTTTTGCTAATCAACAAGATGTGATGTGCTATTCTGTTAGCACTGAAGTTATTTTTCGTCATCTGAGTGAGCAGGATATCGCTGCTTATATCGCCAGCGGCGAACCGATGGATAAAGCAGGTGCCTACGGTATTCAGGGTTTTGGTGGATCTTTTGTTAGGACAATTCATGGTAGTTATCATGCCGTTGTCGGTTTACCTTTGGTTGAAACCCGCGAGCTGCTAGATGCCTTTTTGGCAGCTCAGACTGGGTGCATAAATAAGGAATAAAAATGACGGCGGAACTGTTAGTTAATGTCACACCCTCTGAAACGCGAGTTGCTTTTATTGATGGTGGCATCTTGCAGGAAATTCACATCGACCGGGAATCTAAACGCGGTATCGTAGGCAATATTTATAAAGGTCGTGTTAGCCGGGTACTGCCGGGAATGCAGGCCGCTTTTATTGATATTGGGCTGGATAAAGCTGCTTTTCTTCATGCATCAGATATTATGCCGCACACCGAGTGTATTGCTGATAATGAACAAAAGCAGTTTCACGTACGTGACATTACTGAGTTGGTACGTCAGGGACAGGATCTGGTGGTTCAGGTGGTTAAAGATCCGTTGGGTACCAAAGGTGCTCGTTTAACCACGGATATTACGCTCCCCTCTCGCTATCTGGTATTTATGCCCGGCGCTGCCCACGTAGGTGTTTCCCAACGTATTGACAGTGAAGAAGAACGCGAACGCTTAAAGCTGATTGTGGCGGAATATTGTGACGAAATGGGCGGCTTTATTATCCGTACCGCAGCAGAGGGTGTGAGTGATGAAGAGCTGGCACAGGATGCGGCTTTTCTTAAGCGCCTGTGGAGTAAAGTGATTGAGCGTAAAAGCCGCGGCGGCACTAAAAATATGCTGTACGGTGAGCTGGCGCTAACTCAGCGCGTACTGCGCGATTTTGTTGGTGAATCACTGGATCGTATTCGTGTGGATTCTCGTTTGACCTATGACTCCCTCGTGGAGTTTACCGCAGAATTTATGCCGCAGATGACCTCTAAACTGGAGCGTTATACTGGCAAACAGCCAATTTTTGATCTGTACGATGTTGAAAACGAGATTCAACGGGCATTAGATCGAAAAGTAGAGCTAAAGTCTGGCGGCTATCTGATCATTGACCAGACGGAAGCTATGACCACCATCGATATCAACACGGGTGCATTTGTTGGTCATCGTAACTTGGATGAAACCATCTTTAATACCAATATTGAAGCTACTCAAGCGATTGCCCGTCAGCTACGATTGCGCAACTTGGGGGGATTATCATTATTGATTTTATTGATATGACCAGCGAAGACCATCGTCGCCGGGTGTTGAATTCTCTTGAACAAGCACTGTCAAAAGATCGAGTTAAAACCAGCGCCAATGAGTTTTCTGCATTAGGGTTGGTTGAAATGACCCGCAAGCGTACCCGTGAAAGTCTGGAACATGTATTGTGCGGTGAGTGTCCAAGCTGTCGCGGTCGCGGTCGTGTGAAAACAGTGGAAACCGTCTGTTATGAAATTCTGCGTGAAATCGTGCGGGTACACCACGCTTACGATGCAGATCGCTTCTTGGTTTATGCTTCTCCTGCGGTTGGCGACGCGCTGAAGAGCGAGGAGTCATACTCTTTGGCAGAAGTAGAGCTCTTCGTTGGGAAACAGGTTAAAATTCAGATAGAACCACTTTATAACAGAGAACAGTTTGATGTGGTGATGATGTAGTGGGCAGATGAAATATTAAACCCGTGTAGTAGCCAGAGGAGGAAGGATGAGGCGAACGAGCCGCATGCTGTTTAAAATAGTGATACTGCTATTAGTGCTGCTTACGCTGGTTGTCGGTGGTTTGCGCTTTGCCTTACCTCGAATTAATGAATATCGTCAGCCAATTTTGGATACCGTTAACCGATTTACCGGCATTCCTGCCCAAGTGGAGCAGATGGAAGGTAAATGGGAAATGTTTGGCCCCGCGCTCGATTTACGCAATATCTCATTAGAAACCTCCGCTGGAAAGATTGATATCTCCCGGGTCACCGTCGCCCTTGATGTTTGGGAATCCTTGCTGCATTTTCGTTTTCAATTTAGAGATCTGACCTTTTATCAGGTGAACGGCAATCTTGACTATATGGTGGGCCAATCGAAGGAGAGCGAGGGTGCTTCTGATTTAACCACGCTGGAAAACATCTTTTTAGAGCAGTTTGACCACTTTATTTTGCGTGATAGCAAACTCTCTTTTTTAGCCTTGTCTGGCGATAGGGTCACGGTTGAACTCCCGAGATTAACCTGGCTGAACAGTCGCAACCGCCACCGGGCAGAAGGACACGTTCAGGTTTCAACGGAGAACGGCCCACGTGGTTTATTGGAAGTTCGCCTCGACCTCAGAGATGAAGAAGGGCTGTTAGATAGCGGTACCGTCTACCTTCAGGCGGATAGCGTCAATATGCTGCCGTGGCTTAGTCACTGGTTTAAATCTAATTCCGGATTCGATAATGCTCAGTTCAGCCTGGCTTCTTGGCTTTATATTAAGAAAGGGGTGATTGATGGCGGGGATGTGCTACTGAGTCAGGGGCGAGCTAACTGGCATAACGATGAAAATATGCATCAGTTAGACGTTAACCAGCTATCAGTACATTTGAGTCAACAAGAGAAAGGCTGGCGCTTAGATGTGCCATCGCTCAACCTGAAGACGGATGGTGTAGTTTGGCCAGCCGGCCGAGTCAGCCTGTTCTGGCAACCTGAAGGGATGACTTCTGGCGGTGATAAGTGGGAAGAACAGCTACGCATTCGGGCGGAAAATCTGAGTCTTGACCATATCAATCCGCTATTGCCTATTTTTAGTTTTCTGACGCCTGATGCTCTGGACATCTGGTTTAAAATGGATCCTCACGGCAACTTGCCGCTTTTGGCACTGGATATTCCGCTAAAGCAGCCGGAAAAGACTCGCTTTCAGGCCGAGTGGCGGGAAGCCCGATGGCAGCCTTGGGAGTTAATTCCGGGTAGTGATCACACTCAGGGAACTATCGCTGGAAGTACTAGCGAAGGAACGATGAGTATTACTCTGAATAACAGCACGTTACCTTATAGCAGCGTATTCCGTGCTCCTTTAGAAGTCAGTAAGGCCAACGCTACGCTTAACTGGTTGAATAACCAAAATGAATTTCGTTTGTGGAGTGACCACATTGATGTTCAGGCCAAATCTTTGTGGGCCAACGGTGGGTTTGATTACCTTCAGCCTGAAGGAAGCGATCCTTGGTTAAGTATTTTGGCGGGTATTCGGGTGTATGATGCTGGTAATGCTTGGCGTTATTTTCCTGAACCGCTGATGGGTACCAATTTAGTCAATTATCTTTCTTCCGCGATTATTGCCGGTAAGTCGGATAATGCCACTCTGATTTTTTCCGGCAATCCCCATAAGTTCCCTTACCCGGAAAAAGATGGTCTGTTTGAAGTTTATGCGCCATTAACTGAAACCACCTTTAAATTCCAGCCTGACTGGATGCCATTGACCGATATGACTATAGATCTGGATTTTATCAATGCCGGGCTATGGATGAATGCACCAACGGCGAAGCTGGGAAAAGTGAATGGTCACAATATTGAAGCGATAATTGCGGACTATGCCAAACATCAGTTAGCCATTACCGCCGAGGTGGAAGGGGATGGTGCTGACGTTCGTGACTATATGAATGGCTCACCGTTAAAGTCATCCGTAGGCGCGGCGTTGGAGCAGGTTGACGTTGGGGGTAATGTTAGCGGGCGCTTACAATTGGATATTCCCCTTGATGGTAAAAATGCCCTTGCCAAGGGGGACATTACCCTGAAAGGTAATAGCCTGTATATTAAACCGATTGATTCCACTATGGAAAATGTCAGTGGCACTTTCAGTTTTGATAATGGCGATTTGATCAGTAAACCGTTAACTGCCCAGTGGTTTAATCAGCCAGTAGGTTTGAATTTTTCCACTAAACAAAATGCCAAAGATTATGGTGTTAAGGTTGGCATAACCGGCAATTGGTCGGTCGCCAATCTGCCGTGGCTGCCAAAAGAGATTGCTTCAGAAGTCGCGGGTAATGCCAGTTGGAAGAGTGATGTTGCCATCACGTTACCACCAAAAGGCAGTGCGAAATATGATGTGTTGTTTACGGGTGACCTGAAAGGAGTGAGCAGTCGCTTACCGGCTCCGCTAAATAAGTCATCAGGATCGGTGCTGCCGGTAAAACTGAAGGCCAGTGGTGATCTGAAAGGCTTTAGCATGGATGGGACCATTGCGGGCAATCAGGCAATCAACAGTCAGTGGGTATTCACTAAGGATCAAACCAAGTTAACACGCCTCGCCTGGCAGATGAATAGCCAAAAAATACCCGCGCTCTCTTCTGACGATCGCCTCGATATGCAACTACCGGCGTTAGATGGTGAGAAGTTAATGGCGGCTCTTGGTTCGCTGAGTTTGGCTGAGACTAGCGGAAAAACGGGGAAGTTTGCCATGCCGCCGCGCTGGATTTTCCGTTCTCCACAGGTTGAGCTGGCCGGGCAGTACTGGCGTGATGTTGCCGTTGATGTGGATAACCGTTCTGCCAATACCGAAGTGGGCATCAAAGGTAAAGAGATTGATGCCCGGCTCAGCATTCGTAATAACCAGCCGTGGCGAGCAGATATTGATTACCTGTATTTCAATCCTAAAAAAGAGATCCTGCTGGGCAGCATTACAGATAACAGAGGTAAAGCGGGTAAGTCATCGCTCCCTTCCATTGATTTCGGTCGTCTGCCTTCCATCGGGATTCGCTGCAAAGAGTGCTGGGGAATGGGACAACGGTTGGGAATTGTTGAAGCCGATGTTCGATTCCGTTCTGAAAGTTTAAGTCTGAGTAATGGGGTGATTGACACCGGGAGTACGCGTTTAACGTTCAACGGTGATTGGTTGCAGTCGCCTGCGGGATCCGCTACGCGGGTAGATGGTCAATTATCCGGGCAGAAAATCGATCGCAGTATGGATTATTTTGGTGTTTATACCCCGCTTAAAGACGCGCCATTTGATGTGAATTTTAGCCTAGCGTGGCAAGGTGAGCCTTGGGCCCCTCAGGTAGATACGCTTGATGGTCAGTTGGCTACCCATTTGGGTAAAGGGCTGGTGGACAATGCAGGCGGAGGCCACGCCGGACAGATACTGAGATTGTTAAGTTTTAACGCACTCATGCGTAAACTACAGTTTGATTTTAGCGATACATTTGGCAATGGTTTCTACTTTGATACTATCAATGGAAGCATCAAGCTAACAAAAGGTGTTGCAACTACCAATGATACCCTGGTAGATGGTTTATCTGCAGATATTGCCATCGATGGTTCGATTGATTTAGCTAAACAACACCTCAATCTTGACGCTGTTGTCGCACCTGAAATGTCGGCTACGGTAGGGGTAGCAACCGCGTTTGTGGTGAACCCTATTGCCGGAGCGGCGGTCTTTACCGTCAGTCAGGTACTTGCACCCCTATGGAATAAAATTTCACTGATTCGTTATAAAATTGACGGTAGTTTAGAAAACCCAAATGTGAACGAAGTATTGCGTCAACCGAAGGGAGAAGACCATTAATGAGAAGTGCTAACGTAGCTCTGTTACAACTGTGTAGTGGAGATAATGTGCGTGACAATCTAGCGCAAATTGAGCAGCAAATTAAGCAGTTGAAACCCCATGTGAAGTTGGTTATGACGCCGGAGAATGCGTTACTGTTTGCTGATACTCAAACCTATTATAAATATTCTGAAACGGAAGGTACGGGGCCACTTCAGGATGCCATCAGGGAGATGGCGATACGTTACGGCGTCTGGATTTTAGTCGGTTCAATGCCACTTATCAGCCGTGAAGATCCGGATCGTCTAACCGCCAGTAGCTTGCTGTTTGATGACAAGGGCGAAATAAAAGCCCGTTATGACAAAATGCATATGTTTGATGCTGAGGTGGCTGACGGATACAACCATTATCGCGAGTCAGATGCTTATGCCTATGGCCAGCATTTAATGGTGGTTGATACGCCGGTTGGTCGGCTGGGGATGACAATTTGCTATGATTTGCGTTTCCCTGGTCTGTATCAAGCATTGAGAGAGCAAGGTGCGGAGCTGATCTCAATTCCGGCCGCATTTACCCGTGTAACGGGTGAGGCGCACTGGGAAATTCTGCTGCGCGCGCGCGCCATTGAAAACCAGTGCTGGATTCTTGCGCCTGCTCAGGTTGGTCGCCACGGCTCAACGCGCCGCACTTGGGGCCATACTATGGCTATTGACCCATGGGGAAGTGTTGTCGGCATTAATGCGGATGCAGTTGAAGGCATCAAAGTTCATGTAGATACTTCCGGCATGCAGAAACTGCGCGAGCAAATGCCAGTAGTGAAACATAACAGATTTCAGCCGGTGCTGAAAAATCCATTAAATAAGAGTGAATAACCATTATGAATCTGACGCTGGTCAGTGAGCAGCTATTGGCTGCGAATAAATTAAGCCATCAGGATCTGTTTAACGTTCTGGGGCAATTGTCTGAACGTCGTCTGGATTATGCCGACCTCTATTTTCAGTCCAGTTACCATGAATCGTGGGTGATTGAGGATGGCATCATTAAAGATGGCTCCTACAATATCGATCAGGGTGTTGGGGTTCGGGCCATCAGCGGTGAAAAGACCGGCTTTGCCTACGCGGATCAGATTACATTAAATGCGCTAACGCAGAGTGCTCATGCGGCACGTACCATTGTTAGTGATAAAGGAAACGGTAAAAGCCATGTATTAGGTGCCGTGCCTTACTCCTCACTTTATCCGGCCATTGACCCACTGCAAAGTTTGACGCGTGAAGCCAAGATTGAATTGCTGCATCGGGTAGATAAAGTTGCCAGAGCAGCAGACAAGCGGGTACAGGAAGTCAATGCCAGCGTGAGTGGCGTGTATGAGATGGTGCTGGTTGCTGCAACCGATGGCACACTGGCTGCGGATATCCGGCCTTTAGTTCGCCTGTCGGTCAGCGTATTGGTTGAAGAGAATGGTAAACGTGAACGTGGTTCCAGCGGTGGCGGCGGTCGTGTGGGTTATGAATATTTTCTGGAACAGACCGAAATGGGCGTTCGTGCGGAAGTGTTTGCTCAAGAAGCAGTAAGAATGGCGCTGGTTAACCTTTCTGCCGTGGCCGCACCTGCGGGTGCTATGCCTGTGGTTCTGGGGGCTGGCTGGCCGGGCGTATTACTGCATGAAGCGGTTGGTCATGGCCTCGAAGGAGATTTTAACCGTAAAGGCTCGTCAGTATTCAGCGGTCGTATGGGAGAGTTGGTGGCATCAGAGCTCTGTACCGTTGTGGATGACGGTACCATGATGGGGCGTCGCGGTTCTCTGTCCATTGACGACGAAGGGGTTCCGGGTCAGTACAACATACTGATTGAAAACGGTATTCTGAAAGGCTATATGCAAGACAAGCTAAATGCTCGACTGATGGGGTTAGCCCCAACGGGTAATGGACGCCGTGAATCTTATGCCAGTCTGCCAATGCCACGTATGACTAATACCTACATGCTTGCGGGTAAATCCAGCCGGGAAGAGATTATTGCCAGTGTAGAATATGGCTTATATGCCCCTAATTTTGGCGGCGGTCAGGTGGATATTACCTCAGGCAAGTTTGTGTTTTCTACTTCTGAAGCCTATTTGATCGAGAATGGTCGAATTGGCAAAGCGGTTAAAGGGGCAACGCTGATTGGCTCAGGTATTGAGGCAATGCAGCAGATCTCGATGGTCGGTAATGACTTAGCTTTAGACCAAGGGGTTGGTGTGTGCGGAAAAGAGGGGCAAAGCGTGCCCGTCGGTGTCGGACAACCCACGCTGAAGTTAGATAATTTAACCGTAGGCGGAACCGCCTAAAGTACTCAATAAAAAACAGGTCGGGTAACCGTTTGTCCGTTACCCTGCCTGTTTTATCTATGCCGCTAATCAGGGATGTCTTCCTCCTGAGTTCGACAGCTTTCATATCATCTTTCTACGGGGTATTAAAATGAGTATTTCCTACTATCAGTTAGCTACGCAAAGTACCACTCGTGTTCTGAATAATCTTGATCATCTGATCGATATGGCGATGATATTTTGTGCAGAGCGCAAAATTGATGAGTCGGTATTGTTCAATGACCGTTTAGCGCCAGACATGTTTCCTCTGTCGCGTCAGGTTCAGTTGGTCAGTGATATGACTAAAGGTTGTGCGGCGCGTTTAGCCGGTAGTGAACCTCCGAGCTATGCCGATACAGAAACATCATTTGAACAGTTGAAAGAACGCATCAAGAAAACTATCGATTTTATTGCCACGCTAAAAGAGAGCAATTTCGCCGATTGCGAGAAGCGTAATATCAAACTGCCTTGGTATGAAGATGCACTTCCGGCTGACGTTTTCTTATTGCAGCATGCTTTGCCGAATATCTACTTTCATATTGCTACAGCGTATAACATTTTACGCCATAATGGTGTTCCGGTAGGTAAACGCGATTATATCGGCAAAATATAATCAGCCCCTCAGACCTTCTGATACCGTGTAAGAAGGTCTGAGGTAAAACAGTTATTTTTCCACTTCACATTCCCTTCACTCACTTCACACATAGCCCGATTATATTACTGACTATTCTAACCTCAGTGAGATTATGTCCATGTCAGTAATAGATACTTACTCTTCGTCACAGACAATGGGATATGCACATCCTTGGTATATACAGGGATGGATACGCACTTTACCTCTGCTGCTGCAGGAGTTTTGGAGCTTTGGCGTAAAAGAGGCGATAAGCTGTATTTTCGCCGTTTCATTTTTTATCACGCTGGCATTGTCTAAGTTTCTGCCGTTGGGCGGGCTACCGCGCTATGATTTTGTTCTGATTGTTGCGCTAGCGGTTCAGTTTGCGCTGGTATACAGCGGACTGGAGACTAAAAAAGAGCTGATTGCCATCTCACTGTTTCACCTGTTGGGGTTAGTACTTGATATATTTAAAACGGCTCCGGGGATTGGTTCATGGAGTTATCCTGAATTTGCTTACAGTAAAGTACTTGGCGTACCGCTATACAGTGGTTTTATGTATGCAGCGGTGGGTAGTTATATGCTACAGGCATGGCGCCATTTATCGGTGCGCCTGACGGGGTATCCGTCTCATCTGGTGGTGATAATTCTGGCTGCTGCAATTTATCTCAACTTCTTTACTCACCACTTTATTGGTGATTATCGCTGGCCATTAACCCTGATTCTGATAGCCGTATTTTGGAATACCAAAGTACATTTTAAACCGATAGTGCGTGAGTTCTGGATACCATTACCGTTAGCTTTCTTGCTGATAGGGTTCTTTATTTGGATTGCGGAAAATATCGTCACTCTGTTTGGCGGCTGGCAATATCCTAATCAGGCAACCTCTTGGCAGATAGTGCATTTAGGGAAAATCAGTTCATGGGGATTATTGGTGGTGATTACTTTTGTCATCGTGGCTGAGTTAAAATCACTCAATAAATGTAAAGAAAGCGAAAATAAGCTGACTAATTAATCGATATCGAATATTTTTGTTGAATGTATTCTTTGGATACACACTGTGACATCTTATTCGGTGAGAGTGTGAAATAATACATATTGGTAAAAAGGCTGATATAAGCTAAATATTAATATAGGGTGAGTTATCGTAATTCGTAACTGAGAGAGCATGAAGAGAAATACCATAGGGATACTGATATTTTGTGCATTACTGATTATTGTTGGCGTTGCTTTCAATAAAATAAAGAGTACAAAGCACTCTTCAATCGAGCCTCGTTCAGCGGGAAATTCATCACAACCCGTTGATCGTAATATCGGTAAGCCATCCACTGTTGATATATCGAATCAGGGAATTGATAAGCTTACCCGGCAAGACGTTGTGGCGTCGTATGTTCGCCAAAATAAGCGTTTGCCGAGTTATTACATCACTAAGAGTAAGGCCCGTTCGCAAGGCTGGGATGCTAGCGATGGTAATCTGTGTTCTGTTCTACCGGGTAAGGCTATCGGTGGTGACCGCTTCTCTAATCGAGAAGGCGGGTTGCCTGAAGCATCCGGACGAGTCTGGTATGAAGCGGATATTAATTACCGCTGCGGACATCGTGGAGCAGACAGATTACTGTATTCAAATGATGGTCTGATATATGTTTCACGTGACCATTATAAACGATTCATGGAGGTCAAAAGCTAATGAGAAGCGTCGTTTTCGATTTTGCTAATATTCGTTCAATGCCGGATTTTTATTTACAGTTCGCAGATATATTCCTGTTACCAGACTGGTTTGGTAATAACTTAGACGCATTATGGGATGCGTTAACCGCAGGTATTCGTTTGCCAGTTCAAATCGAGTTTACCCATTTTGACCGCCAGTCGAGAGATTTCGTTTCGCTGTATAATTTGTTTGAAGAAGCGGAGCAAGAGCTAGATGGTCTATTAAGCTTTAATAGTCTGGAAGATAAAGCCTGATTTAGTTTCTGTTTTGGGCTTCTGGGTTAAATATATCTTTAGTAATACCCAATTTTTTATTTCTTCTATACAACATATTACTATTGATTTTAAGTTATTCTGCTGCACCGCCTTCACCGGATATTTTTTCGTTGGTTTGCTTCAGCGTGTCAGTAATATGCCTTGTGACCTCTTGGTTAAGAGGGATAATAACCTGTCTGATATCCGAATAATTTTTGTCATATTCTCCGGGTGTCATATCCAAAATATTCATACCGGCAGTGATAAGTACTTTTCCCCAAATTTAATAAATAATGATGTTGTCAGCAATCCTGATAAAGCAGGAGAGCTGACAAATCAGATTACGGATGGTTATTCCTGAGGGGTTTCAGCCAACTCTTTCAAATATTGGAATATCAGACGTGAGCTTTTCGGTGGTTTATTTCCTGCACGCTCTTTCTGTGCAGCACGCACCAGTGAACGCAACTGTTGGCGGTCACCGTGGGGATAGAGCGTTAATACCTCGGAGATGGCTTCATCACCGTTGTCAATCAGGCGGTCACGCAGGTTTTCCAGCTTATGAAATAGGGACACCTGCTGGTTATGACGATTTTTTAGTTTATCCAACGCAGTTTGGATGGGTTCCACATCGCGTGAACGCAACATTTTACCAATCAGTTGGATTTGACGGCGATAGCCTTCTTTTTTGATTCGCTGTGCTAGGTTAATGGCCGCACGCAGATCTTCATCCAATGGGATACGTTCTAGAGCATTTTTACCCAGTTGAACTAACTCGGTGCCGAGATCTTTGAGTGCTTCGGCATCCCGTTTAATTTCACTTTTGCTGACCCAAATGATCTCATCGTCTTCCTGCTCTTCGCCGGGAAGTTCGTCATCAAGCCATTCGTTGTCATTATCGAATTTATTCATATTGTTACTTAACCTAAATCAGGATGCTTAAAATGGGTAATCCATTAATCTCTTTCTGCTTTTCCATTATTATAGGATAAACAGCGTCCGAATAGGCTAGTGCCGGGGACGAAATCTGGAGATTAATCTTAACAGGTTGTTGGCTTTCTGCGAAATCGGGCGCAGATCCTGTTAAACTTCATTCAATTCTTTTCTGATGATGGCAGAGCCCTGAACAATGAAAATAGTCACTCAAGTTGCAGAACAACGTAAAATATTAGAGCAGGCGGTAGCCCAAGCTTTGGAGCTTGCTAAAGTCACTTCAGACGCCGCGGAAGTTGTCATTACTAAATCTACCGGTATTGGTGTATCTACTCGGTTTGGTGAAGTGGAAAACGTAGAGTTTAACAGCGATGGTGCGTTAGGCATTACGGTTTATCATCAGCAGCGTAAGGGCAATGCCTCTTCCACGGATTTAAGCCCAGACGCCATTGCCCGTACCGTTCAGGCCGCGCTGGATATTGCTCGCTATACTTCACCTGATCCTTATTCAGGACTGGGTGAACGTGAACTGATGGCTTTTGAATCGCCAGAGTTAGACTTGTTCCACCCAACTGAACTGGATGCTGAACGCTTTATTCAGCAGGCCGCACTGGCAGAACGCAGCGCCATGTCAGCGGACAGCCGCATTACTAACAGTGAAGGTGGCAGCTTTAACAGTCACTATGGCATCAAAGTTTACGGTAATAGTTACGGTATGCTGCAAAGCTACTGTTCTAGCCGCCATTCCATGTCGTGTTGTGTGATTGCAGAACATAATGGTGATATGGAACGCGATTACGCCTATACCATTGGCCGCGATATTGCCGATCTGAAAAGTGCGGAATGGGTAGGGCAGGAAACGGCACGTCGTACCTTAGCTCGCCTGAATCCGCGTAAGCTGGCAACCATGCAGGCTCCTGTCATGTTTTCGGCAGAAGTGGCAACCGGACTATTTGGTCACTTGGTTTCAGCCATCAGCGGTGGGAATATTTATCGGAAATCGTCTTTCTTACTGGATCACTTAGGCCAACAGATTTTGCCAGAGTGGCTGACAATTGGTGAATATCCACACCTGCTTAAAGGTATGGCTTCTACACCCTTTGACAGTGAAGGTATTCGTACTCAAACTCGGGATATCGTCAAGGCTGGGGTTTTAGAAACCTATCTTCTGACCAGCTATTCCGCTCGTAAATTAAATATGGTCAATACCGGTCATGCCGGAGGCATCCACAACTGGCGCATAAAAGGCCAGGGAAATGATTTTAACGCCATGTTAAAACAACTGGATCGCGGCCTGTTAGTGACGGAATTGATGGGCCAAGGTGTCAGTACTGTCACTGGCGATTACTCTCGTGGAGCCGCGGGTTTCTGGGTTGAAAACGGCGAAATTCAGTATCCGGTCAGTGAAATCACTATTGCCGGTAATCTGAAAGAGATGTTCCGTAATATGGTCACTATTGGCGATGATATTGAAACCCGCAGCAACATCCAATGTGGCTCGGTTCTGTTGGAGCAAATGAAGATTGCAGGTGAGTAATATTTGAAGGTCGTGGCCTTGTTGTCATTAACGTGGCCCGATGTACTCCGAACTCAAGTACCGACGAGCCTCCGGCCGAGCACAGTGGCAAATAGTCACTTTGTTATTACGGCCGGAATCCCCTGAAATGCCAATTGGCTTGTTTGCTTTTATTATTCGCTATAAACAAAAAAGCAGACCTCATCAGAAGTCTGCCCATTTCATATTCAAATAAAAAAATTCGAGGGTGGAGCAAGTCGTCGTGCTTTACGGCTTCGGCTGAGACAATATCTCTAGCACTTTAATCTGCGTGACGGTACCGTTTGGTAAATGCCAACTGATATCATTGCCTGCCCGCATTCCTAACAGAGCAGCACCGATAGGAGCCATAACGGAAATTTGTTCAGCACTGTCTTTCAGGTCGTGAGGAAATACCAGAGTGCGAATCCGTTCTTCCTGCGTGCTGAGATCGATAAACCGCACCCGGCTGTTCATGGTCACAACATCGGCGGGAACTTCACCTGGCGCGACAATTTCTGCCCGATCGATTTCTGCATTGAGTGCCTGAGCCACCGGTGATGAAGCGAATTCAGGGTGTTCAAGCAGCATGTCGATACGCTCTGCATCCAGTTCATTTATGATTATGGCGGGTTTAAGCATACATCACTCCGATAATATCTTTGATTAGACTAGTCCTATCTAATTTTAGGGTTCATTGTTTGTTGGCCTGAGTTTCAGGCCAACAGTAAAATCATATACTAAGCAAAACAAAACCCCCGCAGGTTGAATGCGGGGGCTAAAAGCGCTGTTTCCTGAATATTAATAAAACCACGTTAAATTAAAGAGATCGGGATCACGCTCTACAGATCCTAGCTTTAGATCGCCTTTGGTTTACCGGGTATTTTGACGACCGGTGCAATACGATAAGACGCTAAATGAATCATATCAGTAAAGCAGAGCAAAGGCTAATTAACGACTTTTTACGCTTAATTACTGTTTTTCGCGTCATTTTTACGTTTTTCCAACGTGCGATGACGTGATTGCACGTTTTTCCCACGGGAACGGAAATAATCTGCCAGTTGTTCCGCCACATAAACGGAACGGTGTTTACCACCGGTACAACCAATAGCCACTGTCAGATAACTACGGTTATTGGTTTCCAGCATCGGTAACCATTGTTCAAGATAGCTACGAGTCTGATAAATAAAGTTATGTACTTCTGTGTGGCGATCCAAAAAGGAAGCGACGGGTTTATCTAAACCGGTCATTGGCCGAAGTTTCGGATCCCAATGCGGGTTTGGCAGAAAACGTACGTCAAAAACATAGTCGGCATCGATTGGAATACCGTGTTTAAAGCCAAATGACTCAAATACCATGGTTAGCTCGCGTTCGCGCTTGCCAAGCAGTCGAGTTCTCAACATTTCAGCCAGTTCGTGAACTGACATTTCTGCGGTATCGATAATTAGGTCTGCCCGTGAACGCAATGGTTCAAGCAGAATGTCCTCTTCATCAATGGCACTTTCCAATGATAAATTTTTATTCGACAGCGGGTGCAGGCGACGAGTATCGCTGTAACGTCTGATCAGAGTGTTACGGTCGGCATCAAGGAACAGTAGCTGAGGAGAGAAATCACCCGGCAGATTATTCAGCACTTCTTCCAGAATTTCTGGCGTTTCAGGTAAATTTCGCACATCAATACTGACCGCCGCCGATGTCTTCCTTTCTGCCAGCGTTTCGGCTAATTGGGGCAATAAGACTACTGGTAAATTATCGACGCAGTAGAAACCCATATCTTCCAGAGCGCGCAGCGCTACGGACTTACCTGAGCCTGAGCGGCCGCTGACAATCATCAGCACCATGTTGCTATTCCTCTTAATCATCACGATACGATATCAATATCGCCGGTATCTGGACCTTACACAACACTTCATGTGTTGCTTTGGGTTAAACATCAACCCTAACCGAATAAACGTTAACACGAACAATCGTTTTTAAACAGATTGATTTTCAGTTGGTTCATTCTCTTTATCAGACGATTCCTGAGTAAATAGCTGATAAAGCTCTTCATCGGTTTGTGCCATTCGTAACTGGCGGCACAGAGTTTTATCCGCCAGACGTTGGGCGATGGCTGATAGTGTTGCCAGATAAGCTTGGCATTCATCTGCCGGAACTAAAAGGGCAAATAAGATATCAACCGGTTGGTTATCGACAGCATCAAAACTGATAGGGCTATCCAGAGTGATAAATACGCCTACGGCACGAGTCGTGTCTTCTTCCAGTTTCCCGTGTGGAAGTGCAATGCCTGCGCCAATACCGGTGCTGCCCATGCGTTCACGATTGAGGATAGCCTCAAACACCACACTGGTTGGTATATTCAATTGGCTGGCAGCCATCTCGCTGACAATCTCTAACGCCCGTTTTTTACTGGAGCAGTGAACGGCACTGCGTGTGCTGTCTAATTTCAGAATAGAGCGTAGTTGCATGGTAGATAACGTGTTCATCATGTGTAGGAACCATTGAGTCAGATCAGTTGTTTACGCTGATTTGACGGGGGAATAGATAACGACTCCCTGTATTTTGCTACCGTCCTTCTGGCAACAATAATCCCTTGGTCGGTGAGCATGCTGGCGATTTTACTGTCGCTCAACGGCTTACCGGGGTTTTCAGCCGAAATCAATTTTTTAACCAGTGCACGAATTGCAGTAGAGGAAGCTTCGCCACCACTATCGGTATTAACGTGACTGGAAAAGAAGTATTTTAACTCAAATATCCCCCTGGGGCTATGTAAGTACTTCTGCGTTGTTACGCGTGAGATGGTTGACTCATGCATATCAACCGTTTGGGCGATATCCGCCAAAACCATGGGCTTCATATATTCTGCGCCCAGTTCAAAGAATTCTTCCTGCCGTTCTACAATACATTCCGTTACCTTAAGTAGCGTATCGTTACGACTTTCAAGGCTTTTGATCAGCCAACGAGCATCCTGCAAATTGGTACGGATATATTGATTATCGCTGGCATTGTGAGTATTTGCCATTGAGGCGTAGTGTTGGTTAATCTGCAAGCGTGGGATATTTTCCGTGTTGAGTTCAACCACCCATTTATTCTGAACTTTACGAACCAACACATCAGGAATAACGTATTCAGACTCATTGGCATGAATGGACTGACCGGGGCGAGGATCGAGGTTTTGAATCAGTTGCATGGCGCCTTTTAGCGCCTCTTCGCTGATACGGCTTAGTTTTAGCAATGAACGGAAATCATGGCTGCCTAACAGTGCCAGATGACGATCGGCAATCTGGCGAGCATCATTCAGATAAGGTGTATCAGAAGATAGCTGAGAAAGCTGCACCAGCAAGCATTCTCGCAGGTCGCGGGCTGCAACACCCACCGGGTCGAAACGCTGAATGCGCTTCAGTACCGCTTCAATTTCGTCGAGTTCGACCTCATCTTGCCCTAGGCTGTCGGCGATCTCTTCCAGAGAGACGGTCAGGTAACCGGTATTATCCACCGCATCAATAATGGCGGTAGCGATAGCTTTATCCAGATCGGAAAACGGGGTGAGATCCATCTGCCACATGAGATGGTCTTGTAGCGTCAGGGTGGTTTCACCCTGAAATACCGGAAGTTCGTCATCGCCATAATCGTTATGGGTGCCAGACGGTGTGCCAGCGGTATAAATTTCATCCCATGAGGTATCGAGAGGGAGGTCTTCAGGAATATCAGACTGCTGTAGTGCTTCGCTAGTATCGAGCTGTTCATGCTCGATCTCTTCGCGAGAATCTATCTCGTCATGATTATCCGCCTGTTCGAGCAACGGGTTGCTTTCCAGTGCGATCTGAATCTCTTGTTGCAGTTCAAGTGTCGACAGTTGCAACAGGCGAATGGCCTGTTGCAACTGAGGTGTCATGGTTAATTGTTGACTTAACTTGAGCTGTAAACCTTGCTTCATAATGGCATATTACACTTATTATCGCGTTCCAGAATGGCTACGTGAATGTTCCATAGGGTAGCAACCGCTACAATCGGAATTCATTGCCTAAATAGACCCGCTTCACATGTTCATCTTCTAGAATAGATGATGGTGTTCCATGAGCAATTAAACGACCCTGACTAACGATATAAGCGCGTTCACAAACGTCCAACGTTTCACGTACATTATGGTCGGTAATGAGTACGCCAAGTCCGCTGTCACGCAGGTGCTCAATGATTTTTTTAATATCAATAACCGATATCGGGTCAACGCCGGCAAAGGGTTCATCCAGCAAAATAAATTTAGGATTAGCGGCTAGCGCTCTGGCAATCTCAACCCGACGGCGTTCTCCTCCGGAGAGGGATTGTCCGAGGTTTTTACGAAGATGCTCAATATGGAACTCTTCCAGCAGTTCATTGGCACGATCTACCCGCTGTTCGTTGGTTAAGTCGTTGCGAATTTGTAGTACTGCCATCAGGTTATCGTAAACACTCAGGCGCCGGAAAATAGAGGCTTCCTGTGGTAGATAGCCTATACCGCGACGCGCACGGGCGTGTAAAGGCAACAGGCTGATATCTTCACCGTCGATAAGAATTGAACCAGCATCACGCTGAACAATACCGACCACCATGTAAAATGTGGTAGTTTTACCTGCGCCGTTAGGCCCAAGCAAACCGACGATTTCACCGGAGTTGACGGTCAGGCTGACATCTTCTACCACTCGGCGACCTTTGTAGGCCTTGGCCAGATTCTCTGCTGTTAACGTTGCCATTCGCTATTGTTTACTCTTTTCTTTAACTGCGGTTAAAAGTGTTTATTTTTTCTGTATCTGAGATGGTACCAGAACGGTGTTTACGCGTTTGCCTTTGTTGCTGAACGCCTCCATCTTCTGCTCTTTCACTTTGTAGGTGATACGGTCGCCCTGAACATTACTGTCCAACTGTTCCAGATAGGCATTGCCCGTCAGATCAACAAAGTCATTAGCCAATTCATAGCGGAGTTTTGAACCCCGGCCTTTGACCGGTTTACCGCTGTCTTGCATTTGGTAGAACGTCACCGGATTACCGAATGCTTCTACCACTTCTTTCCCTTCGTTACCCTCAGGGCGAGTCACGACGACTTTATCCGCACGAATATCAATGGTTCCCTGCTTAACAACAACATCACCGGTAAAGGTAACGACATTACCATTCATGTCTAATGACTGTTGAGCGGAGCTAATGTTAATCGGCTGATTTGTATCATCCTTTAATGCAAATGCAGAGGCGCTGGTAACCAGAAGTATGCCGGCTACCACGCTGTTAACCACGTTTTTATGATGATGGCTGAATTTAATTACCGGCTTTTGGTTGAACTTCATAATAGGTTTTTACCTTTTCAATCAGCTGAGCTGTTCTACTGCGCAGATTACCACGCATCTTCATTCCTTCGGAGGTAAAATTAGCCCCGTACAGAGTAACATGATCGTCAGAGCTGATATCCTGAGTCACCAGATTGACATCAGCACTGTTAGTCTTGATTCTTTCCAGCTGTGACGCGGTTGTCAGGCTGTTGACCTCAACATTATCATAAAGATAAAGCATACGATCTTTGGTTAATTTGGCGCGTTCGGAGCGCACCGACCAGGTCGCCACTTGTTCCTTGTCATACATGATCATAACAGGCTTAGTGAACCAGGTATCTTCCGGAGAGGCATAATATTTTACGTCTTCCGCCGTTAATTTGTAATTTAACTGACCTTCCGGATTGTACACTATCGTAGCCATTTGTTGGCTCTGATAGGTGGGGTCGTTATCATCCGGTGGCACGATGGTTTTATTATCATCAAAATCAGCCAGATTCCAGCCAATAAGACCTAAAGCGATTAGCGTTAGTACAATCGTCAGGCTTAGCTTTGTCTTGCTTATATTCATATGGATAACCCTTGTGCCCCTTCGAGTTTATCTTGCGCTTGTAGAATTAAATCACATAACTCGCGTACAGCACCACGACCACCCGCAATTTGCGTTACATAGTGTGCTTTTGGTAGAAGCAGTGGGTGTGCGTCAGCCACTGCTACCGCCAAACCGACTCTTTGCATCACTGGCCAATCGATCAGATCGTCACCGATATAAGCCACGTGTTCTGGCATCAGAGAGACCTCTTTAAGTATTTTCTCAAAGGCCACCAGTTTATCAGATTGTCCTTGATATAGATGGGTAATTCCCAGCGTCTTGGCACGATTCTCAACCAGTTTAGCGCTACGTCCGGTGATAATGGCGACATCAATGCCGGAGGTAATCAGGCAACGGATACCATAACCATCTCGTACGTTAAAGGCTTTTAGCTCTTCTCCCTGATTCCCCATATAAATCAGGCCATCGGACATGACGCCATCCACATCACAGATCAACAGTCGAATTTGGGCCGCCCGTTGAAAAATATCTTTGCTTACCGCGCCGTAGCAGGTGTTAATCATGTTTATGCTCTTTTCGTTTTTCACTTAAATAGTGCAAACCAGCTATTCTGCCTTAAACCACGCCGGCGCGCAGCATATCATGCATATGGATTACGCCCACTAATCGATTTCCTTCGGCCACCAAAACGGCAGTAATATGGCGTGACTGCATCAGATTCAGGGCTTCTACTGCTAGCATATCAGGGTGAACACGAATGCCACCTTTGGTCATGAGATCGGCAATTTTAGCATCGCTAATATCTACACCTTGGTCGAAGACTCGGCGCAGGTCACCGTCGGTAAAGATGCCCTGAATTAACATATCATCATTACATATAACCGTCAGACCCAGATTCTTTCTGGTAATTTCCACCAACGCTTCGCGCAGTGATGCCTGATTATTCACCCGTGGAATTTCATCACCGGTGTGCATAATATCACTAACGCGTAATAACAGTTTGCGTCCAAGCGCCCCCCCAGGATGTGACAGGGCGAAATCGTCTGCGGTGAACCCTTTAGCTTCTAATAAAGCAACAGCTAACGCATCGCCCATCACCAGTGTGGCTGTGGTGCTAGTTGTTGGAGCTAATCCCAGAGGGCAAGCTTCCTGAGGAACGTTAATACATAAGTGAGCATTGGCTGCCTTTCCCATCGAACTGTTTGGATTACCGGTCATGCAGATCAATGGAATTTGTAAACGTTTAATCACCGGAATAAGCGCCATAATCTCACTGGATTCGCCGGAGTAAGAGATCGCAATCACAATGTCATCCGCGGTGATCATGCCTAAATCCCCGTGGCTGGCCTCGGCCGGATGTACAAAGAAGGATGGTGTTCCGGTGCTGGCAAAAGAGGCTGCCATTTTACAGCCAATATGTCCGGACTTACCCATTCCCATGACCACGACTTTACCTTTGCAGTGAAACATGAGCTCACAGGCCCGTGAAAAATCCTGATTGATGTATTGATAGAGTTGTTCAAGCCCGGACCGTTCAATATCAAGAACTTTTTTTCCTGCTTGTTGAAAATCAAAGTTAGACATTACTCATTCTCACTGTCATCAATAACGTTTCCTTTGTCTTATTTTGGCTAGAGGAAACTTAAATTCAGGCGTACGTGGAATACATCAGCACACCAATATAAAGGGTAAAACCAGCCAGCAGCACGATTCCCATTGGACGCGTCAATCGACGGCTGTGACCTACGCAGAGTAGAGTCAGGAGCAGACTAGCTGCCAGCATAATCCAGTAATCACGGCGAAAAGCTTCGCTGAAGAAGCTGCCCGGTGAAATTAACGCCGGTATCCCCATGACGACTAAAATATTAAAAATGTTCGAGCCAATGACATTACCCAGCACCATGTCATCTTCATGTTTATACATGCCGGTGATGGCGGTTGCCAATTCTGGTAGGCTGGTGCCAATAGCAATAATTGTGAGGCTTATCATCAGTTCACTCAAGCCTAAATAGCGTGCAACAACGGTGGCGTTGTCTACCGTTATTTTGGCGGCAATAGGTAAAACCAATACACCTATTAGTATCCATAAAAACGCGACGGTTTGGCTTATCTCTTTGGGCGTTTCAGCTTCCTGACTAACAGAAAGTGAATCCATCTCTCGAAGAAAATTACGTTTACTCATTTTGAATACCAGCGCCATAAAGCTGATAAAGGCGACCAGCAGAATAATACCATCACTGCGACTGAGCTGGTTATCATAAAGGACAAAACCCACCAGTAACATGATCAGAAACAGTAAGGGCGCTTCACGCTTTAGTCGTTTAGAATGCAGACTCAGTGGGCGAATAATCGCAACGCATCCTAAAATGAGTAATGTGTTGGTAATGTTAGAACCAATAGCATTACCGACCACCATATTCGTTTTGCCGTTAAGCCCGGCGGTAACCGAAAACGCCAACTCTGGCAGAGAAGTCCCTACACCGGTAACCATAATGCCAACGGCAAGACGAGGAACATTTAAGGTATTGGCGATAGCCATAGCACCAAAAACTAAGCGATCGGCACCATAAACCAGCAGAATGAGGCCAATAAACAGCATTACTATGGCAATTAGCATGCGTTATCCTGTTTAAAATTGAACTTTTTCATTCATTTATTCGTCTTAGTCAGGTCAGATGGACAGTAATATTCAGATGTCGTTTAACACGATTATTGCTGAATTATCACAAGGGGCTTTGGCTCAGATTGAGAACATGGGTAAAATCCTTGGGTTAATTTTGACTGGCGTTGGATGAAAAGTAAAACACAGCTTGCGTTTCTACTTCTGTTTATCAAAGGGAATGAAATGTTGAGCCAAAGTATATTAATACTTATGATGGACGATATGGGTATTCATCCTGATAGTTTAAGGACGTTATGATTAAATCGGCAGCCAATTTGGTCGAAGTACGGGAAATGTCGTTTTCCCGTAATGGTCGTCCAATATTTCAGGATATCAACCTGACGGTACCCCGCGGTAAAGTGACTGCGATTATGGGCCCTTCAGGTATAGGTAAAACCACATTATTGCGGTTAATCGGTGGGCAGTTGGCACCGGATAGCGGTGATATCATTTTTGACGGGGATAACATCCCAACGCTTTCCCGTCGCCATTTGTATGAAGTCCGTAAAAAGATGAGCATGCTGTTCCAGTCGGGTGCACTGTTCACTGATTTAACGGTGTTCGACAATGTGGCTTATCCTTTGCGGGAACATACTCAATTACCCGAAGTATTACTCCGCAGCACCGTATTGATGAAGCTGGAAGCCGTTGGTTTGCGTGGCGCAGCTAACCTGATGCCGGCAGAACTGTCGGGCGGTATGGCACGGCGAGCCGCTTTGGCTCGGGCAATTGCCCTTGAACCTGAACTGATTATGTTCGATGAACCTTTTGTCGGTCAGGATCCCATCACTATGGGGGTACTGGTTAAACTTATTGATGAGCTTAACCATTCATTAGGTATCACCTGTATTGTTGTTTCACACG
Organism: Limnobaculum parvum; assembly: GCF_003096015.2. Taxonomy (NCBI): domain Bacteria; kingdom Pseudomonadati; phylum Pseudomonadota; class Gammaproteobacteria; order Enterobacterales; family Budviciaceae; genus Limnobaculum; species Limnobaculum parvum. The sequence goes on along the minus strand of NZ_CP029185.2, from coordinate 3,206,786 downwards.
ATGTGCCGGAAGTGTTGAGTATTGCTGATTACGCTTATATCGTGGCAGAACATCGTGTTATTGCAGAAGGAACGCCGGACGAATTACGTGCAAATCCTGACCCTCGAGCCAGACAATTTCTGGACGGTGTGGCAGATGGCCCGGTTCCTTTCCGTTTTCCGGCCAGTGATTATAAAACGGAGTTACTAAGTTAATGTTGCTACAGGCATTGGCGTCTTTAGGGCGTCGTGGTATCCAATTTTGCATCTCCTTTGGACGTTCTGGGCTGATGTTGTATGGGGCTCTGGTTGGAAAGCCGGCGTTTCGCAAGCAGTGGCCGCTTTTACTTAAGCAACTGTATGTTGTTGGCGTTCAGTCACTGTTGATTATTATGGTTTCCGGCCTGTTTATCGGAATGGTTCTGGGGTTACAGGGTTATCTTATTCTGACCACTTACAGCGCAGAAGCCAGTCTGGGTATGATGGTAGCGCTCTCTTTGCTACGCGAGCTGGGTCCGGTTGTTACCGCGCTGCTGTTTGCTGGTCGGGCAGGTTCAGCGTTAACCGCGGAGATTGGCCTGATGAAGGCGACCGAGCAGCTTTCTAGCCTAGAAATGATGGCCGTAGATCCACTGCGTCGGGTTATTACCCCACGGTTTTGGGCCGGTTTTATCAGTATGCCTGTGCTAACCGCTATTTTTGTCGCGGTAGGTATTCTGGGTGGCGCGATGGTTGGCGTGGATTGGAAAGGAATCGATGATGGTTTCTTCTGGGCTGCAATGCAGGATTCCGTTAGCTGGCACACCGACCTGCTGAACTGTTTAATTAAAAGTGTAGTATTTGCAATCACAGTCACTTGGATTGCGCTTTATAATGGCTATGACTGTATTCCGACATCGGAAGGAATTAGCCAGGCGACTACTCGTACCGTCGTACATGCTTCTCTCGCCGTGTTAGGCGTAGATTTTGTACTGACCGCAATGATGTTTGGGAATTAAATCGATGCAAAGTAAAAAAACGGAAATCTGGGTAGGCGTGTTCATGCTGATTGGCTTGTGCTCACTTTTATTCCTGAGTTTAAAAGTCGCAGATGTAAAATCTTTGGGTAATGAGCCAACGTATCGGCTTTACGCGACATTTGATAATATCGGCGGTTTAAAAGCGCGTTCTCCGGTAAGAGTGGGTGGCGTTTTGGTTGGTCGTGTGGCCGATATTACGCTTGATGAGAAGAGTTATCTCCCGCGTGTGGCAATGGATATGCAGCAGCGTTTTAGTCATATTCCGGATACCAGTTCTTTATCTATTCGTACTTCCGGCCTGTTAGGAGAGCAGTTTCTGGCTTTGAACATTGGCTTTGAAGATGAAGATATGGGTACCAAAATTCTGAAAGATGGCGATGAGATTAAAGATACCAAGCCAGCGATGGTATTAGAGGATCTTATCGGGCAGTTTTTATATAAAAGTGGCGGTGATGAAAAACCTGCTGCTGATAGTACTGCGCCTGCTCCGGTTAAATAATATGTCCGGCTGGCAAGAGGTTGGTTACGGAGTTAACCATGTTTATTCACATTATGGACAACAGTAGGATAAGAGGAACAGCTATGTTAAAACGTTTGATGATGGCAGCACTTTTCATGATTGCCCCTTTGGCGGCAAATGCGGCTGATGCCAGTAATCCTTACCAACAGATGCAAGTGGCGGCGGAAAAGGTGTTTACCCGCCTGACAAATGAACAACCTAAGATTAAACAAGACCCTAACTATCTACGAACCGTGGTGAAGGAAGAGCTGCTTCCTTATATTCAGGTTAAATATGCAGGCGCATTGGTATTAGGTCGTTATTATCGTGATGCGACTCCGGCACAGCGTGATGCTTATATGCCAGCGTTTGAAGCTTATATGGAGCAGGCCTATGGACAGGCATTAGCCATGTATCATGGTCAAAAGTATCAAATAGCCCCTGAACAACCATTAGGTGATAAAGATAACATTTCTATCCGTATCACTATTAATGACACCAACGGTCGTCCTCCAGTTCGTCTGGATTTCCAATGGCGCAAAAATACCAAAACCGGTGAATGGCAGGCCTATGACATGATTGTTGAAGGTATCAGCATGATCACCACCAAGCAGAATGAGTGGGCTGAAACCTTGCGTCGTGATGGTGTAGATGGCTTAACTAAGCAGTTGAATACTGCGGCTAGTCAGCCAATTACGTTGGATGATAAAAAATAATGCAGAACGCTCTGAACTGGCAGGCTGAAAATGGCGTAATAATGTTAAGCGGTGATTTAGATCGCGAAACATTACTGCCGTTCTGGAAAGTGAGGCAGCAGGTTATCAGTGCTGATATCACAACGATTGACGTATCTGGCCTATCCCGGGTGGATTCCGCAGGATTAGCTGTGCTGGTTCATCTGCTTGATGAGGGTGAAGTACGCAAGCAGCCGTTAAAACTGGTGGGAATGACGGAGAAGCTGCAAATGTTAGCGTCTCTGTATAATCTGCAACAAATTATTCAGCCTTACCTCGTGAGTACATCAACTATGGTGTGATAGTATGTTCATCAGGCTGATTTGAAATGAGTCGCGGAGATATAGTTATCTATATCTCCGCGATGTTTTTATAACGAATCTGAGCGGATGTGCTAATTTGAGCTGTTTTTTTTATTCTAAAAAACAGAACCTTTCTGATTAATATAGTGAAGATGATGGATACTAACGAAATAAGACAAATTTTGCTCGATGCATTAAATCTGCAAGATGTTCGCGTCACCGGTGACGGTAGCCATTTTCAGGTGATTGCGATTGGTGATATGTTTGACGGTATGAGTCGAGTTAAACAGCAGCAGGCCGTTTATGCGCCTCTGATGGAATATATTTCTGATAACCGTATCCATGCACTGTCGATTAAGGTTTATACCCCGACAGAATGGGATCGTGACCGTAAACTGAGTGGTTTGTAATGGGGTCAATAACCCTACAGGCTGCTAGTGATTTTATCTGTGCTGATTAAATAACAACGCATAACAAGAAATATTAAATCAGCATCTGACCTTTTAAATGTTGTTGTATTAGAGAGAGCGATTATGGACAAGTTTCGAGTACAGGGTCCCACCCGACTAAGTGGTGAAGTGACGATTTCTGGCGCTAAAAATGCAGCGCTACCCATTCTTTTTGCAGCACTGTTGGCGGAAGAGCCGGTAGAGCTACAGAATGTACCAAAGTTGAAAGATATTGATACCACGCTTAAGTTGCTGGGCCAACTGGGGGTAAAAATTGAGCGTAATGGTTCGATTTTTGTTGATGCCAGCAATGTAACTGAGTTGTGTGCGCCTTACGATTTGGTAAAAACCATGCGTGCTTCTATTTGGGCTCTGGGGCCATTGGTTGCTCGTTTTGGTTATGGTCAGGTATCCCTGCCGGGTGGATGTGCTATCGGTGCTCGTCCGGTTGACTTGCATATTTCTGGCCTAGAACAACTGGGCGCAGAGATTAAGCTGGAAGAAGGATATGTTAAAGCATCGGTTAATGGTCGTCTGAAAGCGGCTCATATTGTGATGGATAAAGTGAGCGTAGGTGCAACGGTAACCATCATGAGTGCAGCAACGCTGGCGGAAGGGACTACTGTTATCGAGAATGCGGCGCGTGAGCCCGAAATTGTTGATACGGCAGAGTTCTTGAATACATTAGGTGCGAAAATCACCGGAGCGGGAACCGATCATATCACCATTGAAGGTGTTGAGCGTTTAGGTGGCGGTGTTTATCGCGTACTGCCTGATCGTATTGAAACCGGAACTTTCCTAGTTGCTGCTGCGATTTCTGGTGGTAAAGTGATTTGCCGTAATACACGTCCAGATATGCTGGATGCGGTATTAGCCAAATTACGCGAAGCCGGTGCTGAAATAGAAACCGGTAGCGATTGGATCAGCTTGGATATGAAAGGTAAGCGTCCACACAGCGTGAATATTCGTACCGCACCACACCCGGGTTTCCCGACCGACATGCAGGCACAGTTTTCTTTGTTGAATTTGGTCGCGGAAGGAACGGGTGTTATTACCGAAACCATTTTTGAAAACCGTTTTATGCATATTCCTGAGCTGATCCGTATGGGGGCTCATGCTGAAATCGAAGGCAATACGGTTATCTGTCACAGCGTTGATAAACTGTCTGCTGCTCAGGTGATGGCGACCGATTTACGCGCATCGGCAAGCTTAGTGTTGGCGGGCTGTATTGCGGAAGGTGTTACGGTTGTTGACCGCATTTATCATATCGATCGTGGGTATGAACGTATTGAAGAAAAGCTGAATGCACTGGGTGCTAATATTCAGCGTTTTAAAGAAAAAGATGAATAACGGTTAAATTGGTTATTTAATTGAAAAGTAGAAAGGGCGCAGATTTTATTTTCTGCGCCCTTTCTGTTTTTACTTAAACGTGCGGAATGAGTTAGTTGTTTTGCGCCGGGTATTCGGAGATTTTTAGCGTGAAGGTCAGGCGCTGGCCTTGGCGTAATACAATTACTGGGATGTTAGTGCCCGGGCGGATCTCTGATACTTCATCCATTACTTCAATGGCAGACGTTGCTGGTTTATTGTTGACGTTGACCAGAATATCACCGACTAACAGTCCCGCTTCCTCAGCCGGGCCACCAGGGGTTACGGAACGTACCAGTATTCCTTGCAGCCGATCAAATGGGCTTCCCTGATTTTGCATCTGGCTGAACTCACGGCCTTCGATACCGATAAAGCCACGAATCACTCGCCCGTCCCGAATCAGCTTATTCATGATTTTAGTGGCAAGTTCGGTAGGAATAGCGAAGCCAATACCTTCAGGAGTATCACCATCGGTACGCTTGTCTAATGACAGGGTATTGATACCCACTAACTCACCCAGCGAATTAATTAATGCGCCACCAGAGTTGCCGTGGTTAATCGAGGCATCAGTTTGCAGTAGATTTTGTCGACCGTAAGGACTCAGGCTGGTTCGTCCAGTAGCACTGATAATGCCCTGAGTCACAGTCTGCCCAAGGTTATAAGGGTTACCAATTGCTAGAACCACGTCGCCAACGTGAGGAGAGCGTTTTGAATTAATTGGAATGACTGGCAGGTTGTCCTCTTTGATTTTGAGAACTGCCAAATCGGTTAAGGTATCGGCACCAACCAGAATTGCTTCATAAACCTGACCATTTTGTAATGTAATAATGATTTGGTCAGCGTTCACGATAACGTGTTTATTGGTAAGAATATAACCTTTCTGATTCATAATAACGCCGGAACCTAGGGTGTTAATCCCCAATGTATTCTGGCTAGAAGAACTAAGGGCACTACGATTATAGACGTTAACCACCGCCGGAGCCGCTCGTCTGACTGCATTGTTATAGCTTACTGGTGACTCACTAAGCGGTAAATTTAGGGAATTGTTGAACAACCCCGATGCATCTCGCAGTGAGGGGAATATCAGCAGTAAAGCAGCAGCAATAATTAAGCCAATAATTATTGAACGTAACAGTTTGGCAAGCATGCATATCGTCAAAAATAGTAAAGGTTAAGGAAGAATACCATGACTTGGACGGATACGGCATAGTGCCGTATCCGTTTTTACGATCGGGATTAACGTAAGATTAGATAGATATTGTCATCACCGCGTAAAATATTGAGTGCTAGCACATTTGGCTTGCTGTCCAGTATTTTGCGCAACTCGCCAATATTGGTGGTACGGTCGCTGTTGATCCCGATGATCATGTCGCCCGCTTTTAAGCCACTTTGTGCTGCCGGAGAGCCTTTTTCTACGTCTTTAATCATGACGCCTTTGGTGCCTTTAATTTCACCATTGTTGAAGCTAGCTCCCTGTAGGGCTGGGGAGAGTGATTCTGCGCTGATGGTTGACTGATCGCTGTTTTGCAGCTCAACGCTGACTTCCATTGGCTTACCTTCACGTAGCAGACCCATTTTCACTTTCTTACCGGCGCCAGCGGTGGCAACTTTAGCCCTCAGTTCAGCAAAGCTGCTGATGGCTTTACCATCCAGCGAAACAATCACGTCACCGGATTTTATACCAGCCTGTGCCGCAGCCGATTTAGGTAGAACTTCGCTCACAAATGCACCGCGTTGAGCATCCACCTTAAATGCTTTAGCCATTTCGGCGGTCATTTCACTGCCTTTAATACCCAACATGCCGCGTTTCACTTCACCGTACTTAATTAACTGGTCGGTCAGGTTTTGCACCATACTACTCGGAATAGCAAAACCGATCCCCACGTTACCGCCGCTAGGGGCGAGGATCGCGGTATTAATACCGATCAGTTCACCGTTAAGGTTAACCAGCGCACCGCCGGAGTTACCGCGGTTAATTGATGCATCCGTCTGGATAAAGTTTTCCAGACCTTCCAAGTTCAGACCACTACGGCCCAAAGCAGAAATAATACCGGATGTAGCGGTCTGACCCAGACCAAATGGGTTACCGACCGCAACGGCAAAATCACCGACACGTAGGCTATCAGAATCAGACATCTTGATAGCGGTCAGATCTTTTGGATTAGAATCGGTTAACTGTAACAGTGCGATATCAGATTGTTCATCACGTCCAATCAGTTTTGCCTGATACTCTTTACCATTGTTCAACTGAACGCGAATTTTGTCTGCATTGTTGATAACGTGGTTATTGGTAACCACATAACCTTTCTCTGTATTGATGATGACACCAGAACCCAATCCTTCGAATGGACGAGAGTTTTGTTGTTCAGACGGCATGTTTGGACCAAAGAAGAATTTGAACTCTTCAGGGATCTGCTGGCGCTGAACTTGTGTACCTTCAACATATACGCTGACAACAGCAGGGAGAACTTTATCCAGCATTGGCGCTAGACTAGGGACTTGCTCTCCGGCTACGGTGGTTGGCAGAGCCGCATTGGCAGCCGGTACTGAGGAAAAAGTTAATCCTAAACTGACTGTCAGGGCGCTTAATAATAAAGTGGTTTTTTTCATGGATGAATACTCTCAATACCAACAGGTTACATGTTTAAACTATTACAAAAAACTAAATAATGTAGCTAATGCTATGACTGTAAATAGTGTCAAAAAGTTCATGATTCAAGCGCCAGCAAGGGTTGAGATTTGCCATATCAGCAAATGTGATACGCTTCAAATACAGCCGGGGCGCAGATAAAACGGATAAAGTAAAGAAAGGTAATTAATTGTAGCAGAAGAAAATGACGCTATCGGGGGTTGATAGCGTCATCTGAGATTTAGTCTTTGCGTTCCGGGCGGAATAATCCGGAAGCGCCTTCAGAGTAATCCCTCGGTGGGATATTAGCAGACAGTTGCTCTTGTTCTGAAGCAGAAGAAACAGGCTTATAGTTGATATAGCTAAATGGGTTATCGCTGGTCGCCATATCAGGTAGCAGCGCGGTTGAACTTTTAATCATATGCTTCTGGAACTGGCGATAATCTTGGGCCATTTTTTCTAACAGCTCTGCGCTGTGGGAAAAGTGGCTAACCAACTCCTGACGGTAAGCTTCCAGCTCTGCTTTATTCTTATTAAGCTCCTGCTGTAATGCAGTTTGTTGACGTAGTTTTCTGTTACCAAAACGCATTACTAAAGCGCCAATGATAAGACCAACAACTAAGCCAGCAATCAGTGCATACTCCCAAGTCATATTGACTCCTTTTTATGGTCACAAATTACAGAGGGGCAATCCCAGAGAACAGAGTAATAGTGGACAAGTCATCTTTTACGGATAGTTCTGTACTCACCTTACCAGTGAATTCCACTTCCTCAATTTTTACCAAGCAACTATACCTGTAAATAGTGCTCCGGGGGAACCTCGTTCGACATTTCCTTATATCTTACCATGATAAAACGTACTTTTTAATCTTAAACCGGTAATGGAGGTTTTACGGTCGTATCAGCAGTAATGTTTTATTTATGAATTAGTTATTACTATTCTATCTGAGCGTTTAAGCGATATATCCGCTGAGGCCGACCTACTTTTCCGTAAATAATTTCAGCCTGCAAGAAGTGCTCTTTAGAGCAAAATTCGAGATAGCGTCGTGCTGTTGTTCGACTCAATCCCAATTTTTTAGCAATATCTTCAGCGGTATAGCCGATTTGCACATCGCTGAATGCTTCTTGAACGATCTTTAGTGTGATTTCGTCAATGCCGATGGGCATGGTTGGTTTCGCCTGAATGCGAGCGAAGGTATTAAACATTTCATCAACCTGCCACTGACTGACATCTTCCGTTTGTTTCTGAACGCGATGCAGATGGCTAAGACGAACCAGTGTTTGTTCCAGACGATCGTAAGAAACTGGCTTAAGTAGATAATCAAAAACGCCACAACGAATGGCTTCCGAGACGGTATCAATATCGCTGGCGGCAGTAATAAAGATGACTTCACCATGATATTTTTCAGCGGAGAGTTCTTGCAATAATTCAATACCACGACCATCCGGCAGGTAGTTATCCAGAATGATCAGGTCGGGCTTGAAGTTATTAATCATCATGCGCCCTTGCTCAAGGTTGCCTGCAAGCCAAACCTGGCGGCAGCTATTGTGGCGCTTAATAAATTCGGCGTGCATTTCAGCAAGCGGGGTTTCATCCTCAACAATTAGAATATTTAAGTATTTCATATAATTAACTTCCTTTCCCTTTGGGGATAAAAATAGAGAATACAGTGCCGCTAGGTTCATTATCATCAATAGTGATGGTGCCGTTATACTGGTCAACATAGGTTTTGACCAGATAGAGACCTATGCCGTGGTCTCCGCTGTTTTTAGACGTCACGCCTCGCGTAAAAATAGTGTCACGAATATCAGGATCAATGCCGCAGCCATTATCTGAAACTTCAATAATCAGTTCAGAGCCTTCATCGGAGATAAAAAACTCAATCAGTTTATTACTATTAGGATTTTTTAATGTGGCTTCGAAGGCATTATTCAACAAGTTTCCAAGAATGCTGGCTAACTCATTGTCCGTGAGTGGATTAGCGTTGACATTCAGTGTACTGCCGGGAACAAACTGCATTTCCAACCCGAGCTCTTTCGCCCGATGATACTTACCAAACAACAGGCCAGCGATCAGGCGGTTTTGAAACATTTGGCTAATACTATCAATGAGGGACTGTTGGTTAGATGATTCGAATTTAACCATCTCCAGCGCACGGTCATACTCTTTTAGCTGCAGCAATCCGCCAATGGTGGAGATCCAGTTAAGATGTTCGTGGCGTAGCGTACGCAGGTTTTCAACGTATTGTTGGATTTGGCTAAGTTGGGCGCTGAGAGTATTAATCTCATCATGCCGCCGAAAGCTGATAACCCAGCCTTGAAACTCACCGTCAATCCAAATTCCCACTCGGTTAGCAATAATTTTTAAACTATTAATGATAAGCAGATCATCAATACGATTGGTGCCGCTGGTTTCAAGAAAGTAGTCAGAGGGGGTAATTAAGTCCTGAACCTGATGCCCCACCAGATATTTTACCGCACCGGCCAGTTTTAACATTTTTTGGGCATTCTGATTGATAGCGGTGATCTTGCCTTCTGTATCTACGGCGATAAGCCCTTCGAAAACGGCACCAAACAGCGCATCTTGCTGGCGCTGTACTCTGGCAATTTCCATGGGTTCCATACCCATCATCTGCTTTTTAATATGGGTGGAGAATTGCCAAGAGAGAAGAATAAGAATAAACAGAATGAACAGAAGGGCACTGGTGAGGGGAAGGATTTGATTGGAGCGCCACATATCAATTTTACTGTTGAGATACCCTAGCGATATGACACCGATGACCTGATTATTTTTATTCCATATAGGGGTCTTCGCCCTCAGTGCCAGACCCATCGAACCTTCGCTGCTGATAATATAACTTTCGCCTCGTTCCAGCGCACCGGGTTTATTCCACTGCATGGTATAGCCGATCTTTTCCGGATTGGGGTGATACAGGCGGATGGAGTTTTCATCGCCAATAACCAAATAGCTAAAGTTGGATTCCATACTAAGACGGTCGGCGATTTTTTTAAGTTTTTGAGTATCTCTCTGTTCTACGCCTTCGATGACATCATCCATTGATGCAATGATTTTGGCCTGGTTCATGGCGATTTCACTAACTTTATCGGTCAGATAATTATCCAACTGATATTCCATGAATTTGTTTAATGCGCCTAACAGGAGCGTAAAAGCGACAAGTAATAATAAGAATACACGCCATTGGAATGACATGTTTTTTAACATATCCTTAATATATTCCTTTTTCGTTTTAATACGCATTTAACATTCACTTTTTATTATTTGAAGTGTGAGGAGTGAATATAATTAATTTATTTATAAAATGCATTTAATTAATAAAAAAAATAAAAACCATTAAGATGTTAATGTTTATTCGGCTAAGTGTGAAGCAGATCAATTAACTCCCTCAGCCTAGTTACTATGATGTTATCGATGATTTTATTAGCCAATTTGCTTATTTTTTTATTATTAAAATAACATTCCCGATAATGTTACACGCATCATTTTATTTTAATTATTAATTTCTGATGAAACTGTAGGTAAGCACAGTGTTTTTCTTTATTGCTATAGCTAAATACTTATATAGAGAATAGAACATGTATAACTCAACAATATTCAGTCGTGTAAAACGTTCAGAGTATAAAAAGATAGCTGAGATCACCAAGTTTCTGCGTAAGAACGATTTGAATATTGATACATCGGTTGAAGAGTTTATTACCGTCATGCGTGATAGCCAAATTATCGCCTGCGGTGGTATTGCGGATAATATCATTAAATGCATTGCTATTAATGAAGAACTGCGGGGAGAAGGGATAGCGCTCTCTCTGGCTACTGAACTGGTTAATCTGGCTTATGAACGCCATCATAGCCATCTGTTTATTTATACTAAAACCCAAAATGAAGTTTTGTTTCGCCAGTGTGGTTTTTTCCCTATCGCTTCGGTTCCCGGTATTGTGGTTTTAATGGAAAATAGCAACTGCCGGTTACATCGTTATAGTCAGCAGTTAGCCACCAGTCGTCAGCCTGGGGAAAAGATTGGTTGTATTATAATGAATGCCAATCCGTTTACGCTGGGGCATCAATATTTGGTGCAGCAGGCGGCAGCACAGTGTGACTGGCTTCATCTGTTTTTAGTTAAAGAGAATACTTCCACTTTTCCCTATGTCGATCGCTTAAGACTGGTCACCGAAGGAACGGCGAATATTCCTAATCTGACGGTACATCCCGGATCGGAGTATATGATTTCCCGGGCGACCTTCCCTTGTTACTTTATTAAAGAGCAGGGTATTGTTGATAACTGCTATACCGAAATTGACCTGAAAATTTTCCGCCAGTATTTGGCCTCGGCGTTGGGTGTTACTCATCGCTTTGTGGGTACCGAGCCTTTTTGCGAGGTGACCAGCAAATATAACGCCGATATGCGTTACTGGCTAAATACCCCTGAATTAACTTTCCCTCCTATTGAGTTAGTTGAAATAGAGCGCTTGCAGCACGAAGGCACGGCTATTTCAGCTTCTTGGGTACGTCGTTTGTTGGCTAAAAAACAGATGGATGTTATTGCTAATTTGGTACCCGACTGCACTTATAACTATTTAATTAATAATCCAAATATTCGACAGAAAAGTGCAGGAACCTCCTCAGAAGAATCTGTTATTACCGTAGGTGAATTATGAAAATTGTAAAAGAGGCCGTTGCCGGCACACTTGAGTCAAGTGATGTCATGGTACGGATAGCACCCCTAGGAGGGTCGGAGATCGATCTGCAGTTAAACAGCAGTGTAGAGAAACAGTTTGGCGATGCTATTCGGGAAACTGTGATGGATACGCTGGCCAAACTGGGTGTGACAGGCGTTCAACTGATCATTGATGATAAAGGCGCTCTGGATTGCATTTTACGCGCTCGTCTGCAAACGGTGTTGCTAAGAGCCAGTGACAGTAAGGAACTTCCGTGGGGGGCGTTAAAATGAATCCAGCTCTAAAACAGCGGGTCCGTCGCAGTATGCTGTTTGTTCCCGGCGCTAACGCTGCCATGGTGAGTAATTCCTTCATTTATTCTGCCGATGCCATCATGTTCGACCTAGAAGACTCGGTGGCTTTGAGAGAGAAAGATGCCGCGCGTTTACTGGTATTCCACGCTCTACAGCATCCTATGTATCAAAGCATTGAAACTGTTGTGCGGGTAAATGCGCTGGATTCTGAGTTTGGTATTAAAGATCTTGAAGCGGTAGTGCGCGGCGGTGTTGATATTGTCCGTTTGCCGAAGACCGATAGTGCTCAAGATGTGGTTGATATGGAAAAACATATCGCTCGTATTGAAGCGGAATGCGGCCGGGAAGTTGGCAGTACCGGTATGATGGCGGCGATTGAGTCAGCCGAAGGCATCAATAATGCGGTTGAAATCGCTCTGGCTTCACCTCGCCTGATTGGTATTGCACTTGGTGCCGAGGACTATGTGCGTAACTTGCGTACCGAGCGTTCCCCGGAAGGTATTGAGTTACTCTTTGCGCGTTGTTCAATTCTTCAGGCTGCTCGTGCGGCGGGAATTGCGGCATTTGATACCATCTATTCTGACGCTAACAATGAGCAGGGCTTCCTAAATGAAGCGGCGCATATTAAACAATTAGGTTTTGATGGCAAATCATTGATTAACCCTCGTCAAATAGAACTTCTTCATAACCTCTATGCGCCAACCATCAAAGAGCTGGAACATGCTCAGCGAGTAATTGAAGCTGCGGAAGCTGCGGTGGCTGAAGGTCTGGGTGTGGTTTCGCTTAATGGCAAAATGATTGACGGCCCGATTATTGAACGTGCTCGTCTGGTGGTACAACGCGCAGCGCTTTCCGGCGTTCGTGAAGAATAAGATGAGGTGAATAATAATGGCTCGCCAACAACGTGTAACGAATTTATGTAATAGCCTGCTTCAGCAATTGAATGACTTTGATGAAGAATCTGGCGCTAAACCACCGCTGCAACTGTCGCCTTTCCGCGATATCTCTAAGGCTAATTTGCAATCAAAAAAGCCAAGAGATAAGAAAATCTGCAATTCGCTGGAAGATGCGGTTCGCCGTTCCGGTTTGCAGGATGGTATGACTATCTCCTTCCACCATGCTTTTCGCGGCGGGGATTTAACCGTCAATTTGGTGATGGCACAGATTGCCGCCATGGGGTTCAAAAACCTGACGCTGGCTTCCAGTTCATTGGCTGATTGTCACTCTCCGTTGATTGAACATATCCGTAATGGTGTGGTGACCCGAATCTACACTTCTGGCCTTCGCGGGCCACTGGCGGAAGAGATCTCCCGTGGTTTATTGAGAGAGCCGGTTCAGGTTCACTCTCATGGTGGTCGTGTCAATTTGGTGGAGTCCGGCGAGTTAAGCATCGATGTGGCTTTCCTAGGCGTTCCAGCATGTGATGAGTTTGGTAATGCCAATGGCTTTACTGGCAAAGCCTGCTGTGGTTCATTGGGCTATGCCCGCGTTGATGCCGAACACGCCAAAACCGTGGTGCTGCTGACGGAGGATATCTTGCCCTATCCTCACCATCCGCTGAGTATTTGTCAGGACCAAGTGGATCTGATTGTACAGGTCGATCGCGTCGGTGATGCGGGTAAAATTGGTGCGGATGCGACCCGTATGACCACTAACCCGCGCGAACTATTGATTGCCCGCCGAGCGGCTGAAGTGATTATTAATTCTGGCTATTTCAAACAGGGTTTTTCGATGCAAACCGGTACCGGTGGCGCTTCACTGGCGGTAGTGCGTTTTCTGGAAAACAAAATGCGTAGCCAGAAAATTACCGCCGGTTTTGCTTTAGGCGGAATTACGGCGGCCATGGTTGACCTGCACGAGAAGGGGCTTATCGAAAAACTGCTGGATGTACAGAGCTTTGATAGCGGTGCGGCCGCGTCACTGGCCCGTAATCCAAATCACGTTGAAATCAGCGCGAACCAATATGCCAACTTCACCTCCAAAGGCGCTTCTGTCGACCATCTGGATGTGGTGGTTCTTAGTGCTTTGGAAATCGATACCCAGTTCAATATTAACGTACTCACCGGTTCCGATGGCGTATTGCGCGGGGCATCCGGTGGACACTGTGATACGGCAGCCGCTTCCAAGCTATCCATCATTGTGGCACCGCTAGTGCGAGGTCGTATTCCAACCATCGTTGAGCAGGTGACAACCCTGATCACACCAGGAAGCAGTATTGACATTCTGGTTACCGACCACGGTATTGCGGTTAACCCTGCACGCCCCGAACTGGCAGAACGGTTACAGAAAGCTGGCATGGAGATCATTAGCATTCATGATCTTTACCAGCGTGCATTAGTGCTAACCGGTAAACCAAAGCCAATTGAGTTTACCGATCGGGTGGTGGCGGTGGTTCGCTATCGTGATGGTTCAGTGATTGATGTTATTAATCAGATAAAAGAGTAACCGTGCGATGAATATTCTCCCGGAACAGGCGAGTTATCATAAAGTCACGCTGGAAGAGATTTTGTTGAGCAGAGAGGCCCGTCAGGAACGGCAACAGCTCTGGTTAGCCCAATATCAAACCACGCTGATTTCATTAACCGTTGTGGTTCCGGGTGAAATTAAAGACAGCACGGTAGTACGTCAAGCCTTCAACCTGGCTTGGCAAACGTTGGATAAGCTATGTCAGCAGCAGAAGTGGCATGTTGTTGATAAGGCCGTTTTTGGGTTGCCTACCGGCCCGGAAGGGCTGCTGGCAATCAGCAATGACGCCAGAGTGGTTAAACGTGCTTGTGTAGAAAGTGAAGAGCGAAATGCGGTTGGCCGCCTATGGGATATCGATGTGATCGGCAGCGAAGGCATTATCTCCCGGCAATCGATGGGGATGGAGCCAAGACCGTGTTTTCTCTGCTCCCGCGATGCGCGAATTTGCGCCCGTGAACGTACCCATTCTGTACTGGCGTTGCATCAGGCGATGGAGGATTTAATCAGTCATGTTTAACTCAATGGATTCGGCGAATGCCGCTCATCGTCTGGAACTCAATAAGCTACCTTGGGTAGTACGCTGCAGCCAATTGGCCAACAGTGCCATGCTTAACGAAGTCAATTTGACGCCTAAACCCGGTCTAGTCGATATGCGTAATAACGGCGCACATAAAGATATGGACCTGACGGATTTTTACCGCAGCGCAGAAGCTATTCGGGTTTGGATTCCTTATTTCATCGAATACGGCATGAGTACCCATATGCAACCCAGCAGCGACATTCTGTACGGTTTACGGCCGTTGGGGATGGCGTGTGAAGCATCGATGTATAAAGCTACATCCGGCGTAAATACCCATAAAGGCACGATTTTCTCACTGGGATTACTGGCAACAGCGATGGGAAGGCTGGTTTCAAATCAGAAAGCGGTTACTCAAAAAAGTTTATGTCATGAAGTGGCTGCCATGAGTCACGGCATGGTGATGCGTGAACTGGAGCAGAATAATCAGGCGCTGACAGCGGGCCAGCGGCTCTATCGCCAGTATGGGCTGTCTGGTGCTCGCGGTGAAGCTGAATCGGGTTTCCAGTCAGTGTTGACCATTTCATTACCGGTTTATCAATGTTTGATAGCTCAGGGAATTGACCCGCAGCGAGCCTTATTACAAGCATTACTGAGCCTGATGGCGGTAAATGGTGATACCAACGTCGCCTCCCGCGGCGGGCCAGAAGGTTTACGCTGGCTGCAGCAAACGGCACAACAGTTTCTAGCCGAGGGGGGGGTTATGCAAACGGATTACATCACCAAACTAAAAGCGTTCGATCGGCAGTGCATTGAGCGAAATTTAAGCCCCGGTGGCAGCGCAGATTTGCTGATTGTGACCTGGTTTCTAGCTCAATTTCCTGAATCCCATAGCAAGAATATTAATTAATCATCGCTGGAGGAGTTTATTGTGGAAAGTCGTACCATTCCCTGCTTCTGGATGCGCGGGGGAACCAGTAAAGCTGGCTGTTTTGTGGAGGACTCTCTTCCTCCAGACGTTTCAGAACAGGACAAGCTGTTGTGCCGCATTTATGGCAGCAGCGATCCTTCAGGGCGTCAGATTAACGGCATGGGTGGTGGAACATCAACTACCAGTAAAGCCATGATCGTAGGAAAGCGCGCTGGTGAGAAGAACAGTGTCAATTACACCTTTTGTCAGGTTGAAACGGCGACTAATGCAGTCGATCGTAAAGGAAACTGCGGCAATATCTCTTCTGCGGTAGGTCCATTTGCCATTGAAAATGGACTGGTGGATGAGATCACTGAACCGCTAACCAAAGTTAAAATCTTCAATACTAATACCCAAAAAACTATCGTTTCCCATGTGCCAGTCAAAGCAGGGAAAGTGGTATATAACGGTGATTTCTCTATTTCCGGTGTGCCCGGTACCGGTGCTCGCATCCAGTTGGACTTTCTTTCTCCCGGCGGTGCAGTAACGGGAAAATTACTGCCAACAGGGCAGCCTAAGGATGTGATCGAGGTACCCGGTTATGGGCCAACGGAAATTACCATTGTCGATGCAGCAAACCCGCTAGTATTTGTCAGAGCCGCTGATTTAGGTCTTACCGGCAATGAATTGCCGACTGAAATAGACTGTAATGTTAAGCTCTTAGACCGAATGCTAGCTATTCGTGAGGCGGCGGCGGTACTGATCGGGCTGGCGAAAGATATGAATGATGCTAAGCACAATAGTCAGGCGGTACCAAAGTTCTGCTTTATTGCACCACCGATGGGCTATACCAGTCTGTCCGGTCAAGTGGTGACAGCCAACGCCATCGATATTCAGGCCAGAATGCTGTCTATGGGAAAACTGCACCCGGTACTGGCCATTACTGGCGGTGTTTGTATTGGCGTAGCGGCTAAAATCCCGGGAACGCTGGTCTATGAAATAGCCGGGAACTGTAGTGAAAAAGATGAGTTGAATATCGGTCATTGCAGCGGAGTCTTATCGGTCAGCGCAGAAGTAGAAAAACAGAACGGTGAACTGAAGGTATTAAATGGAACGGTATATCGAACTGCCCGGGTGTTGATGAGGGGCGATATCGAATTTAATTAATAATAAATCATCTTTTATATTCTTGATGAATTAAGCAATAACAATGAGAAAATATATAGATTCGAATAGGTCATAATTAAATTTCCTATTTGTTTCTCTATCTTGGTACTTATTATTCCTTGGTAAGTGCCATTTTTTCTTTGTGGGTTATTTTATTCATATGAATAGTTAACAATATAAAGTTAATAAGAATTAAAAGGGTAATTAAAAACATTAAATTTATAACTTCAATTTAGTCTGCGTCACATAATTATTATTTGGTTTAACGCATTATCTGACGCAATTGATGAGAGTGTGTTTTCCTCCAGCTACTGTGTTTATTTGCGAAGGTTAGATAATTCCACCGACGACTATGTCGAGAATAACAGGTCGATAACAATAAATAAGAAAGTACTAAAAGCAGTTCGTCGATTTTTATAAACAGATCTGATGCTTATTTCTATTGATGTAAGCACGACCCTTATTTTGTTTTTATCTTAAGGAGATTGAGAGTAATGAGTAAAGAAAAAATGTGGAAGCTATTGCTATTAATAGCCATTCCCATCGTCATTGCGTTAATTCCGACGCCGGCAGGGTTACCATTGATAGCATGGATATTATTTGGTCTCTACTTGGCGGCGATTGTTGGCCTAGTGTTAAAACCTTATTCTGAACCCGTAATCCTGTTAGCGACCATTGCGGCAACCACCGTAGTCGTTGGCGTTATGGGGGGAGAGAAGTTGGGTATTGGTGATGTGCTAAAAGGCTACTCATCAGGTACCACATGGCTAGTGTTTGCTGCATTTACCCTTAGCGGTGCTTTTGTTATTACCGGTTTAGGAAAGCGTATTTCCTATATTTTAATTGGTAAGTTAGGTGGCACAACGTTAGGGTTGGGTTACGTTACGGCTATTCTAGATCTGTTTATTTCACCTGCAACACCGTCTAATACGGCACGTGCTGGCGGTATAGTGTTCCCAATTATTAACAGCGTCGCCGTTGCTCTGGGTTCCGATCCTAATGACAGTCCGCGTAAAGCCGGTCACTATCTGATGGTTAACGTGTATATGGTGACCAAAACCACCAGCTATATGTTCCTCACCGCAATGGCTCCCAACGCGCTGGCATTAGCGATGATGGCCGATATCCTACACATCCAGCTAAGCTGGGCTGGGTGGGCACTGGCCGCGTCGGTACCTGGTATCATCATGCTGGCATTAACACCTTATCTTATTTATAAGATGTATCCTCCAGAGCTGAAAAAAGTTAACAACAAAGAAATTGCAAAGGAAGGCTTAGAAAAACTTGGCCCGATGACTTTGCGTGAAAAATTGTTGGGTGTGATCTTCGTATTAGCGTTGGTTGGCTGGATTTGTGCGGATTTTGTTGATATCGATGCGGCAACTGTAGCGATTTGCGTTATGGCGATTACGTTGATTCTCGGTGTCGTAACCTGGGATGATGTGTTGAAGAGCAAAGGCGGCTGGAATACGCTGATTTGGTACGGTGGCATAATAGGAATGTCCGGCGTTCTAACTAAAGCGGGCTTCTTTAAGTGGTTAGCAACCGTAATGGGTGACAACCTCAATTTTGGCGATAATGCCATGCTGGCGCTGTTTGTGATTATGTTTATCAGCGTCGCTATTCGTTATCTGTTTGCCTCTGGTGGCGCTTATGTTGCAGCAATGGTGCCGGTATTTGCGACCGTTGGTATGGTGGCTGGTGCTCCTCCAATGCTATTAGCATTAGGATTATTGTTTTCTAATGCTTACGGCGGTAGTTTGACCCATTACGGAGGCGCGGCGGCTCCAATCGTGTTCGGTGCGGGTTATAACGACATTCGTTCATGGTGGATTATTGGTGGTGTGATTGCCTTCCTGAGCCTGTTTGTTCATATGACGATAGGCCTTGGCTGGTGGGAACTGCTAATCAGCATGGGCATTATTTAAGTCCGTCAGTTGATCAAGAGTTAACATCCTTCCATTGTTTAGCCCGCGGCACAGACTGCGGGCTAATTTTTTGTACCATTAATCGTGAATAATGTAAGTTTAGCTGTAAAAACAGGTCGACCTTTGAGGGCGACTTCTCTATAATCTTGCGACCCCACGTTACAACAAAGTTTTTTTTCCCAAAAACTTTAATGGTGCCGGCATTTAACTGCTCGAAGGGGTAGGTTTGCTGGACTCGATTGGTCGCGTGAGCCTCAACAATGTTTTTAACGTTTTGGTGTTCACCAACGTGTGTAACTTTATATTGGGTAAGTTATTTAAATGAAAACTTTTTCAGCTAAACCAGAAACAGTAAAACGTGACTGGTATGTTGTAGATGCAACTGGCAAAACGCTGGGCCGTCTTGCTACTGAACTGGCTCGTCGTCTGCGCGGCAAGCATAAAGCGGAATATACTCCGCACGTTGATACTGGTGATTACATCATTGTTCTGAACGCAGAGAAAGTTGCTGTAACCGGCAACAAGCGTACTGACAAGATTTACTATCACCACACTGGTTTCATCGGTGGTATCAAGCAAGCGACCTTTGAAGAGATGATTGCCCGCCACCCTGAGCGTGTGATTGAAATCGCGGTTAAAGGCATGCTGCCTAAGGGCCCGCTGGGTCGTGCTATGTATCGTAAACTGAAAGTTTACGCAGGCAACGAGCACAACCATGCGGCACAACAACCGCAAGTTCTGGACATTTAATCGGGATTATAGGCAATGGCAGAGAATCAATACTACGGCACTGGTCGCCGCAAAAGCTCTTCCGCTCGCGTCTTTATCAAGCCGGGTAGCGGTAATATCGTAATTAACCAGCGTAGCCTGGATCAGTATTTTGGCCGTGAAACTGCCCGCATGGTAGTTCGTCAGCCGTTAGAACTGGTCGATATGGTTGGTAAATTTGACCTGTACATCACTGTTAAAGGTGGTGGTATTTCTGGTCAAGCTGGTGCTATCCGTCACGGTATTACTCGTGCACTGATGGAATACGACGAATCACTTCGTGCAGAACTGCGTAAAGCAGGTTTTGTTACTCGTGATGCTCGTAAGGTTGAACGTAAGAAAGTCGGTCTGCGTAAAGCACGTCGTCGTCCACAGTTCTCCAAGCGTTAATTGTTTGCCCTTTGGGCAGATGCTTAATGTTAAAAGCCCGGTTTATACCGGGTTTTTTTATGGGCCAAACAAAAAGAAATTTCACTGTTATTTTGTAGGGTTTTAAACCCCCTACAAAGAATGTTGAATAAATCATCACTGACGTCTGATCAAGATGGCTAAAATCTGCTAGAATAGCCGGCGCTTCGTATGCTTATCGATTAAGGTCATACACCTTGTAGGAAGATAATCCATAGCTGAAAGCACAAAATTAGGGGAGTTGTCGTGTCCGACGGCTGCCCATTTCTGGTCATTATTTTGAGAAACTTGGAGGTTTTCATGGCTGTCGCTGCCAATAAACGTTCGGTCATGACGCTATTTTCCGGCCCTACAGATATTTTCAGTCATCAAGTACGTATTGTTCTTGCTGAAAAGGGCGTGAGCGTCGAGATCGAGCAGGTCGACATGGATAACCTGCCGCAGGATTTAATCGATCTTAATCCTTATGGTTCTGTTCCTACTCTGGTTGATCGTGAGCTGACGCTGTACAAATCTCACATCATTATGGAGTACTTAGATGAGCGTTTTCCTCATCCTCCATTAATGCCAGTGTATCCTGTCGCGCGTGGAACCAGCCGCCTGATGATGCATCGGATTGAGCAAGACTGGTATTCACTGTTGAATACTATCCTGACTGGTAGTGCTTCAGAGGCTGAATCAGCCCGTAAGCAACTGCGTGAAGAGTTGTTAGCCATTGCGCCTGTGTTTAACGACGCGCCTTATTTTATGAGCGAAGAGTTCAGCCTAGTTGATTGCTATCTGGCCCCGCTGCTATGGCGTTTACCTCAGTTGGGTATTGAACTGTCTGGTGCTGGTGCAAAAGAAATTAAGCTGTACATGAATCGCGTATTTGAACGTGAAGCATTCCTCGCTTCCTTAACCGAATCTGAGCGCGAAATGCGCCTGCAAATGCGGGGGTAAGGGTGATGGAGCCTACACAGATGACTCCGCGTCGCCCCTATCTGTTACGGGCTTTTTATGACTGGTTACTGGATAACCAGCTCACTCCCCATTTGGTTGTGGATGTTTCTGTCCCAGGAATTTCTGTTCCAATGGAATTTGCCCGTGACGGTCAGATAATTTTGAATATTGCTCCTCATGCGGTGGGTCATTTGGAACTGGGAAACGATGATATTCGTTTTAATGCTCGCTTTGGCGGCATTCCACGTCAGGTTCATGTACCCATGGCTGCGGTGCTGGCGATTTATGCCAGAGAGAATGGAGCAGGTACCATGTTTGATCCGGAACCAGAATATCTGGAATCCGCATTCGCTTATCAGGATAACGATGAGACCGACAGCGACAAGTCAGAAACGGGGATCCATCTGGTATCAGATGAAGAACCTGAAGTTTCTGATAACGGTCCGGGTGATGATGAGCCACCTCAACCTCCACGCGGTCGTCCTGCGTTGAGAGTAGTGAAATAAAGGTACAGATTTTATCGTAAAATAAGAAAGGCGGAGATGACTCCGCCTTTCTTGTGTTTGAAGAATATCATCGTAAAGCGTAATGCGACCCATGGTCACATTACGCTATTTCAGTTAAACCCCCAAAAACGTCATAATCCCATCCGCCGCTTTACGCCCTTCGGCAATGGCCGTCACAACCAAGTCGGAACCGCGCACTGCATCACCACCGGCAAATATTTTACTATTGCTGGTTTGGTAAGGCATTTCGCTGTCATCCGGCGCGGTAATTCGGCCCTGCTTATCAACATTAACGCGCTGTTCCGTTAACCACGGCATACTGTGTGGTTTGAAGCCGAAAGCCATGATGACGGCATCGGCATTCAGTGTATGTTCTGAACCCTCTACCACTTGCGGATTTCGACGGCCTTTGGCATCCGGAGCCCCCAGTTCAGTGCGAACCACTTTCACACCGTTAACCTGACCGGCGGCATTCACTTCAATGCTGATTGGTTGCAAGTTAAATTGGAATTCGACACCTTCTTCACGGGCATTTTTCACTTCACGCCGCGAGCCTGGCATGTTCTCTTCATCCCGGCGATAGGCACAGGTCACCTGAGTCGCACCCTGACGAATAGCGGTTCTGACACAGTCCATCGCGGTATCACCACCGCCAAGTACTACCACGCGCTTACCTTCCAGATTGATATAGGGTTCATCACGGCTGGCGGTGTAGCCCATGATATGTTTGGTATTGGCAATTAGATAAGGCAGGGCGTTATACACGCCGTTGGCCTGTTCATTCGGTAAGTTGCCGGACATGGACTGATAGGTGCCCACACCAAGAAATACGCTGTCATACTCTGCCAGCAATTGCTCAACGGAAATATCCTTACCAACTTCAGTATTCAGGCGAAACTCGATCCCCATTTCGGTAAAGATTTGGCGACGTTTCACCATCACCTCTTTATCCAGTTTGAAAGAGGGGATACCAAACGTTAGCAATCCCCCGATTTCCGGGTGGCGATCGAAAACCACCGCCTGTACACCATTACGCGTCAGCACATCGGCACAGGCTAATCCTGCGGGACCGGCACCGATAATCGCCACTTTCTTGCCGGTAGATTTAACCTGTGACATATCGGGTTTCCAGCCCATCTCCAGCGCTTTATCGGTGATATAGCGCTCAATATTACCGATGGTGACGGCACCAAACTCATCGTTTAGGGTACAGGAACCCTCGCACAGGCGATCCTGCGGGCAGACGCGACCACACACTTCCGGCAGGCTATTCGTTTGATGAGCCAGATCTGCCGCCTCCATTATTCGTCCTTCATTGGCCAGCTTCAGCCAGTTAGGAATGTAGTTATGTACCGGACATTTCCATTCACAATAAGGGTTACCGCAGGAGAGACAACGGTCGGCCTGTGCTTTGGCCTGCGTATCCAGAAAGGGTTCGTAGATTTCAACAAACTGAATCTTCCGGATATTTAGCGGTTTTTTCGGCGGATCAACACGCTGCAGGTCGATAAATTGATAGACATTTTCGCTCATGGTTTACCTTCCTCTTACTGCGCCTGAATCCGCAACTCAGCGCTGGAACGGCTACGATGGCCGAGCAGTGCTTTGATATCGCTGGATTTTGGTTTGATCAAGACAAATTTCGTTGCCCACACGGACCAGTTTGCCAGAATCTCTTCTGCTCTGGCGGAACCGGTGTTCTGGATATGTTCGGTTAACAATCCACGTAGATGCTCTTCGTGGATGGCTAACGCATCAACTTCCAACACTTCAACCAGTTCAGGGTTAACCCGTTTACGGAACTCGTTGTCTTCGTCCAGTACATAAGCGAAACCGCCGGTCATACCTGCACCAAAGTTGATACCGGTGCGACCGAGAACACAAACAATGCCGCCGGTCATGTATTCACAGCCATTATCACCGATGCCTTCCACCACGGTAATGGCACCAGAGTTACGCACGGCAAAACGTTCACCAGCTCGACCGGCGGCAAACAGCTTACCGCCGGTGGCACCGTACAAGCAGGTATTGCCGATAATTGACGCTTCATGCCCACGGAAAGCGGAGCCTACCGGAGGGCGAATAATAATCGTGCCTCCGGCCATGCCTTTACCCACATAGTCGTTGGCGTCGCCGGTCAGGGTTAGTTCAACACCTCCGGCATTCCACACGCCAAAACTTTGTCCGGCAGTACCGTTAAAGTGAACTTTGATAGGATCGCCAGCCAGCCCCTGATCCCCATGTTTCTCGGCGATAGCGCCGGACAGCGCAGCACCAACCGAGCGATCGGTATTGCGGATATCAAAGTAGAACGATTTGCTCTGTTTAGCCTGCATGTAAGGTTCTGCCTGAGTCAGGATGGTCTGATTCAGAATGCCTTTATCAAACGGTGGGTTGTTCTCGGTGCAGAATAGCGCTTTGCCAGGATGTGGCTGGGCACAGTGCAGCAAGCCGGAGAGATCCAGTCGCTGCTGTTTAGCGGAGAAGCCATCCAGTTCCGTTAATAAATCGGTACGTCCAATCAGGTCGGTCAGTTGTGCAATGCCCAGTTCGGCCATAATCAGACGGGTTTCGTGAGCGATAAAATTAAAATAGTTAATCACTCGCTCCGGCAGGCCGTGATAGTGGTCGGCACGCAGCTTTTCATCCTGCGTGGCAACGCCAGTAGCGCAGTTGTTCAGATGGCAGATACGCAGATATTTACAGCCTAATGCCACCATTGGGCCAGTACCAAAACCGAAGCTTTCAGCGCCAAGGATTGCCGCTTTGACAATATCTAAACCGGTTTTCAGTCCGCCATCCACCTGTAGGCGGATCTTATGGCGCAGGCCGTTAGCCACTAGTGCTTGCTGCGTTTCCGCCAGACCTAATTCCCACGGACTTCCGGCATATTTCACCGAGCTTAATGGACTGGCTCCGGTGCCGCCGTCGTAACCGGCAATGGTAATTAAGTCAGCATAGGCTTTAGCAACGCCAGTGGCGATGGTGCCTACACCCGGTTCAGAAACCAGTTTCACCGAGATCATGGCGTTATGATTGACCTGCTTGAGGTCGAAAATCAGCTGGGCTAAATCTTCGATAGAGTAGATATCATGATGTGGTGGCGGAGATATCAGGGTTACACCAGGAACGGAATAGCGCAGTTTGGCAATATAAGGGGTAACTTTATCGCCTGGTAGCTGACCACCTTCTCCCGGTTTTGCTCCCTGCGCCACCTTAATTTGGATCACATCGGCATTGACCAGATAGGCTGGGGTAACGCCAAAACGACCGGAGGCCACCTGTTTGATGCGTGAAACTTTATTGGTGCCGTAACGCACCGGATCTTCGCCACCTTCGCCGGAGTTAGACTTACCGCCGATGGTGTTCATGGCAATAGCCAGTGACTCATGGGCATCGGGACTCAGCGCACCGATAGACATTGCAGCGGTATCAAAGCGGGTGAACAGCGATTCTGCGGGTTCTACCTCATCAATAGCAATGGCCTGAGATTTATCCAGTTGTTTCAACGCCAGCAAATCACGCAGGGTGGTTACCGGGCGCTTGTTCACCAGATCGGCGTACAGCTTATAGTCGTCATAGTCGCCGGATTTCACCGCAGCCTGCAATGTAGAAACCACGTCTGGGTTGTAAGCATGATACTCACCGCCGTGAACAAACTTCAGTAACCCCCCTGATCCAGCGGCTTACGTATCAGCCATGCCCGTTTAGATAGGTTGAGCAGGTCTTGCTGGAAATCACTGAAGTGGGCACCGCCGATGCGGCTGGTAACCCCTTTAAAACAGAGGGCTGTCAACTCAGCATGCAAGCCAACCGCTTCAAACAGTTGAGAACAACGATAAGAGGCAACGGTAGAGATGCCCATTTTGGACATAATCTTATACAGCCCCTTATTGATGCCATTGCGATAATTCAGCATCACCCGGCGCTGTGGCTTCTCGATAATGCCGCTCTCTACCATTCTGGCAAGGGTTTCATAAGCCAGATAAGGGTAGATGGCAGTGGCACCAAAACCTAGCAGCACGGCAAAGTGATGTGGATCCCGGGCGCTAGCGGTTTCAACAATAATGTTGGCGTCGCAGCGCAGGTTTGATTCCACTAGGCGGGTTTGTAGTGCACCCACCGCCATCGGAGCCGGTATCGGTAAACGATCCGGCGCAATATTGCGATCGGACAACACCACCAGTACCGTGCCCTGACGCACCTTCTTCTCTGCTTCATCACACATGGCAATAACGGCTGCATGCAGGTCCATTTTGTCTGGACAGTAGGTGATATCAACGGTATCGGCCCGGTAATATTCTTCTTTCAGCGTTGTGAGCTGAACAAAATCTGAGTACAGCAATACCGGAGAAGTAAAGCTCAAGCGGTGGGCCTGACCTTCCGCTTCGCAAAACACGTTCATTTCGCGGCCAATATTGGTGGCTAGTGACATAACGTGAGCTTCGCGCAGTGGGTCGATAGGTGGGTTTGTCACCTGAGCAAACTGCTGGCGGAAGTAGTCGTAAATAACTCGAGGCTTGCTGGAGAGCACGGCAAACGGGGTATCATCTCCCATAGAGCCAGTCGCTTCCTGACCATTTTCGCCAATGACGCGGATCACTTGCTCCAGCTCTTCATTGCTGTAGGCGAACTGCTTCTGGTAGGTTTCCAGCAGAGCGTCATCCATTTCGCGGCTACCGACCCGATCGTCCGGCAGATCTTCAAATGGCGTTAAGCGTCGAACGTTTTTGCTCATCCAGCTTAGGTAAGGGTGACGACTCTTTAGATCATTGTCGGTTTCATTGGTACGCAGAATCCTGCCGGTACGGGTATCGATCACCATCAGTTCACCGGGGCCAACGCGACCCTTTTCAACCACTTCATCCGGTTGGTAATCCCAGATACCGACTTCGGAGGCACAGGTAATCAGCTTATCTTTGGTGATGACATAACGAGCAGGGCGCAGGCCGTTACGATCTAGGTTACAGGCCGCATAGCGCCCATCGGACATCACGATACCTGCCGGGCCATCCCAAGGTTCCATATGCATGGAGTTAAAGTCGAAGAAGGCGCGTAGCTCTTCATCCATATCTGGATTGTTTTGCCATGCCGGTGGAACCAGCAAGCGCATGGCCCGAATCAGGTCCATCCCACCGCTTAGAAATAGCTCCAGCATATTGTCCAGCGAGCTGGAGTCTGAACCAGTTTCATTAACGAATGGCGCGGCATCCTGTAAGTCAGGAATCAACGGCGTTCTAAATTTATAGGAGCGCGCTCTGGCCCATTGGCGGTTGCCGGTGATGGTATTGATTTCACCGTTGTGCGCCAGATAGCGGAACGGTTGTGCCAACTGCCAGCGGGGAACCGTATTGGTGGAGAAGCGCTGGTGGAACAAACAAATGGAGGATTCTAGCCGTAAGTCCGCCAGATCGAGATAAAAACGTGGTAGGTCAACGGGCATACACAGCCCTTTATAGATGCTGACCACGTTCGACAGGCTACAGACGTAGAAGGTCTCGTCTTCCACCCGTTTTTCGATACGGCGGCGCGCCATAAATAGACGGCGTTCCATATCTAATGAGCGCCAGCCTGCGGGGGCGTTAACAAAAATTTGCTCAATACGCGGTAGGGAAGAGAGCGCAATTTCCCCCAGCATATCTGGATTGGTTGGTACGACTCGCCAGCCAATAATCGAAAGGGTTTCGCGTTGAAGCTCTTCTTCGACAATTTTACGGCTGGCCTCAGCCTCTTCGGCATCCTGACTTAAAAACAGCATGCCGACGGCATAGTTTTTTGCCAGCCGCCAGCCTTGTTCTTCCGCCACCAGACGAAAGAAGCGGTCAGGCTTTTGTAGTAATAGTCCGCACCCATCGCCGGTTTTACCATCCGATAATATCGCGCCGCGATGCTGCATGCGTGACAGACCATGAATAGCCGTTCTGACGACTTTATGACTCGGCTCGCCTTCTATATGGGCGATAAGGCCAAAACCACAGTTGTCACGTTCTTTCGACGCGTCGTATAGCATGATGTTGCTCTCCAGTTACCCCATGTGTGTATTTCTGATGTTGTTATAGTTTGCTGCCGGTCCGGTAGATAGCGGGCACTCTTCTACTCGTGTTAATAACCACGCTATCTGCTATATCCGTTAATTATATTTTTCCAGTCCAGAGAGGGATGTATGGTCAGCGCTATGGGTAACGCTCTGCATACATAACGCCACTGTTATTTGGATAGCAGAATCTATTCCTTAGACCCTTAAGAATGGCGCTTAACCAACTTAATATACAACGAGAATTCAGGTCAAATATGCAGCGTACAACGCACTATTGTATGTTTTTCCTTTTATCATATTGAATTTAAATAAATTTATAACCTATTTGAGATAAAGGTTTTGTTTTTCAGTAACAATAAAATGTGAGCTAAGTCACTGTGCTATAGGGTCGTCATTATGTTCATCATCTCCTGATACTCTATATTCTGGTGCTATATGTCGGTTTTTAAATTATCTTTAGTATTTAATTGCGTTGTTTGTTGAGTTTATGTTACTGGCTGGTTGAGTATCAGTATAAAAAGAAATTATAAAATGCTGACGTTCTTCATTTTGGCTTATATCGGTATTAATTCACTGCGCATGGCTTAACTGATTTGATCTTTATCACCTCGTTACGAGAGAATTCAGCGTAGGCTGGTGGCCTTTTCTCTCTCGGGAGAATAATGAATATCCTTCTAAAACATGTGATTAATCATGCAACTGAATCGACATATCAATATGTTTGGCGCTGACTTACAGCAACGCTATGGCGAAAAAATTCATAAGCTGACGCTGCATGGCGGGTTCAGTTGTCCTAACCGTGACGGGACGGTGGGCAGAGGAGGATGTACTTTCTGTAATGTCGCTTCGTTTTCTGATGAGGCGCAACAACATCAGAGTATTGCAGAACAGTTGGCACGTCAGGCCAAGAAGGCAAACCGTGCTAACCGTTATCTGGCCTATTTTCAGGCCTACACCAGTACCTATGCAGAGATTTGTCTGTTGCGTGATATGTATCAACAAGCGCTGTCACAGGCGGATATTGTTGGTATCTGCGTTGGCACTCGCCCTGACTGCGTATCTGAGCCAGTATTGGATTTGCTGTCAGGCTATTATCATCAAGGGTATGAGGTGTGGCTGGAGTTAGGGCTACAAAGTGCTCATGATAAAACCTTGAAAAAAATTAATCGTGGTCATGATTTTGCCTGTTATCAGGCAACGGCTATCGCTGCCCGGCGTCGAGGAATCAAAGTGTGTACTCACCTGATTGCTGGATTGCCGGGTGAAAGAATGAATGACAATTTAGAGACGGTTGCCAGAGTGGCGGAAACGGGTACCGATGGTTTAAAGCTGCATCCTTTGCATATTGTCGCTGGTAGCACTATGGCAAAAGCATGGCAAGCCGATCGTCTGACGGCGCTGGAACAAGATGAATACGTACAGCGGGCCGGTGAAATGATCCGCCATACGCCGGTCGATATTATTTATCACCGGATTTCAGCTACGGCGCGGCGTCCGACCCTGTTAGCGCCGCTGTGGTGCGAAAGTCGCTGGATGGCGATGAATGCGATTGAGAAATATCTGATTGAAATGGGGAATCAGGGGTCGGCCCTGGGGCAACGCTTTATTCCTCGCGGCTAGCGACGGAGTCGCCCGGTAAAGTTTTATGTTGATGTCGAGTGTTATGGCATATGCTTTAAATGTTTATTCATGATACTTGCTTGGTACTGATGCGTTGCAGATAACATCGTCTATTTTAATTTTAGCGGACATTCCGACCGTAAAAGCCAAATACCTATATTACTCGTGTGCCCGGCTGGAATATGTGCCGTTGCTGGTTGATTAAGTTTGTCAGCGGTGTCTCTTTCCGATTAACTTTGTTATCAATATGAAATTAATGCATTATTTGATTTAACTGCATTTTTCGCTATTTATCCCCGGTTTACGGTATGATTTCGGTGATAAAAAAATCTTGGGAGTCACAATGAAGCAACTGCGGAAATTAGCCCAGTATTACGTTGATGTCATGGTGAAGTTAGGCCTGATACGCTTCTCTCTTCTTTTAGCGTCGATCATTATTGTTCTGGCTTTTACCGTGCAGATCTCGGTAACCGCAGCGCTGCATGGTGAAATAGAACGCATTGATATTATTCGCTCTATTTTCTTCGGTTTGCTAGTTACTCCTTGGGCCGTCTATTTTCTCTCAATCGTCGTTGAACAACTGGAAGACTCTCGTCAGCGTTTAGCTAAACTGGTTGAAACGCTGGAAGATATGCGCGCGCGCGATTTAGAACTCAATCATAAACTACAGAATAATATCGAGCGTCTGAATCAGGAAATTGGCGAGCGGATAAAGGCGGAAGAGGCCAGAGAGCGGGCGATAGAGGAGTTACAAATCGAGATCGCCCAGCGACAGCAGGCACAGATTGAGTATGAGCAGCAGTCAGTATTCTTGCGCTCGTTTTTAGATTCGTCTCCTGACCTAGTGTATTACCGAGATGAAGAAGGCCGTTTTTCCGGCTGTAATCGGGCAATGGAATTACTGACCGGCCGCAGTGAGAAACAGTTAATTGGTTTGAGCCCGGGAGATATTTATAACAGTGAAGTGGCAGAAAAAGTCATCGAAACAGATGATAAAGTGTTTCGCCATAATGTTTCTCTGACTTATGAGCAGTGGTTGGTTTATCCGGATGGTCGCAAGGCATGCTTTGAAGTGCGTAAAGTTCCTTTCTATGCATTAGACGGTAAACGTCATGGCCTGATGGGGTTTG
This sequence comes from Limnobaculum parvum, assembly GCF_003096015.2. Classification (NCBI taxonomy): domain Bacteria; kingdom Pseudomonadati; phylum Pseudomonadota; class Gammaproteobacteria; order Enterobacterales; family Budviciaceae; genus Limnobaculum; species Limnobaculum parvum. The sequence continues at coordinate 3,176,424 of NZ_CP029185.2, read as the reverse complement.
GTCGGGATATCACGGAGCGCAAGCGTTATCAGGATGCATTAGAAAAAGCGAGTCGGGATAAAACAACCTTCATTTCTACCATCAGCCATGAATTGAGAACGCCGTTAAATGGCATTGTCGGACTTAGCCGTATTCTGCTGGATACCGAGTTAAACGCCGAGCAACTGAAATACTTACGTACCATCTATGTTAGCGCTACCACGCTGGGGTATATCTTTAACGACGTTATCGAGTTGGATAAAATTGAGCGGCGTAAAACCCAGTTGGAAATGGCCCCGTTGGATTTGTTGAATTTCCTTTCTGATTTAGAAAACCTGTCTGGGCTGCTGGTTGAGCCGAAAGGCCTGAGTTTTACGCTGGAATATGGCGATAACCTACCCGCCTTTATCATAACGGATGGAACCCGCCTGAGACAGATTCTGTGGAACCTGATTGGTAATGCGGTGAAGTTTACCTCTCAGGGCGGAGTTATTGTACGGGCGCGTCGTGAAGGGGAGAATCACTTCTATTTTGAAGTGGAAGATTCCGGTATCGGTATTCCACAAGAAGAGATCGATAAGATTTTTGCCATGTATTATCAAGTCGCTAGCAAACACGGTGGTCGCCCGGCGACCGGTACGGGGATTGGATTGGCGGTATCTCTGCGTCTGGCTCAGGCGATGGGGGGCGATATCTTTGTCAGGAGTGAAGTGGGAAGAGGCACTGTCTTTACTGTATTTATTAACGCATCGGCAGTAGAAAAAGAGACGCCACAGAAAGAAGAGTTACCTTCAGCTTCTTTAAGGGTATTATTGGTAGAAGATATTGAGCTGAATGTGATTGTTGCCCGTTCAGTGTTGGAAAAACTTGGGCATACTGTTAGTGTTGCGATGACAGGTACGGAAGCGCTGGAGAAGTTTAAACCAGGAGAGTTCGATTTGCTGTTGTTGGATATCCAATTGCCGGATATGACCGGTTTTGATATTGCCCAGCAGATCAGAAAGAACTATGCGCCCGAAGAGTTCCCACCGTTAGTGGCGCTAACCGCAAACGTGTTAAAGGATAAACAAGAATATCTGAACTCAGGGATGGATGATGTACTCAGTAAACCGCTTTCGGTGCCGGAGTTAATGGTAGTCATCAAAAAAATCGGAAGTGCTCAACTAAAAATGTTACCTAAACTACAGGAGCAAGGTGCGATGAAGCCCAATGAGTCTATACTCGATTTAACCATGTTAGAGCAGTATATGGAGTTAGTTGGCCCACAGCTTATTCTTGATGGTTTGACTATGTATGAACAAGTGATGCCGGGCTATTTGGCAGTGCTTGAGTCTAATATGACGGCTAAAGATGAAAAAGGTATCGCCGAAGAAGCACACAAAATTAAAGGGGCTTCGGGATCCGTTGGGTTGAAACATCTTCAACAATTAGCGCGCCAAATTCAAACGCCAACGTTGCCAGCATGGTGGGATAACGTGGAAGAGTGGATTGATGAACTGAAGCTGGAATGGCGTAATGATGTTCAGGTATTACGCACTTGGGTTGAGGCCCAGGAAAAACGCTAACAGGTTTCAATATAAATGATTTTAATGCGGCGAAACCGAAAGGTTTGCCGCGTTGTTGCTTATGGCTACAGGTAAATTTGTAGTACGGAATGTCGTGCCAAATGTAGTCCCGAATGTAGCTCCGATAATCGGTAAATTAATAACCAGATCAGTTTAATGGGAGAAGTGATTGATGAAACGGGTTGCCGTTGTATTAAGTGGATGCGGTTTTTTAGATGGGGCAGAAATCAATGAGTCAGTATTAACCCTATTAGCATTAGATCGTGCCGATGCTGAGGTGACCTGTTTTGCTCCCGACCAGCCTCAGTCCGATGTCATCAACCATTTTACGGGGAAACCAGCCACCGAGAGCCGCAATGTGCTAACTGAATCTGCACGTATTGCCAGAGGTAAAGTTCAGCCGTTGTCTCAGGCTGATGCCGCGCTGTTTGATGCACTGATTGTACCGGGTGGTTTTGGTGCAGCAAAAAACCTGAGTAACTTTGCCTCTCGTGGTGCTGAATGTGAAATCAATCAAGACCTGACCCGCCTAGTTAAAGCGATGCATAAAGCGGGTAAGCCAATGGGATTTATTTGTATTGCTCCGGTATTGTTACCAAAAATGCTGGGCGTCCCGGTTAGGTTGACCATCGGTAACGACATTGATACCGCAGAAGTGGTAGATGCTATGGGCGGTGAACACATTACTTGCCCGGTTGATGATATCGTGGTGGATGAAGAACAAAAAGTGGTCACTACACCCGCCTATATGCTGGCACAGCGTATCAGTGAAGCCGCTCTGGGGATCGAAAAGTTGGTGGCCCGAGTGTTGGTGTTGAGCGCATGAAGAAATCCGCCCCTTCAAAAATGATGGGGCGCCCGCTGTTTTGGTTAAAACGATGCGTTAAGGCTGTTTTACTGATGTGGGGGGCGGGGATCATTATCTTTGCTTTTTTACCGGTGCCATTTTCGGCTGTAATGGTAGAGAAGCAACTGGGCGCTTGGCTGACGGGTAATTTCTCCTATGTAGCTCATCAAACGTGGGTATCGATGGATGATATCTCTCCCCATATGGCGCTGGCGGTGATTGCTTCGGAAGATCAAAAGTTTCCTAATCACTGGGGCTTTGATATGAATGCCATCGCTTCAGCATTTAGCCATAATGAACGTAAACCTAACCGCATTCGCGGCGCTTCAACCATTTCTCAGCAAACGGCTAAAAATCTGTTCTTATGGAATGGTCGCAGTTGGTTACGTAAAGGGCTAGAAGCTGGATTGACCGTTGGCATGGAACTGGCGTGGACTAAACGCCGTATCCTGACAGTTTATCTGAACGTCGCCGAGTTTGGTGAGGGCGTCTTTGGCGTTGAAGAAGCGGCACAACGTTACTTTGGTAAATCGGCCAAAAATCTGACCCCTTCCGAATCGGCAAGGCTGGCTGCCGTTTTGCCTAATCCCATACGTTTTAAAGCAAATAAACCTTCTGGCTATGTGATTCAGCGGCAAAACTGGATATTACGCCAAATGAGGCAGTTGGGAATGGGAACGCTGGACTGGTAATGTGGGCCCAGCGCGCTCCATAGCTGAGTACCGACCGTTTACCGTGCAAATATAAGCACATTGTTTTACGGTCGGAATATTCATTGGTGCTGATTTATTTGGTTTATCAGCAGTCTCAATTCAGAGATATCCTCTGAGCCTGACAAATTACTGCTGAAAACTCCGCTAATCTATTTTTTCTGTGGTTCAGTGGTGACCTGTGGAAGATCCGAATTATATTCTCGGCTTTGTTCCTGCAGCGCTTGTGCCAGTCGTTCCCGTAGATTTCTGGTCGCTTCACTTTCACCATTGTCATCACTGGCTGGCGGTCGGAGCTTATTGCTCATTGGTGCTAGCGGAATATCACCTTCAGGCTCGCCTCTGATTACATCGCGATCCACCAGCGGTTGGCTGAGGTTGTCCATTGTCGTTAACGGGGATGGTGCCTGTGGCTGAGGTAATGGTTTGGTGGTGTAAATATAGTGCATATCGGAAAGGAATATTTCAGGCTGTGTTTTTGGGACTTCAGGTGTAGGGATTGATGCCTGCATTTGTACCGGTTTAGGGTAGAGATATTGCCAGTACATATGACCAAAGGTGCCAGCAACTACAAGCAGTGATGCAGCGATTACACCCGCAATGGTATACAAACCTAACCGAAAGTGACTTAGCGGTGCCGCGGTGATACGCACCCGGTCATTGGTTCGTTGACTGTTTTGAGTACGCTGATTGCGATAAGCAGTAAGGGAGATAGCGGACATAGTTACTGTATCCTTTGCTTAATTACCGACACGTCCGGTATATTTTGATCTTTTATTAACTTCGGTGAATCACCGGAGGCCAGTGCTAATTTCATCAGTGTTTCTGAGCCAACCCGCCCGTCATCTTTTAAACCCTCATTCTTCTGGAATTGTTTGACGCTTTCCATCAGATCGGGAGACCAAGTATTCTTTTTGCTCTTAGGTTTGAGCAATGTGCGGCTTAACATTTTGTCCAGCCAAGCAATTTCGCTGCTGCTGCTAACCGCATCAATTTTATCCCGGCCTAGCGGCGTTAACCGATAGAACATAATGTATTGTCCGGTACTTTTTTGTTCAAACCAACTGCGGCTGGCTTGCCAAGTACGGTTATTAACCAGCAGGTCGATATCAGTCTTGCCAACCCTAACTACGTTGACATAGCCAATATTATCGTCAACTTTCACTTCTGCTACCCAGGGGTAGCCAATCTTCTCCATCTCTTCCAGCGTAGCTTGGCCTTTTTTGCACTGCAAGTTGGCTCTGCCAGCTTCCTCACAGAATGCATCATCATTAGAAACGTCGTAGCCCCATATTTTGTACATTTGCCGCATTGCGGTGATTTGGTTGCCGATTTCCAGATCAACGGCGGGTTCGGCTTTCGGTTCCGGGAGCGCGATGGGATCGGGCTCCGGCGGATTCCAGGCCGTAGGATGCGGTAAATGTGGAGAGATAACCGGTAACATAGCCCAACCTAAGGCCAGACAAACAACCACGGAAGCCAAGGCAATGGATAATTCGGTTGGCGTTGTCCGACAGGAACCCGTGATCTCTTTGGTGGCCATCTTTAGATGGTGTTGAGTGATAACTTCGCTTCGCTCGGCATAGGCTCCCAGCAGCGCATAATGAGCAATTCGGTTAATCAGCGAAAGCTTTCCTTTCGCTGCCCGATAAATCCAACGTATCTGTTGAGGGCTAAACAGTGCAGGATTGCCGTCATTCCAAGCTAACTGATGTTCAAAATATTCAGGGTACTCGCGTATGCTTGGCATACGAAAGTTCAGATTGGTGTGTAGCCATGACTGAAAAGTTTTGGGTAACAAACGACCTAGCTTATCCGAACCGCACAGTAGAATAGTGAGTGACGCGTTTTGTTCTTCAGCTTGGGCAAGGCGCTTCTTTAATATATCCCAGCATCCTTCAGCCATACATTGTGCGGACGTGATGATAAGTAGTTGTGAATTAGTGGTGATGAACCCATGATTTACCAACTGATGATTGGCCTCAATGTTTTCCAGCTTTTTCACTAACTCTTTTTTTGACAAAGAGGGTGAAGCATTGATTGTTAAACTATGACCATGATATTCAGCAGCAATTCTTTTAATAACATCATTTAGGCTATTTTCATCTTGTGAATAGAACCCAATCACGCCTTTTTTATTACAGGCGTGGGAAATGAGTAAGTAGATGCTATGAAAGTATTCAAGAAAAAATCGATTGTTATGAAAAATAGTATTTCTAAAGGGCTCACTGCCAAATTTAAAATGTTCTAAGTACATAATTATTATCACCCTTTACTCTATTGACACCGTTGTGTATTTTATTCGAATAGTCACTTCTTCATTTAAATCAATCTGATGCTTATTTTTGTGATTGGTGGTGAAAATATGTTAGCTATAAACCAATATTGCTGACCTTTTTGGCAAAAAATTATTTAATTCAAGGCGAACAACTCATTGACTTAATTATAAGATTATCATTGTGATAATGAATTTATAGTTCTCGACTTTCACCCTGTCAAGAAAGCACATTTTTTTCGTGCTAAAAACAGGTGAAAACAAAGCCGTTTTACAGATGTAAGAATGAATAATTAGCCTATCTCTTCACTTTTTTGTGATTTTTATCTATGCATTGATAGAGGCAACCTATTGTTTTATTTTGTCTAATTGGGTGGTTTTTATTGCGATTATCAATAAATTTTCTCGATGGAATAAATAAAATTATTTTCTTTTGGGCTAGTCATCGAAGCGTAAAGTTTTAAAGGTTGCTATTGGTCATCAAAAGTACCCGTCTTTTTTAGGATAAGAAACGTGTGGATTCAGCCAGTGATTATAGAGAAAATACGCGCAATCCAATAAGTGTGAGAATACGTTAATTATTTCCCTGATATTCAGGGGGGTAGCTTATTGTCTCTATTTTATCTATAAGGTATTTGAATTATGCAGATTAATATCATTAATAAATACACCGTTCCGGCACTGATTTTTGGGGTGTTTGGTATTGGCGCCTTTCATGCTTACAACACTTATGATAGTCATAAAGACTATACGTTAAGTAGTGATATAAAACACTCATCACATAAAAAGAAAAAAGAGGAAGAGATTAAGCCTGTGACGCTGGCCTTGTTTAATGCACCGCAAAAAGCCGCGCCAGGTGCGGATAAAAAGTCCCCTTTAGTACTGGATATTAGTGCTATCGTATACAGTGATAAACCTGGGCTATCGATGGCAACGGTGAATCAAGCCGGGAAGCAAGTTAGCTATCGTGAAGGTGAAAAAGTACAGGGTTATGAGGATGTATGGGTTGATACTATTGAAAAAAATAGCATTCAAATTCGCTATAAAGGCGATATGGAAACCGTACAGCTAAAAAATCCTGATTATATTAAAGGCGTTGATGCAACTCATTTGTTACCGGAAAAGGATAAGCGGCTGGTTGAAAACCATTTGGGTGACTATTTTATTTTGGGTCCTGAGTATAAATCATCAGATAAATTGTTAGGTTTGAAAATTACACCTAAATCCGCTTCTGATGTTTTTAAAAAAGCAGGGCTTAATCCGGGTGATATAGTTGTAAAAATAAACTCCAAGGATGTAACAGAAAATAAAGAAATAAAAAGCCTTATTGACCAATGGGCTAAGTTGGATTCAGCGAATATTACGGTTAAGCGCGGTGGCGAAGATAAAAACATTCATCTAGATTTACAAATACTGTGACCCTATATGAATTAGATTTAATATGAAAAGAAAAATCTGCGCTCGCTCAGTGCTCGCATTATTATTTTTATATTCCGGGCATTTAATCGCTGCTGATTTTAGTGCTAATTTTAAAGACACTGATATCAGAGAATTTATTGATGTTGCCAGTAGAAATTTAAATAAAACAATTTTAGTCGATCCGGCAGTGCAAGGAAAAGTGTCAGTAAGAACCTATGATCTTCTTACTGAAGATCAGTATTATCAGTTTTTTCTTAGCGTATTAGATTTGTATGGTTTTTCTGCTATTCCGATGGATAACGGTATGATTAAAATTGTCCGTTCATCGACAGCGAAAACCGCTGGGGTACCTGTTGCAGATACTGAAAATCCGGGAAAAGGTGATGAAATTATTACCCGGGTCGTGCAGATGGAAAACGTACCCGTCAGGGACTTAGCGCCTCTATTACGCCAGCTTAATGATGCCTCCGGCGTGGGTAACGTAGTGAATTATGAGCCGTCTAACGTTCTGTTACTGACGGGAAAAGCCTCTTCGATTAATCGTCTGGTGGACTTAGTTCACCGGGTTGATGCTTCCGGTGTACAGCAAAGAGAAACCATTCCTTTACAATATGGTTCTGCCAAAGAAATTTCAGATATGCTCAATAATCTGAGCAATGAGGAACAAAAAGGGCAGAGTGCACCACAGTTAACGGCTAAAGTGGTTGCGGATACGCGCACCAATACTTTGGTATTGAGTGGTTCATCTCAGGCGCGTGAGAAAACCCGCAGCCTGATCAAAAAGCTGGACCGTAATGAAAACAGTCAGGGTAATACTCGGGTGTTCTATCTTAAATATGCCAACGCAGTCAAAATTGCCGCGGTGTTAACCGGTATTGGTGACAAAATTCAAACGGATAAAGGCGGTAGCGCTAAGGCATCAGCTTCACTGTCCAGTAAGAATGATTTGAATATCACCGCTGACGATCAGACCAACTCACTGGTTATTACCGCACAGCCTGATGTCATGCAATCACTGTCACAGGTTATTGATAAGCTGGATATACGTCGGGCGCAGGTACTGGTTGAAGCCATTATTGTTGAAGTTCAGGACGGTGCAGGTCTAAACCTGGGCGTGCAATGGGCGACATCTAACGGTATTTCGCAATTTACTAATACCGGTATTCCTATCTTTACCGCCAAACGTGGTAAAGATCAGTTAGATATTGATGGCCGATTCACTGCAACTAACCCATTGACCGGGGTCCTTGGCGGCTATAACGGTTTAGCTACCGGGTTCTTTAACGGCGATTTCGGTGCTCTGCTAACTGCTCTGGCTTCTGATAATAAGAGCGACATTCTATCAACCCCTAGCGTGGTGACCCTCGATAACCGGGAAGCTTCATTTAACGTCGGTCAGGATGTTCCTGTACTGTCGGGTTCTCAGTCTAATACCTCTGGGGATAACGTCTTCAGTACGGTAGAGCGTAAAACCGTCGGTACTAAACTGAAAGTGACTCCGCTGATCAACGATGACAACTCGGTTCAAATGAAAATTGAACAAGAAGTTTCCAGCGTGGATCCAACGTCTGCTCAGAGTACGTTGGGGCCTACCTTTAACACCCGGACGATTAATAACGAAGTTTTAGTCCGCAGTGGTCAGACCGTCGTGTTGGGCGGATTGGTTGAAGACTTCACGACTCAAACCGTTTCTAAAGTCCCGTTACTGGGCGATATTCCATTAATCGGTCAACTATTCCGCAGCACATCAAATACCAAAGCGAAACGAAATCTGATGGTCTTTATTCGCCCTACGGTTATTCGTAATGATGCTGACTATAACTACAGCTCGAAAGTGAAATACAACAAGAGCCGTGAAGACCAGCAGTATCGGATTGAAGAGAACAAGATAGGTATTGTTCCGCCGATTGATCCGAAAGTTCTGCCTGAATATCCGGACAACTTGTCTCCTGGAACCTTGGGCGGTACGGGCACTGATAACACGACTCAACCGATTGTGCCAGCAACCACAACGCCAGCACCACGTGGACGTAATCCATTTCGCGACTAACGAGTAGAAGGTGGATGATATGGAAACTTCGAGCAAAGATTTCAGTTCCTATAGCTACGCCAAAGAGAATGGAATTCTGTTGGACCAAGGCGAAGTTTACCTGCGCGAAGATACGCCTTTACAGGCGTTACTGGAAATGCGGCGTATACAGGAACAGGCATTTACCCCGATCACACTAACGGTTGAAGCGTTTGATGAACGCTTGTCGCGAGTCTGGCAACAGGGGAGCGGCGTGTCTCAACAAATGGTCGATGATATGGATGGTGATATCGACCTGATGGCACTAACAGAAGAAATTCCCGATAGTGAAGATTTGCTGGATAGCGACGAAAACTCACCGGTTATCCGCCTGATCAACGCCATATTAAGTGAAGCGGTTAAAGAAGGTGCTTCGGATATCCATATCGAAACCTTCGAGCGCACCCTTAGTATTCGTTTTCGGGTGGACGGCCTGTTACATCCGGTTTTACAACCAGCCAGAAAGTTAGCTCCGCTGTTGGTTTCCCGTATTAAGGTCATGGCCAAGTTGGATATTGCCGAAAAACGGTTGCCTCAGGATGGCCGTATTTCTCTGCGTATTGGTCGTAAAGCCATTGATGTTCGGGTATCAACGATCCCCTCACAATATGGCGAGCGCGTGGTTATGCGTTTATTGGATAAAAACAATATGCGTATGGATCTGGGGCAGTTGGGCTTGGCGGATGATGACAGAGAGCACCTTGAAGGGTTGATTGCCAAACCTCACGGTATCCTGCTAGTGACCGGACCGACAGGTTCCGGTAAGAGTACTTCTCTGTATGCGGTGCTCTCTTCCCTCAACAGCTTTGAGCGCAACATTCTCACCGTAGAAGACCCGATTGAATATGAACTGGAAGGCGTTGGACAAACTCAGGTTAACCCTCGTGTAGAGATGACGTTCGCACGTGGCCTGCGCGCTATTTTACGTCAGGACCCTGATGTCGTGATGATCGGGGAAATTCGTGATAGCGAAACGGCGCAAATTGCGGTGCAGGCATCACTAACCGGTCACCTAGTTATGTCGACCCTTCACACCAACAGCGCCTGCGGTGCGGTTACCCGTTTACGGGACATGGGGTTGGAATCGTTTCTGATCGGTTCTTCATTATTAGGGGTTATTGCACAACGTCTGGTGCGCCGCCTTTGTAAACATTGCCGCACGACCTCCGAACTCTCGCCAAGAGAAAAGGCAATGTATAACTTTTTACCTCAACCACCTGATGTGATTTACCGTGCTGTTGGCTGTGAGCAATGTCGTGAAAGCGGCTATCAGGGACGAGCCGGTATCCATGAATTCCTAGTGATGAATACCGAACTACGTCGAGCCATTAACGACAATCTAGATGAAATGACGCTGGATGAGATATTGCGTAAGCATACTCGAAGCCTGCGGCAGAACGGATTATTAAAAGTTATCAGTGGTGAAACCTCCATTGAAGAGGTGATGCGCGTTACCGCTGAACAAAACGAATCCGGAGAAGCATAATGGCACATTACGCATGGCGGGCAACACTGCCAAACGGCAAAACCCAAAAAGGTACCTTGCAGGCGGAAACGCCAAAGCAGGCACGCCAACAGTTGCGTGAACAGGGCATGACGCCCATCAGCATAGAAGAGACCAAAGCCGAGTCGGGCAGTAAAAAATCGTTTTTTTCGCGCAAGATTTCCAGTAATTCACTGGCGCTGTTTACCCGCCAGCTATCAACGCTGACCAATGCCGCATTGCCATTAGAAAGTGCGCTGAAAGTTATCGCTCGCCAGACAGAAGACGAAGTCATGGCGAAAGTCATTGATGACATTCACGACAAAGTGGTGGAAGGCTACTCCCTATCTGATGCTTTAGGCAATTATCCCCAGGCGTTTGACAATCTATACCGCACGCTAGTGACAGCAGGTGAAAAAACCGGCCATCTGGGAGAAGTGCTCGACAAGCTGGCTGATTACAACGATCAGCGTCAACAAATGAAAAGCAAGCTGACTCAGGCAATGGTTTATCCCATCACGCTAACGGTGGTGGCGACGACGGTTATTTGTATTCTGTTGGTGGCGGTTGTACCACAGGTTATTGAACAGTTTACTCATATGAAACAGGGGTTGCCGGTAACTACGCGGACGCTGATCGCCGTGAGTGACTTCTTACAGGACTACGGGCTTTATATCCTCATCGCCATTATTGGTGGGGTGTTTGGATTCCGTACTTGGGTATCTAAAGGAAAAAACCGCCTGCGCTATCATAAATGGTTGGTGCGCTCCGCACCGATCAGCAAGCTGGTGCGAGCGATTAACAGTGCTCGCTATATTCGTACCCTCAGTATTTTGCAGGCCAGTAGCGTTCCACTCTTAGAAGCCATGAATATCTCGGTAGACGGGATAGAGAATCTGTATGCCAGAGAAATACTCACCGAGGCTGCCGACAAGGTTCGTCAAGGGGCAACACTGAACTCCTCTTTGGAACAAACACAACTATTTCCACCGATGATGCTGTATATGGTGGCATCGGGAGAACAAAGTGGTGAGCTGGGGCCGCTGATGGAGCGCGCCGCAGATACACAGGATAAGGCCCTTCAGCATCGAATTACATTAACGTTAGCCGTTTTTGAACCCGCATTGGTTATTACCATGGCGACGATAGTGCTGTTCATCGTCATGTCAATTTTACAACCAATCCTGCAACTTAATAACATGGTGAGTTAAAAATATCATGAAAAATCAAATTGTTAATAAAAATAGCGCGCGAAGCCAGTCGGGTTTCACCCTGATGGAAATCATGGTGGTTATCGTTATTTTGGGCGTTCTAGCCAGCCTGGTTATCCCTAACCTGATGGGAAACAAAGAGCGTGCGGACCGGCAAAAAGCGGTGAGCGATATTGTTGCCTTGGAAAATACCCTTGATATGTACAAGTTGGATAACGGCCGTTACCCAACCACTGACCAAGGTCTTAAAGCGTTGGTGACCAAACCTGAACTTCAGCCAGTACCTAAAAATTATCGTTCTGATGGCTATATTCGTCGTCTGCCAACCGACCCGTGGAACAATGACTATCTGATTGTTAGCCCGGGTGAGCATGGAGCGATTGACGTGTTCTCCGTTGGCCCGGACGGTGAGGCAAACACCGCAGATGACGTCAGCAACTGGGACATAGACAAGAAAACTGAAGCAGAACCGGGACAAAAATAATGTCCAGCCATCGCTCCCGAGGTTTTACGCTGCTTGAAGTCATGTTAACGCTGGTGATTTTTGCCATCAGCGCCACCGCGGTGGTGATGACATTACCTTCAAAAAGCGGGCCGGGGGTGTTTGGCGAACAGTTCAAGACCTTGGTGGATTATGGGTCAAGTAAGGCTGTCATGGAGGGAAGTATTGTTGGCCTGACGCTCACCTATCAGGGGTATCAACTGATGGTTCTGAAAGGGAACGGAGAAGGGGCACAAGATAGCTTACAGTGGCAGCCGCTGGTGGCGGGTCGAATCAGCACAAAAGGGGAGTTTCCGGAAGATCTGCGCGTCACTCTAGAGCCGCAGAAAATGGCGCTGAGTTTAAATGACCCTCCACAAATTATTTTTTACCGGATGGTGAGATCAGTTTATTCAGACTGATGTTCGAGGGCGAAGACAGAAAAGATGTCTATTCTGTTGTTTCTCAAGGGGCATCTCCGGTTGAGGTGGTAAACGGCTACGGTAATGATGCGAAAGAGGCTAAAGATGAGAAAGATGCGCCATGAGCAAGGCATGACACTGCTGGAAGTCATGGTGGCCATGGCTATCTTCTCTTGCGCAGCGTTAGCACTGATGAATACCGTGACCGTCAGCAGCCACTATACCGTACGGTTGGGAGAAACTTTACGGGCGAGTTGGGTGGCAGAAAATCAGATGGCCGAGGCGAAGTTGAACCGCCGTACTTTTACCGATCAACCCAGTGGTAATGAAGAGATTGGCGGGCAAACTTGGTATTGGCAAGCGCGATTGGCGCAGACGCCATCCGGCGTAAAAGTGAATGAAGTTATCGTATTCCGCGAAGGTGAGGAAGAGCATCCGTTAGTCACACTGCGTGATGCTTCGCTGGAGGGGGGACGAAATGAACACCTTAAAGCGCGCCCGCCAGCAGGGATTTACCATGATGGAAGTCATCATTGCGCTGGTGATATTTGCCATGATCAGCATGATGGCGTGGCAGATATTAACCGGTTCAATGAGCAATGCAGCCGTGTCGGATGCGCAATCGGCCCGGTTTAACCAACTGCAAATGACCTATAGCCGATTGGAACGTGATTTTTCGCAGGCGATGCCTCGGGCTCCGGTTGGTAGCAGTGCGGCGTTTGAACTGAGAGACGGCATATTGGTTCTGACGACTCAGGACAGTGTGGTTAGCTTGGGAAATCCACAAAGTGCCGATCTGATCCGGGTGTCATGGTGGCTGAAAGATAATCAGGTCTATCGGGGGGTCGCTTCGGTACTGGATGGTGCCAACGTCAAGGATTGGACCAAAATCCCCATGATCGACCGGGTAAAAAAGATGGATTGGCGCTTTTTTAATACCGCTTGGCAAGCCCAGTGGGATGAGGCCGAAATGATACCTAAAGGTATCGAACTCACGCTAACGCTAGAAGACGATACGGTATGGCGTTGGGTGTTTATGACGCCGGGTAACTGGCCGAAAGGCGGAACAGCAAGCGTTCAGGGGACCGATGAAAACGCGCCGGCGGCAGGTGAGCAAAAACCGGATGCGGATAAACCGGGCGACGCTGTGCCACCCGCGCAAGGCAATAGCACGCCGGATGCCGGAGGTGCTAAATGAATAGCGGATCTAAACGGCGTCAGCGAGGTGTTGCTCTATTAGTGATACTGATTCTACTGGTATTAATGTCGGTGTTAGCCGCCCGTATTAGCCAGCAGTTTACGCGCAACTTACAGAAGATTCAGTTTCAACTGGGTCAGCAAACTTTACGATGGAACTCTGATGCCGCAGTGCAATTAGCCATTCACCGTTTGGGCGATGATTTGGCCGACGGTAAAAAGGCCAGCTCACTGGAGCAGTCCTGGGCTCAGCCAATAAGCGTAAAAACGGAAGATTATCAGTTAGACAGTCAGGTGTTTGATGCACAAACCTGTTTTAACGTAAACAGCCTGTTAGCGCCGGACAACAGCGCGGTTTCCCCCCTTCCTGGGGAAAAGGCGATGACACAAAAAGTGGTGGAGTACCTGATGACTAGCGCCGGTATTAATGCGGCAACGGCAGAAACGCTGTTTAACGAATTGACGGTCTATTTAGGTATTGATGGCGGCAGTGATAACGCTAAAGCCAGTGCGGCGGTGGAAGCCTTTAAGTCTCTGCAACCGCCAAGGGTACCCGCTAAACAGATGATGTATACCATCAGTGAACTGAAATTGCTGCCGGGGTTTCCATTGGAGTCTTATGCCAAGTTGAGCAAATTGCTATGTGCATTACCCAATACGAAAACCAAAGTGAATATTAATTCACTGACTAAACAGCAGTCCTCACTGCTTTCAGGATTATTTTTGGGAGAGCTGACGGTGGATGACGCTAGTCAGTTGATTGGTAAGCGACCTGATGGCGGATGGGAATCTGTTGAGGCGTTTCGGGCTCAGGTGGAAAAGCAGTTTCCGGTGAAGGGCAAAGAGACTTCCGCTGACAGTTATATGACCGTGAACAGTCATTTTTTCACCGTGTATACCACCGGGCGTACCGACAATTTGACGCTGCGATTTGTTGATAATTTGTACCTTGATGAAGAGACCAGAGAAGCTAGCCGCTGGTTACATCGATATCGAACTATTGAGTAGTAGGGATATTTATAATGAAACAGGCACTTTTTATCAGATTAGGTTCAACGCCGGATGCGCCCGTTTGGTGGTGTGCTCTACAGGCTGGGGTAGCATCAGCACCTGAGCGTCTGGACAGCTGGGATCAATTATCCCAATTGAGGTCACATCCATTATCACATTCCGTTTGCCTGTTGCTTCCTACCAGCGATCTTATTTTTCGCCGTTTTAAGTTACCTAAAAAATGGGCGCTGCATCAAACCCCGCAGTTTACTTGGATCGCAGAAGATTCATTGATGGGTGAAATTGATGATTTGCACTGGACCGTCATGCGCCGTACCGGTGGAGAGTTGGATACCGTTGCGGTACGCAGTGCCAAATTGCAGGAGTGGTTGGATGCTTGTGGTAATGCCGGGCTTAAAGTCATTCAGGCATTACCGGATGCTTTGTTGCTGCCGGAGAACCCTGAAGGGCATACGGTTGTTTCCCTAGAGGATCAGTGGTGGGTGCGCTATGACACAGGTGCCTGCGTGGTGGAAACGCCTCTGCTATCTGATTTGCTGGCTCGCTTACCGCAAGGCACAAGGCGCAGCTACGGTGATTTACCGGAAGGCATGGCCACTGATGAAGCCAATCCGTGGCAGCATCCGTTACTGTTAATTCAGGAGCGTTGGCGAGCGGAACGGTTAAATATACTACACGGTGTGTTTAGCCAGACAGATAACCGCAGTGAGGTCTTAAAGCGCTGGAAAAAACCACTGATCTTTTCTGTGATTTTGGCTTTTTGTCTGAGTCTATTTCCTCAGTTTGCCGTGCTGTGGAACGTTAAAAACCGCCAGAACGATCTGGTTCAGGAAACACAGCAAGTATATCAACGCTATCTTCCCGGAAATGTCCCGACCAGCAATCTCAAATACAACTTTGAAAAGGGTATTAATAAAGCAAAAAGTGGCTTTTTTACCCAATTAGGTCAGTTGGATATGATGAAGCAAGCTTATCCGGATATTGAAGTTCGAACGGTGAAATATGATGGCAAAAGCGGAACATTGACGTTGGATGTCAGCTCAATGGAAAAAGACCGGATCTCCGAGTTTGTTACACAAACGCAGCCAATCTTTGGTTTCACTTTACAGCCGGGCTCGACAAACCCGCCATATACCGGCGTTCTGATTGGGGGAGATGTCGCAAAATGAAAGAGAAGCTAATCGCCTATTTTAATGCTAAAGCACCGCGGGAACGGGTGTTGATGGTTTTGGGTGTCATCACGCTGCTGTGGGGGCTACTGTTTTACGGCGTGTGGATCCCTTTACAGAACGCGGTGCAGGAAGGCTGGCAGTCTATCTCCCGTTCCCAAGATACCATTAGCTGGATGCAGGAGCAGGCACAAGAGCGTGATTTACCCGCTTATCAACTGATCGCCGACGATCCTAAACAGGCGATAGAACAGAGCGCCGCTGAGGCAAAAATCACATTGGCACCGGTACAAGTGGCTGCCAACAATGCCGATATCAACATTGATAATGTACCTTTTTCTTCGCTAAAAAGTTGGCTGACGACGTTAAACAGCACCTCAGGTATTCGAATTGAAACCATAACCATGGCTCCGGCAGATAATGTGGGAGGGGTGAAGGTTCAGTTGAAGCTGGCTTGGGGGCCAAGAGGATGAGTTCAGCAGAGCCGCTATTTTTTCTGCTGCGGGGAGAGTATTTGTGGCTGTTATGCCTGCTAAGTACTTTGTTAGGTGCCATTGTAGGGAGCTTTTTGGGCGTGGTGATAGAGCGTTTACCCTTGATGCTTAATCATCAAGAGGGGGAACCGGTGCTAAACCTAGCCCTACCTCGCTCTCATTGTTCACAATGCTTACATGTGTTGCACTGGTGGGAGAATGTTCCCATCGTCAGTTGGTTAGCATTACGCGGGCGTTGCAGTCAGTGCAAAATTGCCATACCCGCCCGATTATTATGGATAGAAGTGGCGACGGCGTTGCTGTTTTGTCTGATGGCAATATTAATGCCGTCACCGGAGAGGTTGTTATCGTCATGGATATTGGTCAGTTTTTTACTGGCACTTAGCCTGATTGATTGGTGGCATATGTTATTGCCGGATGCATTAACACAACCGCTCCTTTGGCTGGGATTGCTGATCAATGCCTGTGGTGGTGCGGTTAATTTAGCGGATGCTGTGTACGGTGCAGTTGCGGGTTATCTGTGTTTGTGGTTGCTCTACTGGTTGTTCTGGGGGCTGACGGGAAAAGAGGGGCTGGGTTATGGTGATTTTAAGCTGTTGGCGGCATTGGGGGCATGGTTAGGATGGCAAGCGTTACCCTTTTTATGCCTGATTGCCGGACTATTAGGCATGGTCATCGGTGGCTGGAAAACGTGGCGGGCAGGAAAACAGATGCCATTCCCCTTTGGTCCCTATTTAAGTATTTCCGGAGCAATACTATTTATATTTTATAATTCACATACATATCTTTAACTTAATAAATAGAATGGTTTTATTTTTTTAGTTTCAGGAATAAATAGATATTCGTTGCTATTGTTTTAGGAAAGGTAAAACTATTTTTTGTCATGAATGAGTATTAGTAAATTAACGTATTAGATGATTGATGAGATTTAAGCTGGAGGTTGAGTGTTATGGTTTTTGTATTTTGACACGCTTTTAGGTTTGAATTTTTTTTCACCAGAATATGCCATTGCTTTTCCTTCGGATTTTTCCGAGGTAACGCTGTATTTATCATGTGATTGAAAGGTAGGTATTTTGATGGTTATCACGTCTCGTAATGATAATGAAGGGAGTATATCTGACTATTTATTATGAGAAAATTCGTATTGAATTAATTTCAGAGGAGTCAATTCAGGTCTTTAAAATTAAGAGGAGTCTACTGTTCACAATTTTTCAAGGTTTAATGAGTGCTTTTTGTGGTTTTATTTCAGCATAAGGCAAGGTATTTATTTTATTGATAAAGGTATTCATAAATGAAATTAATGAAGCCCAATATTCTGGCATTGCTTATTGCCACCCTGGCCGCTCCCGCATGGGCAGCTGTCCCTGGCAAACCGTCATTAGATAGTGGTAATGACAAGTTTGCCATTGTCGAAGTCGATCAGAGCGCCGCTGCTTACAAGGATTTGGTCAAGGTTCACGATAGCGCTACCGTTACGGTCGCGTGGAATATCTGGAGTGGCGATACTGGAAAAACTGCTAAAGTGTTGTTTGACGGTAAGGAAGTCTGGAGTGGTTCTGCCGGAAGCAATACAGGAAAAGCGACGTTTGCGGTAAAAAAAGGCGGACGTTATCAGGAACAAGTTGAAATCTGTAATGACAGTGGTTGTACCAAAAGTGACAGCAAGTTAGTGATTGTTGCTGATACTGACGGTAGCCATCTGCTGCCATTAGCGCCAGCGTTGAAAGAAAAAAATAAAGCCTTCAGTAAACATACCGATAAAGTCGTCGGTGCCTACTTTGCTGAATGGGGTGTTTATGGCCGCGAATTCCCGGTAGATAAAATTCCCGCTGCTAACCTAAACCATATTTTGTACGGGTTTATTCCTATCTGTGGCGGTGAGGGCATCAACGATAGCTTGAAAACCATCGAAGGTGGTAACAGCTTTGAAGCATTGAAGCGTTCTTGTGCTGGTCGTCAGGATTTTGAGGTAGCCATTCATGACCCTTGGGCTGCAATTCAAAAACCACAAACCGGCGTTACTGCTTGGGACGACCCCTACAAAGGTAACTTTGGTCAGTTAATGGCGTTGAAACAAGCCTATCCAAATCTGAAAGTATTGCCTTCCATTGGTGGCTGGACGCTTTCTGACCCATTCTTCAAGTTCGGTGATAAAACTAAGCGTGACCGTTTTGTCGCATCGGTTAAAGATTTCCTGAAAACTTGGAAATTCTTTGACGGTGTTGATATCGACTGGGAATTCCCTGGTGGTGGTGGTGAAAATGCCGCCTTGGGTAGTCCAGAAGATAAAGCAACCTATACAGCGTTGATGCGTGAATTACGTGCGATGTTGAGTAGCCTGAGCGCTGAAACAGGTCGTACTTATGAACTAACCTCTGCGATTGGTGTGGGTGGCGATAAGATTGCGAATGTTGATTATGGTACTGCCCAACAGTACATGGATCACATTTTCATGATGAGCTATGACTTCTATGGTGGTTGGAGCATGAACGATCTGGGTCACCAGACTGCGCTTTATGCACCATCTTGGAAGCCTGACACAAATTACACCGTGGATAACGGCCTGAAAGCCATGCTGGCTCAGGGTGTCGATCCGAAAAAACTGGTGGTAGGTGCAGCAATGTATGGTCGTGGTTGGACCGGAGTACATGGTTACACTGCAGGCAATCCGTTTACCGGTACCGCAACCAATAAGGTTAAAGGTACATGGGAAGCGGGTGTTGTTGACTATCGTCAGATCGTTAATGAGTACAAAGGATCTGGCTGGACCTATACCTATGATGCGACTGCCGAAGCACCTTATGTGTTCAACGCTTCAACGGGCGATCTGATCACTTATGATGATGAACGTTCGGTTAAAGCGAAAGGGCAATACGTTCTGGATAAAGGTCTGGGTGGTCTGTTTGCTTGGGAAATTGATGCTGATAACGGCGATATCCTGAATGCAATGAACGAAAGCTTGCTGGGTACCAGTTCTGGCGGCGGCGGTGAAGTTACACCTCCAGCACCGGTTAATCAGCCTCCGGTAGCAACAGCGACGGATCAAAACGTAACGGGACCGGTACAGGTTACTCTGGATGGTTCTGCTTCTATGGATCCAGAAGGTGGTGCATTAACTTATCAGTGGAGCAGAATTTCTGGCCCGACTGTGACGTTAAGCAATGCCAATACCGCAAAAGCCAAGTTTAGCGCACCAGCAGCCACAACGGATCAAACCTATGTGTTCCAGCTGAAAGTGACTGATAACAAAGGCCTGAGTAACACTATTGAAGTTAAAGTAGTGAACAAAGCGCCTAAGCCAAATCAGGCACCGGTGGTTAACCTGACTGATAGCGTTACTATTGTGTCTGGTGAATCCCTTGAACTGCATGCACAAGCGGGCGATCCAGATGGTGATACGCTGACCTATCAATGGACAGTACCGGGAGAACTTTCTCCGGGCGCAACCAATACCGGCGATCTGTCGGTTACTGGACCAACTGTTGCTTCTAACACGACCTATAACGTATCTGTGATGGTTAGTGATGGTAAAACCAGTACTCAAGCCAGTACTCGCGTTACCGTAACGCCTCCTCCGGCTCCGGAACCAACTCCTGAACCAGAGCCAGAACCAACACCAACTCCGAACCCGGATGATGGTACCTCTGGTGGCGGTAGCGGCGGTGGAGCAACAGGTAGCTGTTCTAACCCTGTCGATCCGGCAGCAGCAAGCCAACCAGCGTGGTCAGCCTCTAAGGTTTACAACGGTGGCGAAACTGTGAGCTACAATAATCTGGTATGGAAAGCAAAATACTGGACGCAAAACAACCAGCCTGGCTTTGGCGCCGATCAGTGGGAACTGGTCAGTAAAGTCAAACTGTCATGGCGTGCAGACCTCGTTTATAACGGTGGTGAAACAACCTCCTTCAATGGCTCCGAGTGGAAAGCCAAATGGTGGACTAAGGGTGATGAACCAGGTAAAGGCGATGTTTGGGTTAAACAGGGCGCTTCTGATTGTAAATAATCGTTGAGTCATGAGGCGTGCAATACCAAAAGTATTGCACGCCATTACCCAATGGCTGTTTTACCAATGGCTAAAGAATCATTCTTAATCGGAGCTTTTATTATGAAGATGAAGATGCTATCGAAAGCATTTATGGTGTTGGGCTTATGTGGCATGGCTTCGTCGGCTATGGCACTGGAAGCCTGGAGCGGTCAGGAAGGAAGTGATAATTTTCAGGTCATATATTCCGGTAATGTCTACGCCAATGCTTGGTGGGTAGGGGCAAGTGATTGTCCTGCCAGCTCAATTCAGAATCCTGACAGTAATGCATGGCGTTTTGTTCGGGCAGCTACCGAACCGGAAATAAAACAGCATGGCAATCCGACAACCTGTGATGTCTCTAACGGCGCTGGCGCAGTCGTCTCCCCTGACTTTGATAGTGCGCAAGCCTATACCAAGGGAAGCGTAGTTGCTGCTGCGGGTGCCACCTATAAGGCAACAGCGGACATTACGGCACATACTTTTGAACCAGGAAAACCTAATCCTTGGAAGGCATATACAGCCGCGCCAGCATGGGTTTCTGATAAAATTTATAATGCTGGAGATATCGTTATTGTTAATGGACAGGGCTATCAGGCTTTGTTCTATACCGTCGGCAATAATCCATCCAGTGTTGATAACCAAAGCCCGAACGGCAATAACGGCCGACCATGGGCACCATTAGGTCCGCTGACTAACTTCACCGATCAGGACCTGTCTAAGGCACCAACGCTAAATCTCGAAACCACCTACGCAGCAGGGACATTGGTTAAATATCAAAACGTACCTTATGTTGCTCAATCTCAGGTTCATAAAGTGAAACCTGATGATAAAACCCTGTGGGAGATTTTCATTGATTGGACCGGGACTAAAGAGCGGGTCGGTAAGCCAAATGCGGCATGGCCAAAACATGTTTATGCCCCTTATGTGGACTTTACCCTAAACAGCATTCCAGATATGGCCTCGTTGGCGAAGAGTCAAAATATTACCCACTACACCTTAGCCTTTATTGTGGCTAAAGATGGCAATACCTGTCTGCCAACATGGGGTACGGCCTATAACATTAACGACTATACCCAATACAGAAAGATTAAAGAGCTGCGTGACGCCGGTGGTGACGTGATGGTCTCTATTGGTGGGGCAAACAATACCCCGCTGGCAGCCGCTTGTAAAAACGTAGATGACTTGCAGAAGCAGTACTACGACATTGTTGATAACCTCAATCTTAACGTTCTGGATTTTGACATTGAAGGTAACTGGGTTGCTGATAGCGAGTCGATCCAACGACGCAACGAAGCGGTAAAAAAAGTACAAGATCGCTGGCGTCAAGAAGGTCGTAAAGTGGGGATTTGGTATACCTTACCGATTCTGCCAACCGGCTTAACTCAGGAAGGGATTTATGTGCTGAACGATGCCAAAGCCAAAGGTGTCGATCTGGCGGGTATTAACGTGATGAGTATGGACTACGGTAATAGCATTTGTCAGTCAGCCGGTACCGAAGGTCAGAATATTCATGCTAAGTGCGCCACATCGGCGGTGGATAATCTGTTTACGCAAGTGAAAGCTATTTGGCCTAATAAAGACGATGCTGCGGTGAATGCGATGTTAGGTACAACACCAATGATCGGCTATAACGATGTTCAGGGGGAGGTGTTCTATCTGTCTGATGCAAATGTGGTTTACCAACAGGCGAAAGATCGTAACATCGGCATGATTGGTATTTGGTCCATGTTCCGTGACCAGCCAGGTACTGCTGGATACGTCGGGCCAGAGAATAGCGGGATGACAGCACAACAGGCACCAATATATGCCTACAGTAAAGTCTTTGCCCCATTCACTACGGCCAGTGATGGTCAGCCTGTTCCTCCGGTTACCGGAAATGTGCCTCCGGTTGCTAATGCGGGCATCAGCCAGACGGTCGATGGAACGCAGGCGATTACTCTGGATGGCTCTGGCTCCAGCGATCAGGACGGTGATGCACTGACTTATCAATGGGAGCAGATCGGTGGGCCAGCGGTTACCCTGAAGGGGGCCGATGCGGTGACAGCGACCTTTAATATTGAGCAACCGATACAGCACGCAACTTATAAGTTCCGTCTGACGGTTAAAGATCCAGAGCACAGTGCTTATGCAGATACCACCGTTTCCGTGGTTAACGCAGCGCAACCTATCGCACCAACGATAACATTGGCACCTAGCTGGCAAGTACAGAGTGGTAGTCAAGTTGTGATCACGGCAACGGCAACCGATCCTGATAGTACGGGTAATCAGCTAACTTGGAGTTGGACTATCCCGAGTGAACTGACTCAGGTTACCGGGCAAGGTACTAATACGCTGACGATTACAGCACCATCAGTCACTACCGTGCAGAGCTATCAACTGACGGCACGGGTTATCGATCAAAATAACCTGAGTGCAACGGTCAATACGGCGTTACAGATCAATCCTGTCGCTGTGCCAACACCAACACCGTCAGGGGATTATCAATATGATTATCCGAAAGATATCAGTAAATATACGGCAGGGACTCGTGTGTTAGGGAAAGATGGCAACATTTATGAGTGTAAACCATTCCCGTATTCTGGCTGGTGTAGCCAAGCGGCATGGTCTTATGAGCCGGGTAAGGGCGTTAACTGGAAAGACGCTTGGGATAAACGTTAACTATTGACCAAGACCCGTTATCGTCAGGGTTGGCGATAGCGGGTAAATAGTAAAGCCCTGTACCGGAGAGCCCATAATGAAAATCACAGCTTTCTTTGCATTTATGGCAATCAGTACCACAAGTTATGCTACTTGCTGGGATGAGGCCGCCGGTTACTTCAATATTGACCCTCGTTTGTTGAATGCGATCGCTCAAGTTGAGTCGGGGATGAAGGCTGATGCCTATAATTCCAACAACAATGGCAGCTATGACGTTGGGTTGATGCAAATAAACAGTTCACACTTTTCTCGCTTGAAGAAATTAGGCGTTGATGAACATGTGCTGGTAAACGATCCCTGTATTTCCGTATTGGTAGGGGCTTCTATTTTATCGGAAATGATTGGTCAATATGGTTACACCTGGGAAGCCGTAGGTGCCTACAATGCCGGGATGGGTGAAAAACGTCACGATCTGAGAATGAAATATGCTTATCGGGTATGGCAGCGTTATCAAAAGCTGAAAGAAAGATAATTTTTTAGAACCGTTCTGGTAGTTTGCCAACGAACTGTAATTTTCCATTTTCCATTTTGATGTATTCCCCCTGCTTTAGTGCAGAAAGAATGTTCATAATACGGCTACGGGAAAAATTGGTCCGCTCCTGAATGTAAGTGTAAGCACTGGTATTTTGACGTATTTCATCGGGTTCATGCATCAGTTGTAATAGGTGCAAACAGATAGATTCATAAATGGTTATGCCAGGCAGAGCGTATTCCCGCTCTGTGAGGCTATGAATGAAGTAGGCTTGCAAGTACATTAAGTCCATCAATGCATTGTGCTGAGTTATGCTCTCCAGTGCCACTTCTACCGGTAACATTCCCAACGTAACGTCGGTTTCAGTACGTAAAAAGTAATGACTTTGCATAATACCCAACGCAGTTAATCCCAAGATAGTCGGAGCGTAAGCATTGGTGATTACCATGCCATCTTTATGCCGACATACGGATGCCCCACCTTCTGTTAGTAACACACAAAGGGGTTCATTTTTATTGTTGAGCTGAATATTTCGATACTGCTTATAGGATTTAAAAGAGGCCAGCGGCGTTAAAATCTCTATTAACTTATCAATGTGTTCCTGCGGCTTATTATCGCGTATCTGGATATAACGCATTTTGTTGTCATCTGAATTCATTTTATGCCTTACTTCGTTCAGCTATGATCAACTTAAGCATAAGCAAGAAATGGCAAATTTCACAGGAAACCGGGATGAAAAGCAGCGTACTTACCCTAATTATAGATTTTGTTGTGAAGTTGAACTAAGGAGACCGGACGTTGTGCTTTTTATATTGTCAGGTATTCAGGAGAATTGAATCAAAGGCCACAAAGGAGATGGATACCGGCAGTGGCCTTTTATGATGATCAAACTAAATAATATAGGGTCTGGTTACTATTTAACGTATTGGAATACGGTAATGACCTGTTTAACACCGCTCACTTCACTGGCCACTTTTGCTGCTTCCTGGCCTTGAGCTTCAGTCACTAGACCTAATAGGAATACTTCACCATTTTCAGTCACCACTTTCACGTTGCTGGATTTCACTTTATCGCTGGTCAGCAGCTGTGAGCGAATTTTGGTCGTGATCCAACTATCGCTTGATGCAGTACTGATTTCAACCGGTTTACCTACGCGAACGGCGTTATGAACTTCTTCTGCGCCGTCTACGCCCACCGCGATATTTTTAGCGCGTTCAGCCAGCTCGGCTTTTGGTGTTTGGCCGGTTAACAGAACGCTACCGTGATAGGCAGTCGTGACGATACGGGCTTCTTGCTTAATCTCTTGATCTTTCGCGATCGCATTGCTGACGCGTGCTTCTAATGTCACGTCATCTACCTGCGTTCCTACTGTTCGTGGGTCGGTAGCTGTTTTAGTGGCCATAGCAGCACCACCGGCAACGACAGCCACACAGCCGCTTAGCATGGTGGTACTTAGTAACATAGCCAACACAGTAAGGTTACGGATTTTCATTCAAAAAGCTCCTTCAGTCATCCTGGTGAGGGAATAGTGTGTAATCAATAAGATCGCAAAGGCAGTTGATAATTAGCATATGCATTTCTTGTATGCGAGCCGTCCGGTGTGAGGGAATGCGGATTTCAACATCCTGCAGGCCCAGTAAACCCGCTAATTCACCGCCATCTGAACCTGTGAGAGCGACAATGGTCATATCCCGGGTTACAGCGGCTTCAACGGCTTTGATGATATCACGGCTGTTACCACGGCTTGAGATCGCCACTAAGATATCACCGGCTTGTCCCAAAGCACGTACCTGTTTAGCATAACCTTCATCTTTTACGCCACCATTATTAATGGCAGTGAGGGTGATAGTATCTGCACTTAGGGCTAAAGCAGGTAAGCTGGGGCGCTCAGTCTCAAAACGATGGATTAGCGTGGCAGCAAAGTGCTGAGCATTCGCGGCGGAAGCGCCATTCCCACAGGTCAGCACTTTGTTTCCATTAAGTAAAGATTGAACGATACTTATTGCCGCACGGGATATGGAGTCTGGCAGGGCTTCAGCCGCTGCAATTTGTGTTTGGATGCTTTCGGTAAAACAGCCTTTGATTCTTTCTAACATAGTATAAGTTCTGCTTTCGTTTTGCTTGTTAGGCCGAAGAGGGCTTAAGTATCACCATCGGCATTGAACGCGTTCGGCAACCATTGTAACTGATTTCCAGTAATGGCTAAAACATCGAACCGACAGTTTGTTGTTTCCAGACATAATTGTTGTTGTGCTAGCCAGCGGGAAGCTGCATAAAGCAAGCGTTGCCGTTTATGCCAAGTAATAGAATCGGTGGCGTGACCAAAGCGTGAATTCTGTCGATAGCGCACTTCTACAAATACCAGAATATCACCGTCCTGCATAATCAAGTCCAGTTCGCCACCGCGAAACTTAACGTTAGCGGTGACAAAGCATAAACCCGATCGTTCTAGATGGCGACGCGCTATGGCTTCATAGCGCGTACCAACCTGATAGTGTGTTATTTTACCGGGACCAGTTGTCCCTGGCGGTATTGTATCCATGATAGTTGACGGTGAACCACACAGTTAGAGTCTGCACTGAGTATGCCTGTGGAACCCGTAAGTTTGAAGTCAGGTGACTGACTAATTTCTGAGAAATGGCTCGCAAGTTCCCAAGCATCTGCTCCCATACCGTAAAGGCGAGATTGAGTATAGTCACTGTTGTATTTACTTGCTGCCTGTAAAACTGCCGGAGAAAGTCCTGCCAGCATTGGCGTTTCACTGAACTGTAGGCCTTCCATTTCAAAGCGGAAATCTGGACCAGCACCCGCCTGATAGCTACGAGAGCTTGCGTATAATCCTGCGGATTTAGAGGCTTTGGATATATCCAGCATCGGCTTAATTAATGCCAGTTCAGGTTGAGTGGCGACGATATAGATAGCATCTACCGGGTCGCTGGCGGTGCCGGTTACACCAGATGACAGCGTAATTGGTTGACCATCGGCACTCATTCCACGACCGCCACTTAGCGCTTCTCTGAGCGCTGCTTGGTTAGAAAAGAACTGAACGCGCGCAGTATTACCGCCAAACTGACTCCATTGATCGGCAAAGGCGCGGGCGACGCGATCCCCCAGATTTCCGCTCGGTGCGATAACCAGCGGGGCGGTTTTACCCTGAGCGTTGATATGACGAGCGGCATCAGCGGCTTCATCTTCTGGTGACAGAGCGAAGTAACAAATGTTTGGACGATCTGATAGTTTTTCCGGTTGGTTCAACGCCAGCATATTTAGCATTGATGGCGACTGAGCCAGTTTTTCTACGTCAGTCTTGATTAATGGCCCAACGATAATGGATGCACCCTCTTGCTCTGCTTGAACCAGAAGGTCTGCTATAGGCTTACTGTTGGTATCATAAACTTTGACCGGTGTGCCAGCACCTGTGCTACTCAGTGATTTCGCTGTGTTAAAGCCAGCCTGAATTGCCGGGCTGAACTTGTTATTTGACCCCGTCAGCGGTAGCAATAGTGCAATATTGGTGGTGGTGGTAGTAGTAGTAGAAGCCTCACCCTTTTGTAAACCTAATGCACGAGCCAGTGGTGCCGGTAACATTTTGGATGCTGGATGGCTGCTATAGCGACCCTGCCAGTCTTTAACCGCAGACTGAAGCATATTGTTGTCGGCTCTATTATTCTGATAGGTTTGCAGTAATTCGAGCCATTCACTCAGCGTATTTTCATTTGCATCAACATTCAGTGAGGTGAGCATCGGCATGGTAAACCGGTTTAGCAGGTTCCAAGTCTGGTCGATAACCTTTTGCTTTTCATCTTCTGCGACCAGTGGTTCCAAGCTAATATTGGCGCGTAGTTGAGCAACGGGGTCACGGCCCTGATTTGCCTGTATTTCTACGCGATAGTAGCGGGCTTTCTGCACTTTAGATAAGCTGTTCGAATCAATGTTTTTTAGCCACTGGAACATACCTTTGCTATCCTGTTGCTTTGCAGCAAGCTCGGCACGAAGAAGAAGCCGCTCCTGATCCTGAGCAATTGGCAGCATCTCCGGTAATTCTTGCAGTGTATTCAGCGCTTGTTTGGTGTTATTTTCCATAATCAGCGCCCGAACGGCTAACAGTTTCCAGTTTGCCTGAATATCGCCTTGGCTTTCAGCGGCCTGTTGCAGGTAATAGGATGATTGCTGAGTGAGCTCACCCCGAATACTGTTTGGTGAGTTATTTAAACTTTGGCATCCTACCAAAAACAGCGCAGCCAGTACCACTGGCAGAGCCTGGCTTGCCTTAGTACGCAGGTATGTAATTAAACGCATGCTGTATCCAATTTATTCGTAATTTTAAGATCGTTAATGTTAAACGGCCACCCGGATGAAACCATGAGTCAACACAATCAAGTCGCTATTTTACCCTCAACCCTTTATGTGGTGCCTACACCTATCGGTAACCTTGGTGATATTACTCAAAGAGCACTGGATGTACTGGGTAGTGTCTCCCTCATTGCGGCAGAAGATACCCGACACACGGGTCTGCTGCTACAGCATTTTGCCATTAATGCACAACTTTTTGCACTGCACGATCACAATGAGCAATTTAAGGCAGACATTTTAATCACAAAATTGAAAGATGGACACAGTATAGCGCTTGTTTCTGATGCGGGTACGCCATTAATTAACGACCCAGGCTATCATTTAGTACGTCTCTGTCGAGAAGAAAATATCCGGGTTATCCCATTACCGGGGGCTTGCGCGGCGATTACGGCCATGTCGGCAGCGGGGCTTCCTTCCGATCGTTTTTGTTACGAAGGTTTTTTACCGGCTAAAACTAAAGCGCGTTGTGATGTACTGCGCGATCTGGAAACAGAACCCCGAACGCTGATCTTCTACGAGTCGACACACCGCCTGTTGGATAGCCTACAGGACATGGTTACCGTTTGGGGGCCGCAGCGCTATGTGGTATTGGCTCGGGAACTAACTAAAACCTGGGAAAACATTAATGGTGCACCGGTGGGTGAATTATTGGCTTGGGTCAAAGCCGATGAAGTGCGCCGTAAAGGTGAAATGGTATTAATTGTTGAAGGCTATAAAGCAGAAGATGAGAGTGAGCTTTCTGCGGAGTCGTTGCGTACGCTGGCGCTGTTACAAAAAGAGTTACCGTTGAAAAAGGCGGCGGCTCTGGCTGCTGAAATTCATGGCGTAAAGAAAAATGCGCTATATCGTTATGCGCTGGATCAACAGCAGGGTGAAGAAGAGGACGAGTAGCTTTTTGGTCGTCTTCAGCAGGATTCTGTCAAAGAGTGTTGGTTTGCGTTCTGGCTTATTGTGGCTATCACAGGTATACTCCGCGCCGGAGTCGGCCAGACAGTCGCCGTTTCACCGTAGTCCCTTTGGGGAGACGGGTGGAAGGGAGGAAAGTCCGGGCTCCATAGGGCAGGGTGCCAGGTAACGCCTGGGAGGCGCGAGCCTACGACCAGTGCAACAGAGAGCAAACCGCCGATGGCCCACGCAAGTGGGATCAGGTAAGGGTGAAAGGGTGCGGTAAGAGCGCACCGCGCGGCTGGCAACAGACCGTGGCACGGTAAACTCCACCCGGAGCAAGGCCAAATAGGGGTTCACATGGTACGGCCCGTACTGAACCCGGGTAGGCTGCTTGAGCCAGTGAGCGATTGCTGGCCTAGATGAATGACTGTCCACGACAGAACCCGGCTTAACGGCCGACTCCAATATCTTTTAAAACAAGCGGTTGATGTGTTTTCTCTCGTATCTCAGAGAATGGGATACAGGGTGGGGTACATCAACCGTTGTTGTTTTAGTCAAAACGTTCTTTATAGGTAATTGATAGGGGATGAAGCCTTATATAAAAAAAGACCAGTCAGAAATTCTCAGGCTGATCTTGATTGATAATTAGTAAGCTTTTCTCTGTGTCTAAGAAATTACCACCGAACTTCTGAAGTTGGTAGGAATGTAACTGATTTAGCTCTCTCTTGGAGGTCATATGATACCTGCATACTCAGTGGTATATGAAAGTCTAAAAGAGTATAAAGTTCTGTCCAACCTACATCTTTGTTTAGCCTTTTCCTAGGTGGCAAAGATTTCTCTGGCTCCCCTAATTGACTGTGCATCCATTGCCGTGTCATATCAGCTTGTAATCATTCCGCATAAAGTGCCTTTTTCTTTTCAGGTTATTATTGATAATAAGTTAAATAAATTTAATATAGCGGCGTAATTATGGAAAGCTTAACTATGGCTTATTTAACTAAAACAATAAATTAACTCATTTTAGTGATGTTATTTATATAAATGGATTTCAAGGAATCATAATGAAAAAATTATCTCTTTTAGCATTGATTGTGTTGGCTGTAGCAGGGTGTGCATCTAAATACTCAATTTTG
This sequence comes from Limnobaculum parvum, assembly GCF_003096015.2. Taxonomy (NCBI): domain Bacteria; kingdom Pseudomonadati; phylum Pseudomonadota; class Gammaproteobacteria; order Enterobacterales; family Budviciaceae; genus Limnobaculum; species Limnobaculum parvum. The sequence continues at coordinate 3,146,526 of NZ_CP029185.2, read as the reverse complement.
ACGAAATATCATATGCGATGTGATGAAATGAATCCGACCGCTGATGCTTTTGTCGGCTATGTTGATTGCATGAATTCACTAGTTAATGCGGATGATAAGGTGAGTCAGGGTAACGGAACCATCAAAATCATGGCAACGGCTAACCAGTATAAGGTGCAAGTTTTAGAGAAAAAAATGACCAGTAAAGCCGCCAAACAGGCTTTTCAGAATAAATATCAAAAATTTACTTTTGCTTCGAATGTGCAACCAACGCCTGACGACGTGGTACCAGCTCCTGCCCCAGTTAAATAACGACACGCGTTTTGATGCCGAACTTATAGCGAGAGTGGTGGTGTAAAGAACCATCAGGATTAGGTTGTGTTATCGGCATTATTTTACGTTGTTATGCAATTGGCTACACCCCATATGTTGGATTCAACGCTGGGGTGTTTTTGTATCAGAGATTACTAAAATTTATACCAGGGTTTTTGGTGTCTTTTTTGATGGGGGGAACGCGATGTATCTCATTGGTTTGAGCATCAGCAACAATAATATTGAGTGCAAGAGCCGCCTCAATGATAAATGGCACAACTTCATCAACCCGCGAGAACGAGATGGCGAGCATTCCCATATCATGATTGAAATTATTGATCATTGGGCCATCAGCCGAAGGGCAGTCATCAACTTCATCATCACTACAATCACATAAGCAGGGGTAACGAGCGGTTAATACTTTATGCAGTTCTAGAAGGATAGGAGATTTTTCTCTTTCATCCATCACCATAATACACTTCTCTGAGCTGAAAGATTTTCTCCCAAGCCTGTTCGTCTGGTTCGGGTAGGGGAACGCAGATTAATTCAACGGTATAGCTCAATTTAAATTACTTCTATTGTTTTGATTCGATAGCGCAGTGAGTTAAGACAATTAATATTAAAACCCGTTTAGTCCATCTTAAAAAGAAAAGAAGGAACACGTTAGTGTTCCTTCTTGAATAGCTTATTATGCCCTAAAGTTACTTATTATCATAAGGTACGGCGGGAACTTCTTCGGAACCGGAAATAATATGATCAGGGTGTAAGAGTTGTTCATCTTTAACAAATCGTGCACTGACGGCACCATAAAAGGTGAATCCTAATATTGTTGCAACACCACCATACATAAGTGCCTGATCGCCTGAGTTGACCAGCGCATAATAACTGTATGCCGCGCCGACTAGAGCGATAGCATTGTTAATCAATGCCTTATGTTTTGGTGTGTGTGCAATAGCCTGAATGGTCACTAACGCGGCCATAGACAGAATATAAGGAATAAGATTCGTTACTACCGATAAATCGACGATTGCCGAAAATTGTGCAGAGACTCCCGGATTAGAGATATCGGTTTGGGTTAACCAGCCAAGACGAGTTCCATCTTTGCTAAGCGGGATAGAAAACCAGCTCAGAATCGATTGAACAAAGAGCAATATTATCATCCCGACTATTGGCGTACCGGATTTAGTGGATTTTGAGAATACTTTCATGAAGTAGCCGACATCAGCGGCACTTTTGAATACTTGAGCGGTAGTAAATTGCCAACCTAATAGCGATCCAATACAAGCTATTACCATTAATCCGGTAATGATATTACCCACTTCAGGGGTAAACATCATCGCGAATGCCAGACCAAAAGGTGCATCAGAGTTCGCTAACTGCATATTAGGAACAATACCGCCAATAACATTAGTTGAGACGATATAGATAATCGCTGAGCCTATGGTGCCAAACAACACTGCGATCGGAACGTTTTTTTGTGGATTATCTACTGCATCACAGTTAGCACAGGCTGATTCCAGCCCTAAAAAGGCCCACAGTGTGATAGCAACCGACGATCCTGCTGCTTCAAGCAGCGTTTTATGGTGCGGGTTCCAGCCAGCCGCGTAAATTTTCGGATCAAACCAGAACCAGCCAATGGTTGAAATCACGACAACGGGAGCAATGACTCCCCAAACGGTAATTCCCCCCAGCTTACCTGTGATACTTGCACCACCAAAGTTAGCAATGGTCGTTAACCAAAGTAATCCAATCGTCATCATGCCGATTTGTAGTGGATTGGGGTTGATATGAAATAACCCGTTGATATAGCCCACAGCCGTAATCGCAATGGCCACGTTACCAATAACAATGGCCACGCCATAGGTATAGTTGGCGATATAATTACCGGCTTTGCCGAAAGCATATTCAGCATAGCCTCCCATACCTCCGGGTTTATTGCTTATTGTTCCACAGCAAGCAAATGCCCAAGCTAATGCTATCGAACCCGTTGCAGTAATTAACCATGAAACGATGGAAATATTACCTACATCTGCCAGCTTAGTCGGTAGAAGAATGATACCCGAACCTAGCATATTAATTGCAGTTAACATGGTTAACTGAACAACACCCATCTTTTTAACACTCATAATAAATCTATCTCCATAATAATTCGCACTATCTTTTTATTTCGCACTACGCTTTAAGGCACTGAACAAAATAGTCGCCATCAATATTTTCGACACCGTGAATATCATGAGTAAAATCAGGAAACCTCCGATCCCATTCCTGCAATATCTGTAAGTAACGGATATAAGGGCTATCTTTACCGCCGGCGCTTTCGCCAGGCATTATCATCGGGATTCCTGGTGGATAAGGAACTACGCCGGTGGCCAAAACACGGCCGTGTAAGTCATCAATGCGAACGGAATCAATTTCGTTATGCACTAATTTCACATAGGCATCTGCAGGCGTCATGACGGGTTGTGGAAGGGTAGAAAACGCTTGTGCTTGTATTGCCAGAGTCTGGCTATCTTTCATCATGCTAAACATAGCGTCCGATAAAGTTTTTAGCCCCATATTTGCATAACATGCTGGCGTGTCACTGTTATGCGCATACAATACTTCACTGACTAAGATGTTGTTATCGTAGGCTTCTTTAAAGCGTAATAGCGCATTGACTAGCGTACCGTATTTTCCTCTGGTTACGCCTAATGAGAATAAAAATAGGATGGTAAAGTCGGTTGTTTTTTCAACCTGAATGCCACGTTGGCTTAAAAATGCCGTGACTAACGTTGCCGGAATGCCAAACTCCTCCATTGAACCATCGTTAGCCACGCCGGGCATCACTACGGAAACTTTGATCGGGTCGAGCATGCAGTAGTTATCTTCAATACCTTTAAATCCGTGCCAGCTATCCTGAGGATTCAGCTTCCAGCAGGAGGTATTCGTCACCAGTAATTCATCAGGGGCATCTTCAAATGCGATGCGTTCGCCAGTGCTAGGGTCTGTCACATAATCAGCATTCCAGGTTGAGAAAAACCAATCTTGCTCTTTGTGTGCCTGACGTTTAATTTTTCGAACGGCCTTTCTGAAACTGACCGCTTCAGTAATAGATTCTGTAGTTAGCGCTAACCCACTGACTCCACTCATCATTTTTGCGGATACTTCATTAGACATAATAATAGGATAAAGAGGCGAGGTTGAGGCGTGCATCATATAAGATTCATTAAAACGCTCATGCGGCACCGGATTACGCCCATCACGTACACCAATTAATGAAGCCTGAGACAACGCAGCTAACAGCTTATGTGTTGAGGTCGTCGTAAAAATAGTTGGTTTATCTTTCGGATAATCTTTTGGATCGCCGAACATACCAAAGTGATCGTGATAGATTGGATTGAAGCGCGCATAACCGTACCATGCTTCATCAAAGTGGATGCGGTCTACACTGGCATCCAGTAAATCGATGACGGTGGGTACATGGTAAATTAATCCATCATAGGTTGAGTTAGTGATAATGACATGTGTTGCTTTCTTATTTTTATCATTCGCTAACGGATTATTCTTGATTGATTCTTTGACCGCACTTTCATGCAAATGCTGGGCATAAATTGGCCCAATCATGCCCAAATTATTGCGGGATGGTATTAAATAGGTTGGAATAACCCCGGTCATGGTGAGCGCTTGTTCTGTTGATTTATGGGCATTACGGTCACATAGCGCATAGTCATTACGTGCCACAGAAGACATCAGAATGACGCGGTTAGACATGGAAGAACCATTCGTCACGGTATAAGCGCGATCGGCACCAAATACCTTAGCACAGAATTTTTCGCTTTCTCCAATTGGGCCACTGTGGTCAAGTAAAGAGCCCAACTCACCAACAGAAATAGATAAATCAGAACGTAATAGGTTTTCACCAAAATAGTCATGAAAAACCCGGCCTACGGGGGATTTTAGAAAAGCGGTCCCACCCGTATGCCCAGGTGTATGCCATGAATATTCATACTTTTCAGCAAACCCCATAATTGCTTTGGTTAACGGTGGCGCAATGCTTTCGCGGTAACGTAAAATAGCTGAATAAATACGGCCAGAAATAAAGAAAGCCGTATCTTCAAGTAACCAAATCAACTCATCTGTTTGACGCATAACATCAGCCGTTAAGTGTGTAGAGTTATTACGTTCTATCATTAAGAAAATCGGGATATCCGTGTTGCGAGAACGAATACTTTTTATCATATCTCTGGCTTTCTGATTGTTTTCATCGTCGTTTTGTAACATCCAGTTCATCACAACACACTGAATGGTTGAATCAGCAAGCACTATTGAACAGGCATCATCAAAGTCACCCGAACAGGTAACATTGATTCCTCGCTTGTTTAAATCTAAAACAAGCGTTTGGACTGCACGGTTTATCGCCGTAGGTTGAGGAGTATCAGCATGTATCATTAAAACATTTAGCCCGACTAATCTTTCACTAGAAATTTCCATTCTGATCTCCATAGTTTGATAAAACATATTTATTGCATGTATGAATATAAGAGTATTTCACTACAACGAATGGTGGGGCTGATTTTTATATTTACTTTCCTGAGATATTAGCAAATATAATTTACTGATTGATGACTGATGTGTTGCGATATAACGGTATTCAAGCATACGTTTTAACATGAGCATTTTTTATTAGCGTCAATAAAAAAATGAATGTTACTTACTAGAAATTAAGAGCGAGTATAAGTCGGAAGTCATATATCCAGAACTAGTAGTCTCTTGATAAAATTGGACTAGATATAAATTGTATCATTCTTTGTATTTGATATTGTTGCGAATTCTAAATGAGGGTTTTAGAGTGAGTAGATTATGAACTACTATTTCTACCTTACCTTTATTTCAGCGGCTAAAAATAGATAAAAAAACACCGGGCTTTTCCCCCGGTGTTTCCACAGCGATAAATTTAGTCAATCTGTATCCGACTATGCCCCCGTCGGTACATCATGAGCGGTATTTTTAAGCACCGGCCCGGTATATTTCTCAATGTCTAACTGGGCCATTTGACCGCAGTTACCTTGTGCCAAACTGGATGAACCAATATCAAAGGTCAGGCAGTTGACGTTACCGTTTTTACACAAGGATTTATCCTCATCAGGATTAGCCGGATCGAACCAGGCTCCTTCACTGATACGGACTACACCACTGCGGATATCTTCACTGACGATAGCCCCCACCAGAATTTGCCCTCGGTCGTTAAATGCTCGAACCAGATCGCCATTTTTGATGCCGCGTTTCTCGGCGTCCTGCGGATTAATCATGATGGCTTCTCGATCGGCTACCGCATGCTTATCGCGCAGCGGGGTGTTATCCAACTGGGAATGCAGCCGATTGGTGGCATGGGCGGTATTGAGGGAGAGTGGATACTTTTCCGCTATTTCCGCTTTATACCACTCGTGCGGCGGCATCCAGCTTGGATAGCCTTTACAGTCCGAATAATTCATTTTGGCGATGGTATCAGAGAAGATCTCAATCTTACCCGATGGCGTACCCAGAGGATTCAACAGTGGATTTTCCCGGAAATCGGCAAAACGCACCCATTGAGTATTGGCTTCCGGCACCGGGAAGCGCACGTAGTTGTTGGAGGCCCAGAACATATCAAACGGCGGTAGGGCAACCCGGGCATTGCGGGCTTGCAGTTTCATATCGTCATACATGCCTTTCAGCCACTGGGTTTCGTCTTTTCCTGCGGTAAAGGCATCGTGTACCCCCAGTCGTTCGGCTAAACCGGCAAAAATATCGAAGTCATTGCGTGCCTCAAACTGTGGCGGTACGCATTGATGCATTGGGAACACATACAGTTGAGAGTAGTCGCCGCCCATCTCCAAGTCGTTACGCTCGTAGCTGGTGGTAACCGGTAGTACAATATCTGCATGTTTCGCGGTGGCGGTCCAGTAAGGTTCATTCACCACGACCGTTTCTGCATGACCGTAGGCTTTACGCAGGTTATTGGTATCCTGATGCTGGTGGAATGGGTTACCACCGGAAACATAGATCATTTTTACTTCGGGATAGGTCACCTTATTGCCGTTGAAATCAACGGTTTTTCCAGGGCTGGTTAAACACTCGGCAATGCGCGCTACCGGAATAGGCGTCGGTGAGTTCTTTGGTGCTTTACCCGCAGAGATACCCGCCACAATACCGCCTTTAGCCGTTGGGCTACCGCCGGAAGAGTAGTGATAGCTAAAGCCAAAGCCGCCACCTGGCAACCCAATTTGCCCCAGCATAGAGGCGACAGTCACCAGCATCCAGTGAGGCTGTTCACCATGATGCTGGCGTTGTATGCCCCAACCTCCCATAATCATGGTGCGGTTTTTAGCCATATCGCGGGCTAACTGACGTAAGGTATCCGCTTTAATACCGCAAATGGCTTCAGCCCACTCGGCGGTTTTTTCTTCACCATCGGTTTTTCCCATCAGGTATTGCTCAAACTTATCGAAACCAACGGTATAGGTTTTGATAAAGTCCGGATTGTGCAATTTTTCCGTCAGTAGCGTGTGGGCAATACCCAACAACATGGCGCTGTCGGTATAAGGATGAGGCGCAATCCACTCGGCATTAACAAATTTAGCACTGTCGTTATGCACCGGATCGATACTGATAATGCGGGTGCCTTTCTTTTTCAGCGCTTCGAATCCTGTCTGACCGTAGTGATCCGGTACGTTCCAACTGTTCTTCAGGGTCACCATTGGGTTACAGCCCCACATGACAACCAGTTGGGTGTTTTCAATCACATTTGGCCAGGCGGTCTGCTGCTCATACACCTCCATTGAACCCACAACGTGGGTCATGATCACTTGCGCTGCACCGGTTGAGTAGTCACCGGCATAACCCAAGAAGCCACCGCTCAGGTTCATCAAGCGCTGTAGTAATGTTCGTGCGTTGTGAAGCAGCCCGACGCTTTTCCAGCCGTAAGAACCGGCATAGATTGACTGTGGACCAAACTCTTTTTGCAGGCGAGCAATTTGTCCACTGACTAAATCCAGCGCTTTGTCCCAACTCACCCGCACCCATTCATCGCTACCGCGTAGTTCCGGGTGGCTGCCTGGGCCATGTTCCAGCCAGCTTTTACGTACCATCGGGTATTTGATACGGTTTTTGGCATGAACCTGATACGGAGCCATAGTGACCAGCTCATTAGGGTAGGGATCATCACTCACCGGCTGAACGCCAACCATCTTGCCATTTTCTACGATGGCTTCAAATGCGCCCCAGTGGGCTGCAGTGAGAATACCTTTTTGGGCCTGACGCAAAACAACAAACTGCGGTAAGGCCTGACTGATAGCTTCTGCCAGAGCCGATTTCGGCCACAAACCACTCAGTAGCGGGACCGCCGCCATGGCGCTGGTACCCAGTAAAAAGCGGCGGCGGCTGAGTTTCAGCGGCTGTTGTTCAAACACGGACAGCTCATCAATGTGGCGATCTTCAGAATCATATTTTTTCATTTCTTTTATTCCTTAAGATTTAGCCGGTTGAGCGCTTTGCATATCGCTGGCATGTTTCTGAACGTATTGGGTCAACAGGCGTAATTGTTCCTCGGTCAGAGACGTTCTCGGCGCCATTCCTTTCACGACCCCAATCCACTGGTTGGCATTGAAACGGTCGAGCGCAGTTAAACCGTGACAGCCTGTGCAGTTGGTGGACATCATGGTAGAGGCGTACTGCCAGATTTTTTCCTGATCGTCGATTAACTGGTTTTTAGCTACCCAAACCTGAATGGCCGCCTGATGCCATACCAAACCGGTTTCCGGGTCAGTTACGGAGCTTTGTGTTTTCAGGCTGGTACGGGCTTCATCACCCAGTAATACGCTGAGAATACGTTTACCCTCTGCGGCATACAGCACCTCATTCACTCCGTCCTGCTGCCAGCCGGTGACGTTAACCAGTACGCGATCGCCATCACGTTTGACAACGCTCACTTCGGTAGATGGCATCAGGTTACCGGCATTATGTTGCTCACCAGGTTGTAAGTAGAAAGGCTGAGTTCCAATGGTGTAGAGCTTAGTGGCGCTTTCCGGCGTTTTCGCGGCAGCGTCAGACAGTTCGGAAGCACTGGCAGCGGCAAGAGAACTCATATCTGGCAGGATATGGGCGACCCCTTTATGACAACTGATACAGGTTTGTCCTTCTTTAATAGCAACCGGATGCTGTATACGGGCTTCTGGTTTTTGGGCAACGATATCCATGGCATCGAAGCTATGACAGGAGCGGCAGGTGGCTGAGTTATTGGCTTCAAACTCTTTCCAGACTTTTTGGGCCATCTCCAGCTTGTGGGCGTTATATTTTTCTGGCGTATCGATTTTTCCGGTCATTTCACCGTAAACATCTTTTAAGGCTGCGACTTTGGTCAGAAGATAATCGACCGGTTGATGAGGAACATGACAATCAGAACATTCAGCCCGAATACCTTTAGTATTCTGAAAGTGTACGCTGCCCTGATACTCCGCCAATGGCTGCTGCATGGTATGACAGGATACGCAGAATGCGGTATCGCTGGTTTTATGCATTACATATGCAGAGCCGCCCAATAAAACCGCACCAAGAATAATGCCTATGATTAATATCCATAGCACACTCCATTTGCGGCGTTTCGCCGATGGATCGTTTGAATTTTTCATTGCTCGCCTGCTTTTTTGATTATGTCTTAATAAAAGAGAAATTATCCAGGTCTCACCACCTCGGAAATGACGGAAAGGGAACGTAATAGCTCTCCGATAAGCTAAAGTGTAGACCATAATTTTCGAAGGGAATTGGCATGATAACCCTATTGTGTGGGTATGGCGAGAAAATAGACAATTTCAATATCAAGGGAACAAAAAACAAGCAAAAACAGAAGGAACCGATGAGAAAATAAGTAACCGCCATTCTGGAAGAGAGTAGTGGTTAACGATAGGGGAGCTGAATAATGTAATGAAATGATTATTCAAATCTAAGGTTTGATATTGCAACTAAACGAAACGATACGCGCAGTATTGACCATTATGGATAACCTCTGGAGCTATCCATAATGGCAGGATTCAATATTATTCTTTTTCTTCTGTTTCGTTAAAGAAACTATGTTCTACCGGTTGGTTTTCGGTATCACGTACATTCTTCTGTACCGCGATGGCGCCAAATAAACTAAGAAAGAACGCAAGTCCGTAGAAGCCTTTTTCACTGAGCAGTAATGTAGCATTCCACAACCCGATCGCGAGCAGCAATACAGAGATGATAAACGCAATAACACACATTGAGTAATACAGATTAGTGGTTGGGATAGATTCTAATTTATCACGAACTGTTTTTTGTAGGGAGATTGCAGCAAATAAGCCTAGAATCAGAACAGAAAAGTAATATCCTTTTTCATTGAGTTCCATTTGTGCATTCCATAAGCCAAGCAGATATACAGCTACTCCACCAAGAAGTGCAATCCATGAAACTATACTGAATGCGGAAGATATTCCTGTAGTCTTTCGTTCCATTGTAAGAACCTTGATTAATAAATAGAAATTTGAGTGATCATTAATATCATAATAAAATGCTCACGCAAATCTTATTGTTTCTTCATCAAAGAACGGTGTCTTTAGCTGTGGTGTTGATTTTTATAATTAATAAAACGCCAATAACACATTGGATGCAATGATTCATTTCTCTGTTTTGTTGTCATAATAAACAAAGACGTTTTAGTCATCTATCTGTCGGGAGCCTGTCTATGAACTGGAAAATGGTCTTCACCCTGTTGTTGGTTGGCGCGCTTTCTGGCTGTGCCCATACGGAGTATGTTCAGGTCAGTGCTATTAAGGCGAAAGATGCGGCAGTCCAGTATAAAAAATTTGCCTTAGTTTCAGAACGATATCAGTCGGTTAATGACGATCTGAATTTCGCAGAATATGCGCGTCAGGTGGCCGCGGTGTTGAATCAACAAGGCTATGTGCAGGTAACCCATCAACAGGATGCCGAAGTGTTGATCTCTCTAAGCTATCGGGTTAGTGAGCCGCAGGTTCGTACTGAGATTGTGAATACGCCAGTGTACCCACGAGTTGGGCCGTTCTACGGTTCTCGCTTTGGTTATTATCCTTATCCAATGCTGGGGTATCCGGCTTATGAACCGATGGTTTATCAATCCATAGTGTACAGAAAGTTGATCCGCTTACAGTCCATTGATGCCGGTATCTATCGTAAAGATAAAACGGTAAAACCGCTGTGGGATGTGCTGATTGTCAGCAATAATGATAACGGCGATTTACGCTATATGTTCCCGTATATGCTGGTGGCTGCCGAACCCTATATTGGTCAAGATTCCCAACACAGCGTCACCGTGTCGGTGGATGAACAGGATCCGGCAGTGCTTAATTTGCAAGCCATTAAGTAGATTACATGTCATCCCGGCATCGGCTGGGATTACGATTTTTTGTGCAAACCATGCCTCAGGTTAGTCATAAAGCGCCTTAGGTGACCATCTCTTAGCGTACCCACCAGCCAGCCCAGCGTGGCATAGCTTGCACCCAGTACCAACATCATCACTACGTCACCGCCCACTTCTGTAATGGAAAGCCCCATCTGGTTAACGCTGGCAATGGCATTGGTTGCCCAGGTTGATGGCAGCAGATGAGAAATAAACCACACCCATTTAGGCATCAATTGTAGCGGCCAGATAGTACCGGAAATATAGAACACCGGCGTAGTGACCATAGCTAACGTTAGGTAAATTAGCTCAATGCTACGTAAACATTCCGTAATCAGCTTGGCAAAACCTAAGGTTGCTAGAATAAACGGGAAGGTAAGTACCAGAATTTCGGGTATGGTGGCGGTCTGTCGATAGCCCAACAGCATTGGCCAGATCACAAATAAAATGACCGATAAAAACAGCCAAATGGGGATCAGTGCCGATAGGCACCCCAAATAAACCGGCAGTGGCGGTTTTCCCTGCGGTAAGGTGTGTAACACAATACTGGTGCGCGTAGCGGCAATTAGCAGCGTGTGTTGTAACATCATCACCATCAGGCCGGGGAAGGTGATGGCCGCAAAACTGATTCCGGGATTAAATACATCAATACTCTGAGCCTTGATTGGCGAGAGAATGCGTTGAATCTGAACCGGGGTAAACCCATTGTTCAGCAGAATTTCACTATTATAAGACAGCGTCATGGCGCGATAGGCGCTGATCACATCCTGCTCGATCTGTCCGTTAGCCAGCCGGTTGGTGGCGTCGCCATAGGCAGGAATCGTGACGTTTTCTCCATGCAGGATGCGCTTTTCCATATTGTGTGGCAGCACCACCACGGCAAACAGCTTACGGGCTACTAAATCCTGTTGCGCTTCTTCAATGGAGATGTAGTTTTGCACCGCAATTTTGGCGCTAGCATCGAGGCTGCGGGTTACCATACGGCTGGCGGAACTGTGGTCCAGATCGACCACGGCGACCGGCAGATCCCAAACTGAATGGTTAACGTAAACCAGACTCATGATGCACAGTGAACAGAGCAATAGCATCCACACCGGTTTTTCCAGCATGCGGCTCATGATCATCATAAAGCCGTGGAAATAGGCTTTCATCATTATCGAATGTCCCCGTTTTGCAGGCGCTTAGGTAAGCGTTTTCTCACCAAAAATGCAGTGAGCAGTGGATAAACCAGCAACAGTACACAGACATCAATCAGTGATGATGCCGGAACGCCACGTAAAAATACGTCAAACAGGGCATATAGGGCATGGGTCAGCGGTTCAATGTTGGCAATGATCTGAGCAATAAGCGGCATGGACAGCTCGGGCACAGCGGTACCTGAGTAAGTCATGGCGATACCCACCAGCAGACCAATCAACGTATAGGCAGTAATAATATCTTTGGTAAAGGTAAACAGCAGTAGGCCGATACTTTGTGCAGCCATAATATAGAAGAAGCCAATAGCCAGCATAAATAGTGGATTTCCATTGATTCTGGCTCCTGAATAAGTAACCAAGGTGGCAATTTGTACCATCAGTAATAGGGTGTAAATAATGGTGTAAGGGGCCAGCTTACCTATTAGCGCCAGACTGAAGGGACGGGCATTGAGTAATACTTTACGCCGGCTCAAAACATAAATGGTACAGGTGACCACAAACAGTTGGAGAATATGGATGGTCGAGGCAAACAGCTGGTAGTAAATAAAGTTACCGCTGGCGTTAAACAGGCTCTCATAAGAAAGGCTGACTTGTGCCAGTGGGGGTAGCGGACGGCCAATAGCCGTAGCGATAATTTGTGAATAGGTTTGATTCACTTCTGACGTCAGGCCGGGAAAGTCTTGAGTAGAGTAAAGACCAGCCCCATAAAACAGGCCATTATAATAAAGCGCTGAGATTGGTTGACGGGCGGCTAATACATCCGCTTCAAAATTATGGGGAATGTACAGCAAGGCATAAACCTTAGCTGAACGCAGATCCACCTGTGCCTGTTGCAGGTCGTTATACTGGATTATTTGGGCGTGAGAACCCGCATTCAGGTCGCGGATAATTCGTCTGGATAGGGTACTGTGGTCGTTATCTACCGCAGCAACCGGTAGATCCAGCATGGTTCCGGCGGAGAAGTTAGCGCTGATAACCGTAAACAGCAGTAGAGGAAAGATCCACGTTAACCAGTGGAGCACCATGCTGTGAAAGCCAGCTCTGGCTTCTACGTTAAATGAGCGGTTAAAGCAGCGCCAGCCAGCTTTTAATCTTCCCATTTCCATAATGCGCTCATCCCCGGACGCAGCCCTTCAACCGGTTTAACCGGATAGAGTCGCACTTCGAAAGTTTTTAAATCAAAATCGCCGGTCGCGCGGGTAGCCCGTTTGGTTGCGAAATCGCCCATGGGTGAAATAAAGCGTACTTCTGCTTCAATTTGCTGATTTTTTAACGCCGGTACCTGCAACATAACTTTGTCGCCCTTATGCACGTTAGCCAAAATATCTTCACGCAGGTTATAGACAAAATAGGCATCCGGCAGGCGAATAATGGTTAACAGAGGGCTGGCCGCGTTGAGTAATTCCCCTTGTTCTGCGGGAATGGTACCAATTTCGCCGTCTACCGGGGCTTTAACCTGTAGCTCGTCCTGCTGAACTTTTATTTGAGTCAGATTTTCTTCAGCCTGATGAAGGGCTGCAACAAAGGCATCTTTTTGTTCGCTACGATCGCCATGTTGAGCTTCATCCAACAGTGCTCGAGCCGCATTCACTTGATGAAACCCGGTTTCCTTGGCTTTGAGTGAGGCGTCCAGCATAGTGGCAGAGACATAGCCCTTAGGTGCCATGCTCTGATTACGGCGATAATCTTTTTCTGCATTCTGATAGACCGCTTCGGCCTGTGCCAGTGACGCTTTCAGGTTACGGATACTTTCTTCTCGAGTGCCGTGCATTGACTCTTCTAGACGGGCTTTAGCCTGATCTCTGGCGGCCTCTAGGGATTTGACCTGGGCATCCAGCTCTGGGCTGTCCAGCTTCATTAATAGCTTACCGGCTTTGACGTCGTCACCGCGTTCCAAATAACGTTCGACCACACGACCTTTGGCTTTAGAGGTGATTAATACCTCTGGAGCATCTACTTCTCCCTGAAGTAAAATATATTGGTTATGTGCGCGGAATAATATTGCCAACGCAATAACAATAATTATAAATATCAGGGTAATAATCGATTGTTTCTTCATATCAAATATATCGTTGTCATTGTCACTATTTAGAACACGAGTTAACGCGAGGCATCACGAAAAATAGCCTGAATAATCAGACTAGTAAAATGTCATCGGGTCATTGTGCTGCAAAGGGCATCGGCTTGATTCTGGCGCTTTTTCTCGGATGGAATTAGCGTAAATATCGTCTCTGCGCGGGCACTGGATTCTACCTTAATATGTAATTCATACATAATATTCCCTTAGCATAAAGTGCTAAACCGTCCGGTTAGATAGCCCGATATAACAACTTTATTGCTGAGGATATTGAGAGATATTAGCTACCGCAGTCGGCATTATTTGTTCGCCTGATATTTAATTATCAGAAATAAGAATATGGCGAGGCGATGTTTATCGGTACGCGTTAGTGCCAGATAATTTATTCTATTTATATTGATGTGAGATATGACATAAAAAGCAGGCCGTCACATTGATTGCCACTGGACGATTCTCGATTCGCGGGTTAGTCTGAAACACAATATTGTTATCAACAATCCGGCCAATCATTCAGCGATTATTATGAATAAAGACAGGGCACTAACACTCGAAGCATTAAGAGTCATGGACGCGATTGAACGGCGTCGTAGCTTTGCTGCGGCAGCAGAAGAGCTTGGTCGGGTTCCTTCAGCGTTAAGCTATACCATGCAAAAGCTAGAGGAAGAGCTGGACGTGGTGCTGTTCGACCGTTCTGGCCATCGCACCAAGTTTACCCCCGTCGGTCGTTTGTTGCTGGAACGGGGGCGTATTCTGCTGGAGGCGGCAGATAAACTGACGTCTGATGCGGAAGCCCTGTCTCGCGGTTGGGAAACCAATATAACCATTGTTACTGAAGTGTTGGTTCCCGCTTGGAGCCTGTTCCCATTGGTTAACCGACTGGCTGAAAAGTCGGATACTCAAATCGCGATTACTACCGAGGTACTGGCCGGTGCTTGGGAACGGTTGGAGCAGGGGAAAGCGGATATTGTGATCGGGCCGTCTGACTATCTGCGACAATCTTCTGAAATTAACTCGGTTCGTCTGTATAACATCACCAGTTTGTATGTGGCTGCGCCAGATCATCCCATTCATCAGGAGCAGAATCCGCTAGATGAAAGTACTCGGCTGAAATATCGCGGTATTGCGATTGCCGATACCGCAAAAGAACGCCCGATTTTGACGGTAAAAGTGTTGGAGAAACAGCACCGCTTAACCGTCAGTTCCTTGGAAGATAAACATAAAGCATTGCTGGCAGGTTTGGGCATCGCTACCATGCCCGTTAATATGATTCAGGACGATTTGAAAAATGGCAGGCTGAAAGTCATTGGTAGCGATCCGGGGAGTGAAGTGGAGATCATCATGGCTTGGCGTCGGGATCAAATAGGTAAAGCAAAAGCTTGGTTACTGCGTGAAATACCTAAACTGTTTTCAGCCTGATTGCAGCAAACATTCATTTATTCCCCGCTCGGTGACATCATGACCTGCGTCGTGCACTGCAGTTCAGCTTTTCTACCCCTCTCCGACAAAGCCTAACAAGTCAAAAGGGTGAAAGCTTGCGGTTCGCTTTCACCCAAAACATACGTATGCCATTCGACTAAGTGGCAAATTTTCCGCTGTTATAGTCATTTATCGCCTGTTTAATTTCATCGACGGTGTTCATTACAAAAGGACCATACTGTACCACGGGTTCATTTAATGGTTTACCCGCCAATAGCATGGCGCGTCCGCCCAGAATACCCGCTTTTAAATGCAGCATATCACCATCGGTAAGGATAGCCGTCTGGTCAAATTCTAGAGCTTCATTCCCTACCTGAATCTTACCTTCAAACAGATAGAGCAGGGCGTTAAGCCCACTCGGAACCGGAATATGCACTTCACCATTAGGCTCCAGACGAATATCTGCAATTAGCGGTTGGGTAGCATGAGCCTGCACCGGGCTGGTGTAGGTATCTCCGTCTAGCGTCAGCGAACCGGCAATCAGAATGATTTGCCCCTCTTCCAGCAGCGATATATTCGGCAGTTGTTCCGCATCGAAGTTCTGATAGTGGGGATCTTTCATTTTGTCGGTAGCCGGTAGGTTCAGCCAAATCTGGAAACCCCGCATTTCGCCATCGACCTGCTGTGGCATTTCAGAGTGAATGATCCCCCGGCCTGCGGTCATCCACTGGATACCGCCGGTTTTCAGTTCACCACGATGACCTACATGGTCTTCGTGCAGCATATTGCCTTCCAGCATATAGGTAATGGTTTCAAAACCGCGGTGTGGATGGTCAGGGAAGCCGGCGATATAGTCTTGCGGATCGTTGGAAAAGAACACATCCATCATCAGATAGGGATCCATTCTCTGGCTGTCACTCTGTCCTAAGGCGCGTTTGAGGCTAACCCCTGCACCGTCCTGAGTCGCCATTGCTGGAAATACCTGGCGGATAGCTCGATATTGTTGATTACTCATCATTTTATCCTTACCTATTCACCAAAACGCCGATCGCGATGGTGTGGAGCATTGAGATCTTGTCTCGGCCCGATGGAGATAACTCCGGTTGGGTTAATGGTTTTATGGCTACGATAATAGTGGTTGCGGATATGTGGGAAGTTAACCGTCTCATGAATGCCGGGAAGCTGGTAGATATCCCGCAGAAAACCATACAAATTCGGATAATCACTGATCCGCTGATAATCACACTTAAAGTGGGTGACATAGACCGGATCGAAGCGAACTAAGGAGGTCCACAGCCGTAGGTCGGCTTCGGTTAGCTGGTTGCCTGTCAGATAGCGTTGTGCGCTAAGCCTCTCTTCCAGTTTATCCAGCGCATTGAAAACATTAGCGACTTCCTCACTGTAAACATCCTGTTGGGTGGCAAAACCTGCTTTGTAAACACCATTGTTAATATTTGGATAGATCCAATCGTTTAACCGATCGATTTCTTCACGCAGTGGTTCCGGGTAATAATCTACCGGCGCTGCTCCTAGAATATCGAATGCGCTGTTAAACATACGAATAATTTCTGAAGATTCATTGCTGACAATGGTGTTATTTTGCGTATCCCACAGTACGGGTACGGTTACTCGACCGGTATAGTCAGGAATGGCTTTCAGATAGAGTTGATACAGGTAATCCAGTCCAAAAAGCTTATCGCCGGTTGTTGCTTCAAAATCGGTGGCAAAGGTCCAACCGTGTTCCAGCATCAGAGGATGTACCACTGAAACCGAAATCATGTGCTCCAGCCCCTTTAGCTTACGCATCAGTAACGTCCGATGAGCCCAAGGGCAGGCGAGGGAAACATACAGATGATAACGACCCGCTTCGGCCTTAAAACCACTTTCTCCGGTTGGCCCAGATTGACCATCGGCAGTGACCCAGTGGCGAAACTGAGGAATGGTTCGTTTAAAATGACCGTTACTTGATTGAGTGTCATACCAAACATCCTGCCAGATTCCATTAACTAGCTGTCCCATGTTTACCTCCGCAGATAAGTTGGTTATAGCAGGTGTAGCTCAATCTTGAGCGTAAGAGTTTTTTGATATGTTTAACTGTATGAAAAGATAAAAAGTAAAAGGCTGCGCCTTTAGAGCGCAGCTTGTCGGTTATCGGTGGATTACCATTTTTTGTTTAGCAGTCTATCGATGCTGAATGCACCCGGGCCGCTTACCGCCAGTAAGATATAACCACCAGCAATAGTCAGATTTTTCATAAACATTAACTGGTTAACGCCTTCAGCAAAGTTGGTGTGAAAAATAAAGGCGGTTAACAGGGTGAACAGTGCGGTGAAAATTGCGGTGGTACGCGTCAGTAAACCAAACAACACCGCCAGGCCACCACCCAGTTCAAGTAAAATTGTCAGCGGTAGCAGGAAGCCAGGAACGCCCATGGCTTGCATATATTGCTGTGTTCCGGCGTAAGCGCCTAACTTACCGTAACCCGCCACAATAAACAGAATGGGCATTAAAATACGGGCGATTAGTAATGCAACGTTATTTAAATTATTCATTTCTACTCTAACTCCTGAACACAGTTTAATAATGACTTTGTTTGCCCGTAATAGTTACATACAAACATTGCTTTGTTTCGATGTGCTTATCCTAGTTCAGGGGATAAAAACTTGTTAGCGAGAAGTATTGCATAATTTTTTCAAAAAATTTGAATAACTTATTATGCATAATGCTTATGATATATAATGAAATTATATACATCATAAATTGATAATGTTAATTTCGTAAGCAAAGGCTCAGAAATATTGTTGAATTAATCCGCGGTATGAAACAGAAGGGGAAAATCCGAATAGAAAAGGTTATTTCGAGTTTAGACTATTTTTGACGAAATTCACGGTACTCCAGATACCGAGAGCACGACGACCCCAAAGTATTAGCTTGCGAGGATGGCGTAAACCATACACCACCGCGACACCAAGGCTAGTGGCAGTAATGATAGGGTATTGAGTCAGCGCTAGCCAACCCCGATCAAAAGGCTGTGTTTGTTCCAGCCAAGCTTGGCGACTCTGCGCTAAATCTGATCGCTGACGAGCAATGTCTTGCAGCAGCAGGTTTTTTTTGCGTTCCCGTTGCTGCTTATTCACTTCTCATCCTCAAGTAGGATACGGTCCAGCTTCAACTGATTACGGGTTTCTTTCAGAAAGGTAGAACGTTTAACCCGGACCATGGCCCAGACCCCGGTGATCACGGCTAGAAGAAACAGCGTTCCGGTAATCAGTGATAACGCGAGCACTCGGTAGGCAGGATCGATGGCCAGACAGACTAGAATAAACAGTCCCATCAGGCAGAAACCAGTAAAGATCAGCGTCAGGCCAACCATCATTAATAATTGAAATAGATTGGCCTTTTCTTCTTCTAACTCTACGGCAATCAGTTCCAGACGGGTTTGTACCATTCGATGCAGTAAGGTAGCAATTCGCTGGATAGTGGCCAGGGCACCCTTGCCGGGGCCCTGAACAGATGTGCTATTTGACATGATTAACGACGAGTTAACAGTACGCCAAGCACCACACCAACTGCCGCACCGATACCGACGCCAGCCCATGGTTTTTCATGCACATAGCTGTCGGCTTTATCAGCGATTTCTTTGGTTTGGTCAACAATTTTGCCGCGGGTTTCAGTTAAGCGGGTACGAGTATCTTTTAGCAGG
Source organism: Limnobaculum parvum (assembly GCF_003096015.2). Lineage (NCBI taxonomy): Bacteria > Pseudomonadati > Pseudomonadota > Gammaproteobacteria > Enterobacterales > Budviciaceae > Limnobaculum > Limnobaculum parvum. The sequence goes on along the minus strand of NZ_CP029185.2, from coordinate 3,127,432 downwards.
CCTTCAGCTTTGGCGCGTATTTTGTCCAGTTCAGCTTTAGGTTTATCGCCAGAGGAGTGTAGGATCTCTTCCAACGTATTTGCCAGTGTTTCGAGCTCTTCACGAAGTTGTTCTGAAGTACTTTCTTTTTGCTGTGCCATTGGGTCTACTCCTTAAAATATGAGCGAAATGTAATATTAACCATAGACCATTATTCAATGTTATTAAAAGGGAAAATTGTATTGTTTTGTCAGGAAATGAAAGGGCGTAAGTCCCGGGGAAAGGTCAAGTTTTACCCGAGAATCAACAAAATAAAAGCCGAAATGGTGAAGCATTTCGGCTGAGAATTTGGCTATTCGATAAAAGATTCGGGGATGATTAAAGGCTCTTATTGGCGTTATGAGCGCGTTTTTTACGCCAGATAACGATAATCGAACCAATCAAACCGGCAACCAGCAGTACGATAGGTAATAACACCAAGCCTTTCATTAATTCATTTTCATAGCGATCGAAAATTTTGGTACTGCCCAAGGCATAACCCAGACTGGTCAAAATAATGACCCACAGGAAACCGCTCATCCAACTGAAGAACTGGAAGCGTTTGCTGTCTAGGCCAGAGACGCCAGCCAGAGTAGGTAATAGAGTACGGACAAAAGCTAGAAAACGACCGATAAACAGCGCCGCTAGACCGTGGCGATGGAACAGATTATGGGCACGTTGATGATAGTGAGGGGGAATATGGGAAAGCCAGTTTTGTACCAACGCGGTATTACCGAGCCATCGCCCCTGTAGGAAGCCAATCCAACTGCCGATACTGGCACCCGCGGTAAGAATCACGATCGCCAGCGGATAATTGATCGCGCCTTTAGCGACTAAAACACCCACTAGCAGCAATAGGCTATCACCCGGTAAAAATGCAGCGGGAAGAACCCCATTTTCCAGCAACAAAATAGTGAAAAGTATGCCGTATAGAGTCCAAGCAAGGGACGGATTAGTTAGCATGACTATATCGTGGTGCCAGAGCGCTTGCCAGAGCGTGTGTATTACATCCATTTCGTATTCCTAAACATCGGTGTAACCGGAATATGTCCCCGGGGATTAAATGGTTTGCTAGAGATCTCTGTTGCTAAAGTAAGGCTGGTATCTGGCGTGTGCCCTGAATATCGACAGACTTCTTTTGACGCTAAGTAATCTACAGCTAAATTGGTGAAGCCTTTGGAATAGACGGGCTTCTGATATCAGTTTAGTCAACATGTGTTGGTGTATTTGCTGATGCCGCTGATTTTTCTCTTTCATCCATAAACAGGGAGAAAACAACGTTGCCACTCTAACAAAGTTCACTATGCCGAAACAGCAAAAAATCAGGATTTCCGCTATTTCTAAGGATTATTTTAACATCTTTACAGAAAAACAGGCCGGAGATTATCACGCTCTGAAAGTATGATTATTGACGAAGACCAAAAACTGACTAATTCACTGTGCTTTTATCAATAATTGATAACCAATCGCGACAGCAAACAGGCAGAGCAACACATTAGCGATAATATTTAGCGCAGCTTTTAACCACTCTCCTTGGGTGAATAACACCAGCGTATCAAACGAAAAGGTGGAGAAGGTGGTTAGCGCCCCTAAAAAACCGACACCAATCAGAGGACGCCAGTGAGGAGAAATCAATGTGCCGTGAGTCAGGGCTGACATCAGAGCCCCCATAATGAAAGAGCCGATGACGTTGACGGCAAGGGTAGCGTAGGGGAAGCTATTACCAAACCATGGCATAAACCAGTTAGTAATCTGAAAGCGACTCATAGCCCCAATAGCCCCACCAAACGCAACGATAAATAACGTTATGCCATAGCTCATTTTCTTCTCCTGGAATGCATGCCAATAGCAGCATAGGTTTAGTTTAATTTATTGGATTTGAATGGATCTTGGGGTACTGGTGGGTAACAAAAGCACCTGAAACACAGACCGCCATCGTGGAGTCATCTTTGTCAGGTATCATCAACCTTTAGTATTAAGTGGTTTATAACCGAAGGATTAATGGTGGAACGCCATCACCGATTATTAGTATAGCGAGAAATGGAATAGGTACAACGCGCTTGATTATGCTGATTAACTTCAATAGTGGCTAATATAGCGCAGGTTTCACCCACTAACAGTATCGTGTCTGGGGTAATATCGGTGCGAGTGGCTGAGGAAGAAGCGTTAAAAGGCGAACGTCTCCGCGCCACGCCAAACCTCCATGTTTGGCGTGCGACCCTCTCTCAGTTGTCGGCTGAATTCCCGTGCTCGATGAGAAGGTCGGGGACGTTTCTTACTTCAGTAACTCACGGGCATTCGCCACCACGTTATCGACCGTAAAGCCGAACTCAACAAACAGTTGTTCTGCCGGTGCGGATTCGCCGAAGCTGTGCATACCGATAATACGACCGTTTAGGCCGGTGTATTTGAACCAGAAGTCCGCAATTCCCGCTTCTACGGCCACTCGCGCCGTCACGCCTGATGGCAGGACCGACTCGCGGTAAACCGCATCCTGACGGTCAAACACTTCGGTACAAGGTATCGAAACCACGCGAACGTTGCGGCCTTCGCCTGCCAGTTTGTCTGCCGCATCCACCGCCAAGCTCACTTCTGAACCGGTCGCCATCAATATTAACTCTGGCGTTCCGGCACAGTCTTTCAGCACATAACCCCCACGCGCTACGTTAGCCAGTTGTTCTGCGGTACGCGGTTGTTGAGTCAGGTTCTGACGGGAGAAAATCAGCGCGCTTGGGCCATCTAAGCGCTCAATCGCTGACTTCCACGCAATCGCGGATTCAACTTGGTCACACGGACGCCAAGTGCTCATGTTTGGCGTCAGGCGCAGGCTGGCCATTTGCTCCACCGGCTGGTGAGTTGGGCCATCTTCACCCAGACCGATGGAGTCGTGGGTATACACGAATACGCTGCGAATTTTCATCAGCGCGGCCATACGTAACGCGTTACGGGCATATTCCATAAACATCAGGAACGTCGCGCCGTAAGGCACAAAACCACCGTGCAGGGCGATACCGTTCATCATCGCCGACATCCCGAATTCGCGCACGCCGTAATGAATATAGTTGCCCGCTAAGTCATCCACTATCGACTTTGAACCGGACCAGATGGTTAGGTTACTGGGTGCCAAGTCAGCGGAGCCGCCCAGAAACTCCGGCAGGAGTTTACCAAAGGCTTCCAACGCATTTTGTGATGCCTTACGGCTGGCAATATTGGCTGGGTTAGCCTGTAAATGTTCGATAAACTTCTGAGATTCGGCCTGCCACTGAGTCGGTAACTGACCGCTGACGCGACGGGTAAACTCGGCCGCCAATTCAGGATGCGCTGAACGATAGGCCGCAAACTGTTTGTCCCACGCCGCTTCCGCCGTCTGACCGGCAGATTTGGCATCCCATGCGCTATAGATTTCCTGAGGAATAACAAACGGCTCGTATTTCCAGCCCAACGCTTCACGAGTCGCTGCCACTTCCGCATCGCCTAATGGTGCACCATGGCTGTCGTGAGTCCCCGCTTTGTTGGGGGAACCAAAACCAATGATGGTTTTGCACATCAGCAGTGAAGGCTTACCGGTTTCTTTCTGCGCCTGCTCTACCGCTTTGCGGATGGCTTCGGCATCATGACCATCGATACCGCGAATAACGTGCCAGCCGTAGGCTTCAAAACGCATCGCGGTGTCATCGGTGAACCAGCCTTCAACGTGGCCGTCAATGGAGATACCGTTGTCATCATAGAAGGCAATCAGCTTGCCCAGTTTTAGAGTACCGGCCAGTGAACAGGCTTCGTGAGAAACCCCTTCCATCATGCAGCCGTCACCCATGAAGGTGTAAGTATAATGGTCAACGATGTCGTGACCCGGGCGGTTGAATTGGGCAGACAGCGTGCGCTCGGCAATCGCCATTCCCACGGCGTTACAGATACCCTGACCCAACGGACCGGTGGTGGTCTCCACACCCGGGGCATAGCCATATTCTGGGTGGCCTGGGGTGCGGGAATGCAACTGACGGAACTGTTTTAAATCATCGATAGTCAGGTCATAACCGCTCAGGTGCAACAGGCTATAAATCAGCATGGAGCCGTGACCGTTAGACAGCACGAAGCGGTCGCGGTTAGCCCACTGAGGATTGGTTGGATTGTGTTTGAGGAAACCGCGCCACAGAACTTCCGCGATATCGGCCATGCCCATCGGGGCTCCGGGATGGCCTGATTTGGCCTTTTGTACAGCGTCCATACTGAGGGCGCGAATAGCGTTAGCGAGTTCTTTATGAGAAGGCATTATTAGCTCCATTGGGTGAAAGATATCCAGAACAAAATATGTCTGCTTCTGTATCCAGATTGATAGTTATAACAGATTAATCTGAGCCCTGAGAAGCAAAAAATTTATCAGAGCTGTTTAGAACGGTCGACTCAAAATTAGCTTATAGACATAAATGGGACTTTATCGCCACAGCATAAAGGGTCTGACAGCATCTACATAGTGTTAGTCATGCTGCTTTTAGTGTGTTTAATCGCTGAACTTGCAGGATTCTGACGGTAAATTTTTGGATCTGTTTCTTTACTTGCCTTCCCCCGGCTTTAGCCGATAATACATTTACCTCGATCGTATGATTGCTTAATCGTTCATTGCTGACTTATCGTCTACATATTGAACCGGTGTTGCGATCTATCCCTATGGTGTAACCATCTTGAAACTCAATCTTTCTGCCGTTATTGCTTTAGTTTTCCTCACTTGTATCTGGAGTTACAGTTGGATCGTGATGAAAACCGTGCTGGTTTATATCGGCCCGTTTGATTTCGCCGCTATGCGCTGTGCACTAGGAGCGGTTCTGTTATTACTGGTGCTTAAACTACGTAATCGAGGAATGAAGCCCCTCCCTTGGGCACTACATTTATTATTGGTGTGTTACAGACGGTCGGAATGGTTGGCTTTTCCCAATGGGCGCTGATCACTGGCGGAGCTGGTAAGGTGGCTATTCTGGCGTATACCATGCCGTTTTGGGTTATTTTACTGGCGGGGCTGTTCTTAAATGAGCGGTTGGTTAAATTGCAGTATTTGGCTACGGCAATCGCCGTTTGCGGCATGATTCTGATTTTGCAGCCGTGGAATAATAATGGGTCGATGCTGGCCTCCATATTAGCGATATTCTCTGGTTTCTGCTGGGGCGCGAGTGTGATTATTGCTAAACGCTTGTATCTTCGTACACCTACGGACCTGCTATCGTTAACCACTTGGCAGATGGCGATGGGGGCTATTGCGTTAACGGTTATCGCCCTGATTATCCCTTCAAAACCGATTATCTGGCATCCTTATCTTTGGGGTGGATTACTGTATAACGCGGTGCTGGGAACGGCGGTTGCTTGGGTGCTTTGGATGTTTATTCTGAAACATTTACCTGCCTCTATTGCTGGGTTAGGTACCTTGGCTGTTCCCGTTTGTAGTGCGCTTTTGTCATGGTGGTTATTGGGTGAACGTCCTAACGGCCCTGAAGCTGCCGGTATTGTTTGTGTGGTGATGGCGCTGGTGTTGGTGAGTTTATCTAAGCGCAGAGAATAGAAAGCCCTTTGCTCCTCCTTGAGTACTTATAAAACGCTGGCGATGGAACGGCTATCGTCAATTAAAGATTCTTTCTGATACTTTAAATGATAATAGGAATCATTTATTATTGGTGGCGTTAATTGAAACGATCGTTGCCAATCTTAAGGGTCTGTCCTATGTCCTCCTCTTGTCCACCTAAACGCGCTGAAGGTCAGCGGGAACTGCATGTTATTGAGTCCTATCGGCTGACGGAAAATATCCGTCGGGTGATTCTGGGTGGCGAGGAGTTGGTCGACTTAGATATGGATGCTAGCCTGATTGGCCCTCATCTGAAACTCTTTATTCCACCAGCCAATGCAGCTTGTCTGCTTTGGCCTGAATATGATGCCTTAAAAGGGCGTTTAGTATGGCCAGAACAGGGCGAACGTCCAACGGTAAGAACCTATAGTCTGCGTGATTATGATGCTCAATTACATCAATTGACCATTGATCTGGTCTGTCATGATGGTGGTGTTGCTTCCGAATGGGCTAAACAGGCTAAAGCCGGTGATAAAATAGGCATCTGGGGACCCGGTGCACGTTTGTCTTACCGCGATCAATGGCTGGTACTGGCGGGTGATATATCGGCATTGCCTGCGATTGGCTACACCCTAGAACAGGTTTTACCTGCGAATGCTAAAGGAAAAGCCATTATTGAAGTACCTTCAAAAGCTGATTTGCTCCCATTACGTGGGCCAGCAGGAATGGAAATCATTTGGTTAGTTCGGCATCCAGATCAGGAGAGTAAGCTGATTGATGCGGTTGCTTCGGTTCAAATTCCTGACGGTTTTTCTCCGCTGATCTGGGGAGGAATGGAGTGTGATTTGGCGAAAGGGCTACGCCGTGCGATTAAAGATAAAATGAAGCTACAACGTGATGAGTACTATCTGGTGAATTACTGGCGAAAAGGGGTGCCAGAAGGTGGTTTTAACCATTCTGTCGATGAGTAATGGCGTCATTTAGCGCTATAGCAGAAGAGAAACGGTGATGTAAGGTAATAATTTGTTGTTCTACAGTAGACGATAAAGCGTATTCCTGTGAAACTGGCTTCTCCCTTTATTCAGGATGAATCGATAATGGATGAGTTGATATTTCTTGGTGTTATCATTCTTATCGCTGTATTGGCAGCGCCAATAATGGCGCTGGTGGCGATGAGCCGCAGCCGCCATGCCAGAGATGAAGTAAATCAGCTAAAAAAGCAGGTTGAGTCGTTACAGAAACAACTTAACCACTTGGAATATATTCCAGTCAGGCCGTCTGATGTTCAGGAGGCGAGGGTTCAACCTGCCGTATCACAACAATTATCAGAGCAGGTTACTCCACCATTAACCGATAAAATGGCTGCGTCACCGGCAATGGCAGCAAAAAGCGATTTTGAGCCAGTCAATCCTCCGGCAAAACCATCTGAACCCGTTGCGGTGATTTCTGCTTCCGCTGCGAAACAGGCCACGACTCAGACATCATCTGTGAATGTTACGGCGGTGAAACCCGTCACTACACCAAAACCGGTTCTACACCAAACTCCGCCAGTATCACCAGCCCAAAGTGAAGGTTCCGATATTTTTTCTGGCATCATTTCTTGGCTGGTAAAAGGCAACCCGGTAGCAAAATTGGGTATTCTGCTGCTGTTTTTTGGCATTGCCTACCTGTTGAAATATACCATTGAGCGGGATATGTTCCCGATTGAACTACGACTTGCCAGCTCTGCGCTGATCAGTGTGGTGTTGTTAGCGTTAGGATGGCGCTTACGCCATAAGCAACCTTTATATGCTTTGATATTGCAGGGCGGTGCGGTGGGGGCGTTGTATCTTACGGTATTTGCTGCTTTCCGGCTTTACCAACTGTTACCACACACTTTTGCCTTTGTATTGATGCTGGTGATTTGTGCCGCCAGTGTGGCGCTGGCTGTATTGCAACGGGCATTGAGCCTTGCCATGCTCGCCAGTATCGGTGGTTATCTGTCACCCATTCTGCTTTCTACCGGTAGCGCTAACCATATTGGGTTGTTCTCTTATTATTTACTCATTTCCAGCGGCATTTTGTTTATCAGCATTTGGCAGTCGTGGCGGGTGCTTAATTTACTGGGTTTTGTCTTCACCTTTGGCGTGGCCATCATGTGGGGTGTGGAACATTATCAGCCAGAAGATTACCTCTCCTGCCAGCTATTTCTAATTGCTAATCTGATTCTGTTTAGCCTGCTGGCCGAGCTGTTTGCGGTAAAAAACCGACTTCAGCAGCATATGGCGATAGACGGAACCTTACTGTTTGGCCCTCCGCTGATTGGTTTTGCTCTGCAATACGCGATGACCAAACAGTGGCCATTTGGTCCGGCGTTCTCTGCACTGGGCTTTGGTCTGATTTATCTGGTGATCACGTGGGGCTCGCTGCGTCGTTTCCCACAGGAAGGTAAACGCATCGCCTTGGGATATCTGGCATTGGGGGGAAGCTTTGTTACCCTAGCTATTCCGCTGGCGCTTTCTGCTCAATGGACTTCGTTGGCGTGGGCGCTGGAAGGTCTAGGTATTCTGTGGTTTGGCCTGCTGCAACATCAGCGTCGTTTGAGCTGGAGCGGCAGCGCTTTGCTGATACTGGCACTGGGTGCTCAGTTGGTGGCCTATCAGGATTATCGTTGGGATATCTCTTTACTGTTTGTTTTACCTGTACTGTTTCTGTGCTTTATTACCGGTGGTGCCTTATGGCGTCACTTCAAGCCAGAGTCTGATGGCTGGAAGGCGATCAGTATGGCGATGTTGGCGGTTGGAATTATGCTCTGGTGCTGGTGGCTGATAGAACTGCCGTTAGCATTTTATACCCGAACTTATAGTCTGGCACCAATGTTGCTCGCCCTGTTAGGGCTTAGCCTCTCGGTCTGGGTATGGCGTATTGCGGGACGTCGTTTAGCATGGCTTGAGTTAAAACAAGCCGTTTGGTTGTTATGGCCAGCGGCGATGATGGCGCTGTTCCTGCAACTTAGCGATGACCCGCTGCCAACTTCGTTAGGATTATGGAACCTGATTTGGCTGGCGGTCGTTGCTACGGCACTCTTCCTGCTACATCGCGATGCCCCTCAACTGTTGAAAGGTAATGCCGAAAGACTGGCTCATTTGGTTATCTTCTGGCTGGTATTAGCTTGGGCAGGAAGTGAGGTCTATTGGCGTACTGCCCAGATGACATGGGGAATGAACGAATGGCGCTTCTATCTGCAAATGTGCAGTTTATCACTGGTTATTCTGCTGCTGTGGTTCGCCGATCGTCGTCAGTACTGGCCGATTAAGGCGCATGCCGATGTCTATTGGCTGGGCACCATTCCACTGATGGTCGCAGCAGGTGCCATGTTACTCACCGGTAATATGATGGATGGGCAGATGGTGAACTGGCGCTATATACCATTGGTTAACCCACTGGAAGAGGCGGCGATGTTCGGTATTTTAATGCTGATTGTCTGGATCCGCCGTATTAGCGTTATTTTAAAACCATATGCCATTCAGTTGGACTCCATCATTCCGTTGGTCGGCGGAGGGCTAGCGTTCTGGTGGTTCAATGGCATTCTGCTGCGGGCACTGGCTTACTATGCGGATATCGTCTGGTGGTTTGATGCCCTGTGGGCCTCACGTCTGATTCATACCACTTTCGCTATCGTCTGGACGCTTATTGCTCTGATTTGTATGGTTTTATCCGCGCGTACCGGGCGGCGGGTTATCTGGTTCATTGGTGCCGCTTTGCTGAGCGTGGTGATCTTTAAATTATTCCTGGTGGATAGCGCTAAAGGCGGTGGTTTAGCCCGTGCCATCGCATTCCTGGGTGTTGCAGTCTTGTTGTTAGTCGTGGGATATTTTTCCCCGTTACCTCCCCGTCAGCCCCTTAAGCAGGAGCCAAAGGCATGATGTCGTTAATAAAAATAAAAAAATCCCCCTTCACTTTACGTGCAGCGCTCTGTGGCTTGTGCCTATCGGTGTTACCGCTGGCTCAGGCTGATGACGCTGAGTTAACGCCAAAGGATTTTTATAAGGGGGCAGAACTGGAAGTTTCAACACCATCCCCTTTTTATCGCTTAACGTTGCCGGAAGAGGTCTATGTTGAAACGGTCTATCCTGATTTGCGGGATGTCCGGGTGTTTAACAGTTCGGGGCAGGCGGTCACTTTCGCTTTATCACCAGTAGACAATGACACGACCGAACAAAGAAACATCCCATTACGTATTTTCCCGATGCAGATGTCGGTAAATAAACCTGCTGAAAATCAGCGGGACGACGGGGAAACATTCACTTTTAAATCGGCCAGCGGTGTTGAGGTTAAACTCTATCAGGATGGTGAACGCAAGCCGGAAGCGACTTACCTGTTAGAGCTGAATCAGGATAAAGATAAGCCTGAAGATGTTGGGTTTAACCAAATTATTCTGGACTGGGCTCAAAACAGTACGAACTGGCAGGCGAAAGTCACACTGTATAGCAGCAGCGATCTGAAGGACTGGCGTAAACAGGCGGATAATGCACCGCTAATGGATTTAACCTCAGGTACCGACCGCCTGCTGCTGAATAACATTGATATTGATGATAATTACAGTAGTCGGCGCACTCGCTATTGGCTATTGGTGGTTAATAGTGATGAGAAGATAGCGATTCCAGCTATTTCCAAGGCACAGGGAGTGGTTATAACCCGACGTACGGCGGTTGAAACTATCGAGCTGACGTTTAAGCCTGAAATGGTATCGAAAACGGAAGCGATATATCAGCTACAACGCCCCCAGCCTCTGTCATCCCTTTCTATCGTGCCTGAACAGAGTAATACCGTGTTGCCAGTGAATGTTGAATACCGCAGTAGCGAGCAGGATAAATGGCATCCATTAACCACAACGGTGGTCTATCAAATTCATGGCGATACCGGATTTCGCACTTCAGAGCCTTTGGTGATGAACAGTCTGTTAGTTCAGGGAATTCGCGTTAAAGCGGTAAACGGCAATTGGGGAGATACGGTACCTAAAGTGGTTGCCCAGCGAGAGCAGGTGGATGTGCTGTTTAACGGGCAGGGTAATCCGCCGTATCTGCTGGCATGGGGGGCGAATCAGGCACCGGCAGCGACCATTGGTGTAAATCAATTCATCCCCGCCTCTGAGATGCCTCCAAATGGATTACAGGGGCTGCCACCGGCTGATCCCCGAAATATCATGGTGCTGGGCGGAGAAGAACGCCTCACGGCAACCTCTCAGGTAGAACGCGCACAGCAGTGGCAGACTTGGTTATTGTGGGGACTATTGATAGCGGGGGTCGCCGGATTAGCACTGGTTGTGCTGAGGTTGGCTCGGGAATTAATGGTACCTAAAGGCAAATAAATAACACACTTTTTGATTAAAATAGCTAATCGTCGGGCGTGGCCCGACGTACTCCAAAGCTAAGTACTAATGGATTTTCTGCCGAATATCATGTTGATGCACGCATATTGTTACTACGGCTGGAATATCCCTTGATGCTGATTTATTCGTTTTGCCCGCATAGCCATTAGGTTTTATTTGCTCTGCGATTTTTCTGTCACCAGAATTTCCCAGCTATATAGATGACCCCAAATCAGATGAAAACGTTCTGGCAAAAGTGGATGTATTTTAAACAATCAGCGTGAGAAGAAAGAGCTTTCCCTTCAGCACCTCTTCGGGAGCGGTAACGATTTTGATATCCATCAGTTTAAGCATGTAGCCAGAGGTAACGCTGAGATAGGGCGAGTTTTTATTGCTGTAGCGCATTTTAAACAGTTCGTGCATATCGTCTTTACGTATCACAATTAGCATCTTATCGTTTGGAACCTTGCCGTATTGCAACAAAATGTCCTCTTTTTTTCGCTGGATACCTTCAATCAGATGTTCAAGTAGCGGCATAGTTATTCTCACAGCGAATGGACATGGATAGAAAGTATCACTAATCATACTCCTGATAAACAGGGATTTCCTGCCGAAGCAAAGAAGGGTATTCACCCGTGGAGCCATTGCCGATTATTTTAATAAACACCGATGATTTGATATTAGCGTAAAGGATAATTTTGTGCTGATGTGTTGTATTTTGGTAGGGTAAATATCAATGTATTCGGTTTATATTGAATAATATCTATCTAATAATTGGTACGTTCTAATTTCTCAATATACTTATATTTTTTTATTTCAGTTTTTTATTTTTCATCATTAAACCAATCGGTTATTTTAGCTTCGGTGATTGAGGTTTTAATGGGGTGTTAAGAATAATTATTCTAGATATCATTTTGTTTTTCTTAAAAATATAGTTATATGGATATTCCTCACTTGATAATTATCAATATAACTCTTTATTAGTATTTTTATAATCGCTTTTATTTATGTGAGCGATTTAATCAATGAAATATAAGCCTAATGAAACCAGAGAGTCAGAGAAAGGTGACTTTACCGTAAATCGGCGACGACTTTTACAAGCTGGGGGCGCGTTGATCGCGTTACCTTTCATCTCTTCTAAAATAGCGAATGCGACATCGAAAGCGCTGGTATCCCCTTCTGTGGCGCGTAGAGAAGAACGTATTGTTCAGACTTGCAGTACCTTTGATTGTGGCGGTAAGTGTGATGTACGGGTACACCTTAGCCAAGGCACTGTTACTCGCATAAGCACGCGTCCAGATAGTGCACTTGATGAGCAAATGCCGGTAATGAGAGCCTGCGTTCGCGGGCGGGCATATCGGCAGTTCGTTTACCATCCTAACCGCCTGAAATACCCGATGCTGCGCGTAGGTAAACGTGGCGAAGGCAAGTTTAAGCGCATTAGCTGGGATGAGGCCACCACCCTGATTGCTGAGCAAATGAAACGTATTGGCGATACATATGGGCCGGCTGCGCGTTTTGCTCATGTAGCAACTGGCGTTTCTGGCGGTTCTTTCTCTGGCGATAAGATGCTAAAGCGGCTGTTGAATCTCACCGGTGGCTATCTTGGTTATTATCATTCTGTCAGTATGGGCAATACGGCGGCCGCCACGCCTTATACCTATGGCGTGGCGGCTTCCGGCAGTTCGCTGGATACACTGTCAGAAACCAAATTGGTTATTTTGTGGGGGCACAATCCGACAGAAACGATTTTTGGTCATACTAACTATTTCTATAAAAAGATGAAGGAAAACGGGACACGTTTTATCGTGGTTGATCCCCGTTATTCTGATACGGCCACCAGCTATGCCGATCAATGGATCCCTCTACTGCCAACCACTGATAACGCGATGATGGATGCGATGATGTATGTCATCGTGACAGAGAATTTACACGATAAAGCGTTTATTGAACGCCATACTTTAGGCTTTGATGAACAGAATATGCCTGAAGGGGTTCCAGCGAATGAATCGCTGGTTGCTTACCTGACGGGCGTAAAAGACGGCGTGGTAAAAACGCCCGAGTGGGCAGAAAAAATCACCAAAGTTCCGGCTCAAACTATACGTCAACTGGCTCGAGACTACGCTACGACCAAACCTGCTGCATTAATACAGGGATGGGGGCCACAACGACACATCTGTGGTGAACGCACGGCCAGAGCCTCAACCTTGCTGGCGACCATTACGGGTAATGTTGGGGTTAAAGGGGGCTGGGCAGGAGGCTATGGCGGTATTGCCAGCCGCAAATTTATGACGGGTATTGTTCAGCCGCAAAATCCGGTAAAGGCCACTATCTCGATTATGAACTGGATGCAGGCAGTGGAAGATGCCTCAAAAGTCAGACCGGAAGATGGTTTAAAAAATGCGGATAAACTGGATACCAATATTAAAATGATATTTTCGTTAGCAGGTAATTACTTGGCTAACCAGAATCCAGATATCAATAAAACCATCAAATTATTGGAAGATGAATCTAAGGTCGAATTCATTGTCGCTAGCGACCTGTTTCTTACGCCAAGTGCTAAATACGCCGATTTACTTTTGCCGGAAACCAGCTTTATGGAACGCTGGAACATCGGGGAAACCTGGGGAACCGGCAGCTATTTTATGCTGTCCGAAAAAGTGATTGAACCTGATTTTGAACGTCGCTCAGATTATGAGTGGTTGCGTGAAGTAGCCGCTAAAATGGGTGTTGAGGCGGCATTCAGCGAAGGGCGTGATGAGAAGCAGTGGGTTGAATATATTGTTGAGCAAACACGTGTAACTAGGCCGGAAGAAAATCTGCCAACTTTTGAGCAGTTGCAGGTACAACGTCAACATTTGTTTAAAAGTGCGCCTCATGTTGCCTTTGAAAAAAATATCACTGATCCACAAAATAACCCGTTTACAACGCCATCAGGCAAAATAGAGATTTTCTCTAAACGATTGTATGACATGCAGAATCCGGAAATTCCGGCGTTATCTCACTATGTTCCTGCTACTGAAGGTCCAGAAGATAAACTGATTGAAAAGTACCCTTTGCAGTTGATTACCTGGAAAGGTAAACACCGCGCCAATTCGACTCAGTATGCCAATCCGTGGTTGCAGGAAGTGGAGCCGCAAACGCTCTGGATAAATCCACAAGATGCGAAAAACAGGCAAATTGTTCAGGGCGATGAAGTACAAATCTATAACGATAGGGGGGTGAGTCGGGTTCCTGTTGAGATTACATCGCGCATTATGCCGGGCGTTGTTGCTATGCGTTCTGGGGCTTGGTGGAATCCTGATAAAGATGGCGTGGATCGGGGAGGGTGCGCTAACGTATTGACTTCAACCCGTATGACCGCGTTGGCGAAGGGAAACTCTCATCAGACACTACTGGTTGAGGTGAAAAAAGCATGACTAATTTCGTGGAATTCAAACCGGTCAGTGATAAGCAGCTAGGTTTCTTTATTGATTCTTCGCTGTGTTCTAGTTGTAAAGCCTGCCAGGTTGCCTGCAAAGATAAAAATGACCTCGAAGTTGGTCGTCGTTTTCGTCGAATATATTCCCTAACGGGTGGGGGCTTTATCGATAACGGCAGCGGTGCTTACCAGAATAATGTCTATTCGTATAACCTCTCCATTGCCTGTAATCATTGTGATGATCCTGCCTGCGTGAAAAATTGCCCGACAACGGCAATGCATAAGCGAGAGGGGGATGGCATTGTCAGGGTGAATACTGATAAATGTATTGGCTGTGGATACTGTTCGTGGTCATGCCCTTACGGCGCTCCCCAAATGAATAAACAGACCGGACAGATGTCAAAGTGCGACTTCTGCGTTGACCTGCAGGCTCAGGGAGAGCCACCGGTGTGTGTGGCAACGTGTCCGTTGGGGGCAATAAAGTTTGGGCCAATTGAAGAGCTACGTAAACAATATGGGGTGCTGAGTGAGGTTCGTGGATTACCTTCTTCAGCAATAACTAAGCCGAATTTGGTGATTAAAGCGCATTCTGGTGCTGAAGAGGGAGTAACCAATCATGCATGAGTGGCCATTAATCATCTTTACTCTCCTGACCCAAGCTGCCGTTGGCGCAACGTTGTTTTCGGCACTGTATGCCTGTTGGATCAATCATGAATCAGGGGTTTCTGTGGGTTACCACATGATGAAACCCGTCTTAGTGATTATCTGCCTAATGGCCGCTATCGGGCTACTATGTTCTGTTGCACACCTTGGTTACCCGATGAATGCTTTCAACTCATTGCGCCATGCGGCAACGTCATGGTTGAGCCGTGAGATTATTTTTACCGGCGCATTCTTTGGTGCTATCTGCCTGATCGCATTACGTACTTTAATGACTAAACGTGTATCTCGTACTCTGCTGGCACTGGCGGCATTGCTGGGTATTGCTGATATATATTGCATGGGGGAAGTTTACCGCCATACACAGGTAGTGACTTGGGCACATCTGAATACTCAATTTACTTTTATCGGTACACTGATAACGCTGGGAGCCTGTATCGCGACATTGCTTATTACGCTCAAAAGTAAAGGCAAAGTCAGTGATGGGCTGTCATTTAAGATGGTTTGCGTGGCGGTATTACTGATTGGGATTAGCCTGATAGGGCGTCTGCTGGTGTTGCCTGATTATCTTGATGAGATACAGCGTTTATCATCGAATGGCGTAGTAACTTTCCCTTATGACGCGATATCGTTTTTTGAACATTCACCACTCTTGCGCTGGAGCGCATGGATAACTGCGTTATTGGGTTTGTTGGTCATGTTATTTGCGCTTTGTTTAGGGCGTCAGAAAGTTATTTATCGTCAGCCTATTATGTTGTCATTTGGTTGTATGCTAGTCATTTTGGCTGAGGTTGTCTTTCGATATGCCTTTTTCTTGATTAATTAAGCGGTAGGGCTGGAGAAATATTTTTCCAGCCCTGATTAATGATGTTTATGCATAATTGCATTGTCCTTTTCTCAAAAGTGGGTAAATCTTATTTTTCCTGCTTTATAGATATTAATTTTACATATTCAAAATAAATTGAATGATTTATTCATATTTACTCTCAAATTTGTTTGTTAATGTTAGTTTGATTGACTGAATCAATATCCATAATGAGACAGGATAATCAATTTGGGGGATGCTATTGATGTAGATCAGTAAAGTGTTTTCTCAAGTAATCGTATTATTACTCTCCATAATAATAAACGTTCTAATGTTTTTTTATTGTTACCATGAGGGTAATGTCGATGCAGAGCAAAAAAATAGCGCGCCTTGGTGGGGTGTCGCGGCGGGAGTTTATCAAAACTTCCGTGGCTGCCTCAGGTGCAGCTGCAGTGGCGGGTTCAATCACTTTGCCATTTAGTACCACGGCAGTTGCAGCTCCCGAAGCGGCTTCAGCAGAAACCATTAAATACAGCGCTTGTCTAGTCAACTGCGGTAGCCGTTGCCCACTGAAGGTGCATGTTAAAGATGGCATTATTACCAAAATCTCCAGCGAAACCTATTTTGATGACTCCACTTATGGAGAGCATCAAATTCGTCCGTGTCTGCGCGGCCGTTCGGTGCGCTGGAAAACCTATAATCCCGATCGCGTTAAGTATCCTATGCTACGCACAGGAGCTCGGGGTGAGGGTAAATTCAAACGTATTAGCTGGGATGAAGCGACAACCATTTTAGCGGATAAGATTAAACATACCGTTGAAAAATATGGTAATGAGGCAATCTATTATCAGTATGGTTCCGGCTCAACAGGGGCGAACCTGCAAGGTCGTAGCGCCTGTAAACGTATGCTCAGTTTATACGGTGGGTTCCTCGATCAGCACGGAACTTACTCTACGGCGCAAATCAACGCCGTCATGCCGTATGTGTACGGTGGTTTGCCTGAAACGTTGTTGTCGGAAATTAAAAACTCCGATCTGGTGGTGATGTTTGGGCATAATTTGGCGGAAACCCGGATGTCTGGCGGCGGTCAGTTTTATGAAACGTTGAACGCTCTGAAACAAAGCCATGCGCGAGTGATCATTATCGACCCTCGCATGACCGACAGCGTTACCACACTGGGTGCGGAATGGATCCCTATCTATCCGGGAACCGACAGCGCACTGGTAGCCGCCATTGGTTATACCCTGATCAAAGAGAACCTCACCAACGAAGAGTTTTTGAAAACCTATTGTGTTGGTTGGGATGACAGCACTCTGCCTGAATCGGCACCAAAAAATGGTTCTTACAAAGATTATTTGTTAGGTAATGGCCCTGACAATATCGCCAAGACTCCTGAATGGGCGAGTGCGATCACCGGTATTTCACCAACCCGAATTATTCAACTGGCTCGTGAAATTGGCTCAGCTAAAGCTGCGTGGATCTCTCAAGGCTGGGGGCTGCAACGTACCGCGAATGGAGAGCAAGCTTCCCGTTCTATCATGATGATCCCTTTAATGACCGGGCACATTGGACGCTCCGGCACTAACAGTGGCTCATGGGGTGGAAATGTCGCGTATTCTGTACCAGGGTTTACGATTCCTAACCCGGTTAAAACCGCTATTCCTTGCTTTATGTGGACCGATGGCATTACCCGCGGAACCGAAATGACCGCGAAAAATGCACATGTTAAAATAAAGATAAGCTGACAACCAACATTAAGTTTCTGTGGAACTATGCCAGCAACATAATGATGAACCAGCATTCTGACGCCAATAAAACCCATGAAATTCTGAAAGATGAATCAATGTGTGAGTTTATTTTGGTGTGGGAAACCCACATGACGGCCAGTGCTAAATATGCGGACCTGTTGCTGCCGGATGTCACATCAGTCGAGTCAAACGATCTGATCAATAACTCCTATGCCAGCGGTGCTTATAACTATTGTATCCGTTTGCAAAATACCATTGAGCCGCTTTGGGAATGTCGTCAGTCTTATGATGTTCTGGCGGAAGTGGCACAAAAGCTGGGTATCCGCGATCAGTTTACCGAAGGGCGCACTCACGAGCAGTGGATTGAATATTGCTACAACCAAATGCGCGAAAAAGATACGACCTTACCTGAGTTTGCACAAACTAATGATAAGGGCATTGTCGCTCGCGTTCTGGCGGACAGCTCTAAATCCATTGCGCTGAAAGATTACCGTGATGACCCTCATGCTAATCCGTTAAAAACGCCGTCGGGTAAAATTGAAATTTACTCAGAGGCTTTGGCAACTATCGGTTCCACTTGGGATCTGGCTGAAGGAGATCGTATTCCTGCTGTGCCTGAGTATTGCCCAACGTTTGAAGGGGTTAGCGATAAAGCGGTACAAGAGCTGTATCCGCTGCAGATGACCGGTTTCCATGATAAAGGTCGTGTGCACTCTTCTTACTATACGGTGGCTATGTTGCGTGAAGCGGTGCCTCACATGATGTGGATGAACCCTATCGATGCACGGGCTCGTAAGCTGAATCACGGTGATATGGCGGAAGTATTTAACGATCGCGGTCGTATTCGTATTGCTGTCAAAGTGACCGAGCGCATTCTACCAGGGGTTATCGGTGTACCGCAGGGAGCATGGCGTAATACCAACGAACAGGGAGTTGATGTGGGCGGATGTATTAACACGCTGACCACCCAGCGGCCGTCTCCATTGGCCAAGGGCAACCCTCAACATACCAACCTCGTTGAAGTAAAACGCGCATAAGGAGACCGTGATGAAACAGTATGGATTTTTTGTAGATAGCTCCAAGTGCACGGGATGTAAAACCTGTCAGGTCAGTTGTAAAGACGAAAAGGATTTGCAACTGGGGCCAAAATTGCGTCGGGTTTATGAGTTTGGCGGCGGTACTTGGTCTAAACAGGATAACCTGTGGACGCAAAACGTCTTTAACTACTATCTGTCGATTGCTTGTAACCACTGTTCTAAGCCAACCTGTGTTGCCGGTTGTCCAACCGGTGCGATGCATAAGCGTGCGGAAGATGGTTTAGTTGTGGTCAACCAGGATATCTGCGTGGGCTGCCGCTATTGCGAAATGCGCTGTCCTTACGGTGCGCCGCAGTTTGATGAGTCGAAGAAAGTGATGGCCAAGTGCGATGGATGCTATGAGCGAGTCGCTCAGGGTCTGAAGCCAGTATGTGTCGGTTCATGTCCACAACGGGCGCTGGATTTTGATGAAATCAGTGTCTTGCATGAGAAGTATGGTTATCAAAATGCGATCGCACCATTACCGGATCCATCGCTGACCTCACCGAATTTGGTGATTAAAGCCCATCGGGATGCAAAACCTTGCGGTGATACATCCGGTCATATTCAGAATCCGGCGGAGGTGTAAGATGCATGAATTACCACTGGTATTTTTTACCGTACTTGGGCAAAGCGCGGTAGGGCTGTTTTTATTGGCTTATATCAGCTTTCAGCTCAAATTAAGCGATTGGGAACAACTCAGACGTGCCAACCTGTTGGCGTTGGTGTTGATGGCGATTGGTCTGGTCTGCAGTATTTTCCATCTAGGACAGATTTTCCGCATGTTTAATGTGATGGCTGGCATCGGACGTTCGCCAATGAGTAACGAGATCGCATTATGCGGCGGTTTCTTTGCTCTGGCGTGCTGTACGCTTTTCTTCAGCTACATCAAGAAAAATGCAGGGATCGCCAACGTATTGAACATTGTGACTATTCTGGCGGGACTGGCTTTTGTCTGGTCAATTACCAAAGTGTATCAACTACAAACGGTTAGTAGCTGGAACTCGGGTTATACGGCGCAGCAAATGTGGCTTACCGTGCTGGTTGGCGGCGGTGCCTGTGCAGTTTTAGCTGGGGTACGTAAGGTTGGTGCGATAGTGCTGTTGATTGGTGCCGTTGTTAGTCTGGTGGTTAAACCGGGCTACCTGAGTTTTGTTAATCAGGTGGAACCTGCGCTTTCTTCTCAACAGACGCTGTTCTGGGGTATTCAGACATTCTGTCTGGCTCTGGCGGTGCTGATTGCGGTAGTTGTATTGATTAAGCATAAAGGCCTAGCTTCTGCTATGGCCCTGTGTTCTGCTGGTGTGATAGTCGGAGAGTTGGCTTCTCGCATCGCATTTTATAATTTGTGGTCAATAGCCATGTAATCATCTCAGACTGACCGGTTTTCCGGTCAGTCTGTTGTGAAACACCTTAAAAGGCCATCTTGTTATGTTACTGAACACCACGATCCCCCGAGTTATCGGGGCTTGTTTTTATTATCCCCCTCAGGCAGCGTTGATTACGGTATTACCCGAATTAGTGCCGCTATTTCCTTGGCCACAGCCAGAGTCGGTCCGTCAACAAGCTGAACATCTGGTCGAGTTCGAAGCAGACATGTTGATGTATGATTATTCAATGTTGTTTGAAGGTGTAGGTATGATGCCCGCACCTCCTTGGGGCTCTGTCTATCTGGATCAGGAAAATCTATTAATGGGAGAGTCCACTCGACATTATCGTCAGTTTCTTGCTCAGCAGGGAATGGCGATAAATACCGATAATCCTGAACCGGAAGATCAGTTTGGCCTGATGTTAATGGCGTTTGCTTATTTATTGGAGTCAGATAAACCGGCGGCGGCACAACAATTGCTGAGTGAACATTTGTTGCCGTGGGGAGAACGCTATCTGGTGCTGGTACAGTCGAGTGCAACTGAGCATGACTTTTATCCACAGCTGGCAGAAATGACCATGCTTTATCTGCAAACCCTTAGACAACAGCTCAATTTGTCTGTTGAAGCAAAAGCGCTTTATCTCTGATGAAGGATGAGCGCTTTTACAAAGCTTACATGGAGCATCGAACCGTTAGCCGACGGGGATTGCTGCGTGGCTTGTTTAGAGGTGCTCAGACTGTCCCTGATTCATCCGTCGTGATTCATCACCAAAAAGCCGAAGTGATTCGCCCTCCGGGGGCGATTGATGAGGTAATTTTCCAACAGGCCTGTACCGGTTGTGGTGATTGTGCTTCCGCTTGCCCCGAGTTTTTGATTGTACGGAATACTTCTCTGCCCGAGCTCGATTTTATCTCTAATTATTGCACCCGTTGCGATCGTTGTATTCAGGCCTGTAGCCTAGGTGCGCTGCAAAGCGGTACCTTTAATATTAATGCCCGCCCGAAATTGAATCATGCCTGTCAGAATAGTTATATGTATTGTGATAGCTGCTCTGGGTGCTGTGATAAAAAAGCCATCCAGTGGCAAAGCGGTCGCTCACCGGTTATTCAAACTGAACTGTGTGACGGCTGCGGTGAGTGTGTCTTTGTTTGTCCGGTAAAGGCGTTGGAAATGGTGGTAATGTAGCGTGTGCGGATTGCTCGATAGCCTGCTCTAAGGAAGATAAATTGCAAATTATGCCTTTGGATTTTTACTCTTACGGTGTTGCCGTGACTCTGAATCGAGTCAACGTATGACAAGCGGGTAAATATCAGATTATTTATCTTCATCATAAAAATAATTATTTTATAACACCATGTAAAATAATGTGTTATTTAGAATTAAATATTCAAATTCTGCTCTATTGTGATAACAATCTCTTTTTATTATTTCTTACATTGCATGATATCTTCAAATTTATGAAGATATAGCGTAGCGGAATGGGTTAAGGGATCTATGAGTAAAACATTTATTAAAAAAGAGGGGATCGCTCAATCCTTCTTAGCCCGTTATCTGCTGGCATTGCAATCGGGAAGTCGCCTGAAAACCATTGATGAACTTGCTAGAGAGTGCGAGTTATCCGTTGGATTGATGCAATCAGCGCTGAAAGATTTGGAAAGTTTCGGGGCTCTGAAAGTGGTGCGGCGTGGCCGTAACGGGAGCTTTATCGATGCTATCGATCACAAGCAGCTATTGCAGTTTGCCAATATCGATAATGTGGTTTGTGCTATGCCATTGCCCTATGCTCGGGTTTATGAAGGGCTTGCCAGCGGTTTAAAAGCCCAGTTTATTGATATGCCGTTCTATTTTGCTCACATGCGGGGAGCCGATATTCGCGTGGCGTGTCTGGAAAATGGAATTTACGACTTAGCAGTCACTTCCCGGCTGGCCGCAGAGCAACATGTAAAACAGGGTAATATTTATATTGCTTTAGCGCTGGGGCAACAGAGCTATGCTGAGCAGCATAAGTTGATTTTTCGCCAAGGTCGGGAAAAAAGTATCAGACGTATTGGAATAGACAGTACTTCCGCCGACCAAAAAATAATGACGGAAGAATGGGTTGGCGGCAGAGATATTGAATTTGTGGAAGTCTCTTACCACGAATGTTTAAACAAGATTGTCAGTGGCTACATTGATGCGGCTATCTGGAATGTGGGGCAGGGAAAGACGTTAGAGGCCCTTGGCCTGACGACAAGTGTGCTGTCAGGCATTAAGTCTTGCTATAAAGCATCTGAAGCGGTCATTTTAACGCGTAAAGATGATAAGCAGATTCAGCAGTTGGTAAATACTATGCTCAATCGTGATGCCCTATTGCAGCACCAGCAACAGGTCGTTATTGGACAGATTGAGCCAACTTATTGATATAAAATTTAAAAGAGAAGTGATATGGAGCAGCGGTTAGCCATTCTTTTACAAGGTGGTGTCATTGATCAAGAGATTCATGATGGCATGCTAAATGTGATTAGCGAGCTTGAACAGCAGTGGAACATTTCGATACGTCATTCACAGGGGAATATGGCATTGACCCACATGGCCAGCGCTTTAATGCGTTCTCGTCGTGGTGAAAGTATTACCCCGATTGATAATGAGGTTTTGGAAGAGGTTCAGCAATCTGAGCAATATCCGTCATTGTTGGTTATTCATAATGCATTACTTCGGCATTTCCCTCTGACCATCGATCCATCGGAAGAGGGATATTTGTTGGTTAATCTCTATAGCCTGATGTTGGCTGCGAACGATCGCTAATTTTTACCCCTCAAATATTCATTTATTTGAATATTTGAGGGGTAAAGCGCGTATTTAAGGGAAAGATATGTTTGTTGATGCACTTAAAAAACAGAATCCCCAACTGATTGAGGCTGCGATAACGCTCTGGCGTCAGGGTGCTATTTTACCTGATACCTATGTTATCGATGTGGATCAGGTGCTGGAAAATGGGAGTAAGCTGCTTAAAACCGCAAATGACTACGGTATTGAGCTCTACCTGATGACTAAACAGATAGGACGTAACCCAACCCTTGCCCAGCGGCTAATTGAGTTGGGTTATCGGGGAGTCGTTGCAGTAGACTTCAGGGAAGCGGAAGTTTTAAGTGAGCATCAGGTTCCCCTCTGTCATGTCGGGCATCTGGTACAAATCCCGGATGCGCTGGTGGAAAAAATGCTCCGGTTGCATCCTCAGGTGATAACCGTTTTTTCCCTTGAAAAAGCGCAGCAGATTAGTAAGGTGGCGCAATCTATCGGTGTGGTCCAGCCCGTGATGATTAAGATGATCGCCGAGAGCGACCAGCTTTATCCCGGTCAGGAAGCGGGATTTATGCTAAACGATCTGGACAATATTGTTCAGCAGATACAAATGATGCCGGGTATCAAACTTACCGGGCTTACACACTTCCCCTGCCTGTTGTGGGACGATAAGCAGCAGAGCACCTTGCCGACACCAAATCTGCAAACGCTGCTGACTGCTTATAACCGGCTCACTGATATGGGGGTTGGAATTCAGCAACTCAATGCACCGTCGGCTACAAGTTGTAGCACCTTACCGCTGTTGGCTGAGTATGGCATTACTCATACCGAACCGGGACATGCGTTGACCGGCACTATTCCCGCTAACCATGCTGGTACTGAGCCTGAAAGAATTGCTATGGTGTATATCACGGAAGTATCCCACCAGTTTTCAGGCATCAGCTATTGCTTTGGCGGCGGCTATTACCGTCGGGGTCACGCCAGTAAGGGGCTGGTTTTTTCTTCTTCTTCATCGACGGTTCAAACAGCCTCGATATTACCTCTGGATGATTCAAGCATTGACTATCACATTCCTCTTGAAGGTCACTATCCAGTGGGTAGTGGTGTTGTCATGTGTTTCCGCACCCAGATTTTTGTTACCCGCAGCGACGTTGCTTTAGTTTCTGGTATTCAAACCGGGCGACCTGTGCTGGATGGTATTTATACCAGTCAGGGGATGCTTAAACAGGGGGCTTTCTATGGCTAAGTTTTTGGTATTGGTGATTGATAGTTTTGGTGTTGGCACTATGGATGATGTGCCGCAGGTTCGCCCACAAGATATTGGGGCCAATACCTGCGCACATATTTTACAGGCCAAACCTGACTTGCGTTTGCCCGTGTTAGAAAAGCTGGGAATTATAAACGCGCTTGGATTTAGTGCCAATGTGATGCAACCGAGTGCTGATGCCAATTTTGGTACTGCCGATTTGCAACATGAAGGTGGTGATACTTTTATGGGGCATCAGGAGATTCTTGGAACGAAACCGAAGACTCCATTAAGGATCCCTTTTTCTGAGGTGATGGGTACGGTAGAGAAGGCGCTGCTTGCGGCTGATTATCAGGTAGAACGCATTGGCGATACGCTGCAGTATTTATTGGTTAATCAGCATGTTGCCATAGGAGATAATCTGGAGGCAGATCTTGGTCAGGTCTTTAATATCACCGCCAACCTGTCTGAAATCTCTTTTGAGCAGGTAAAAAAGATCGGACGTATTGTGCGAGATTGTGTCAGCGTCGATCGCGTTATTGCTTTTGGTGGGTTACTGGTATCAAGCCAGCAGATCATCGATGCAGCAGAAGAAAAACTCGGTATCTATATTGGTATTAATGCACCGAAATCAGGGGCCTACGATAAGGGTTTTGAGGTTGTTCATATGGGTTATGGTGTGGACAGCCAAGTACAAGTACCGGAAAAACTGCATAGTTGCCATATTCCGACCACGCTGATCGGTAAGGTCGCCGATATTGTCGAAAACTCTCATGGTATCAATCATATCAATCTGGTTGATTCGCAAACCATTATGGACATTACGCTGGATGCGATGAGACAGCCGGGCGATCGGTTTATCTGTACCAATATTCAGGAAACAGATTTGTCAGGGCATGCTCAAAATGTGGAGCGCTACGCCGATTGTCTGACCGTGGTGGATAACAATCTGCCCGATATCTTGAAAATCATGACGCCGGAAGATTGTCTGGTGGTGATGGCGGATCATGGCAATGACCCTACCATAGGGCACAGTAAGCATACCCGGGAGAAAGTCCCGCTGCTGGTTTATCGACCGGGGGTAACGGGTGTTCAGATCGGCCATCGAGCTACCCTGTCTGATGTGGGTGCAACGGTATGTGATTTTTTCCATGCGCCAGCGCCGCAGAACGGGACGTCGTTTCTGCCGCTGCTTAAGGTTCAGGAGTAACGGATGAGCACAGAAAACTATATTGATGCTTCAGGCTATACCTACGCGCATGAGCATTTGCATATCGATCTCTCTGGGGCTAAAAACAATATCGACTGTCGCCTCGACCAGTTTCAACTGCTGGTAGATGAAATGAAACAGCTGTACGCCCTTGGCGTGCGTAATATCGTTGAAGTGACCAATCGTTATATGGGCCGCGATGCTCAATTTATGCTGGATATCATGGCTGAAAGCAAAATAAATGTTGTTGCTTCAACGGGATACTATCAGCAGAAGTTTTACCCGTCCTCGTTGCAGGCCATGAGTGCTGAAACCATTGCGCGGGAAATGATTGATGAAATTGAACAAGGCATTGATGGCACTTCGCTCAAAGCGGGAGTGATTGCTGAAATTGGTTCCAGCCTTGATCAGATCACTGATGATGAACGTAAAGTCTTTGAAGCGGCAGCCCTTGCCCATCACGCTACGGGGCGGCCTATTTCCACCCATACCACACTCAGCACAATGGGACGTGAACAATTAATCCTGCTGAAGGTGTTTGGTGTTGATCCCCAACATATTGTCATTGGTCATTGTGACCTGAAAGACAATCTGGATACCATCTTGCCTTTGCTTGATGGTGGTGCTTGGGTGCAGTTCGACACGATTGGCAAGAATGATTACTACCCTGACAGCAAGCGGATTGAGATGCTTCAGTCCATCAAGGCTCGGGGCATGCTTGATCGCGTCATGCTTTCCATGGATATCACCCGCCGTTCACATCTGAAAGGCAATGGCGGTATCGGTTTTGATTACCTTTTAACAACGTTTGTACCCATGTTGCAAAAAGCAGACTTTACCCAGCGGGAGATAGACCTCATGTTGCGTCATAACCCGGCTGCTTTTTTTAATTACAGCCAAGAATAGAACATAAGGATAAGACCATGAAATTTGTAGTCGGTGGACAGATTGAAAAAGAAAAGATTGCAGAAAGTATCCGTACATTAGCGGGTGATAAAGCCACGTCTGTCGTGGTGATGAACGATATTGAAGCGGCAATGGCGCTTAAAAGCGGAACAGTAGATTATTATCTTGGGGCCTGTAATACCGGCGGCGGCGGTGCGTTAGCTATGGCTATCGCGATTGCCGGTATGGACCGCTGTGTCACCGTTGGGATGCCGGGAAAGATTCTATCTGATGAAGAGATTATCGCTCATGTAAAAGGCGGTAAAAGTGCTTTCGGATTTACGGGACAAGACATTGATGTCGTTGTTCCTGTCATTATTGCGGCTATCTACTCCTAATCAAGGAAATTGTTATGGTACAGGAATTTTTGATGCGGCTTATTGAAGTCGATCCCGTTAAGGCCGGGCTTTTGGCCGCGATAGGTGCGATTTCTGCGATGATGGCAAATCGGGGGATTGCGGTTTTCCATGATGGATTACGACCGCTGATTCCAGAACATTTAGAAGGGCGTATGAGCCGCAAAGCGCTAGCCGCTACCAGCTTTGCCTTAAGCTTTGGCCTGATTATTGGTTTTGGTATTCCTTTTTCGCTGACGGCTCCTATCATTCTGGTACACAGCTTGTTATTGGGTACGGATGTTATCGGGGTCTGGTGTTCAAACAGTAAAAAAGGTTTCGTTTTATCCGGCATTATTGGTGCGTTTTATGCGGTTGCGCTATTAACTGGTCTGAAATCAGTGGTGGAACTGTTTGCCATGTTGCCGGTTAACTTTATGAGCAACTTGAGCAAAGTTGGCGATCCAATCGTGGTCTGTTTTTCTCTGTTCCCGGCGGTGGTGGTGGGCTATCAATATGGTTACCGCAAAGGAATTTGGGTATTAATTGCCACGCTAATTGGTTATTTGGCAACTCAATCCATTGGTACTTTAAGCTTTGGCGGCTTTATTGAGAAGCCAGTTAAGCTGGATCCGAACGGTTCCGCTCTACTGATTGCGATGATCGCCATGTTCTACTTTGCTATGAAGCAACGTCCACCGGAAAATACGGGCAGCGATCAGAAAGGGGCCAATGAGATGTTGGTTGGTCTGTTTTCTTCCCGTATTGCACGTATTCAGAAAAACAAATGGCTATTGGTGCTGAGCGGTGGCTTAACCGCTGTTGCTGCAACCATGTCTTTTAGCCTGTTAGCTGAAGGCCCGGTATCGCTGCAATTAATGGCTCAGGGAGAGCAAAATGGTGCGCTACTGGTTGCACTAGCTCGCGCTATCAGCTTTGTACCGCTAGTGGGAACGACAGCCATTGCCACTGGGGTATATAGCCCAGATGGGATGAAGTTTGTTTTCGTTGCAGGTCTGGCAACGAACAACCCGTGGATAGCCTTCATCGCAGGTTGTGTGATTATGCTGATGGAAATCATGCTGTTGGCGAAGATTGCTATCTGGTTGGATAAATACCCTGGGGTTAAAGCCTGTGGCGATCACATCCGAACGGCGATCACCCGAATGCTGGAAATATCACTGCTGGTTGGCGGCATGATTGCATCAAACGCGATTTTACCAGGCATGGGCTTTATGGTCGTTGCGGGTATCTATCTGCTGAATAAGACATCAAAACGTCCACTGGTTGAGATGGCGATTGGTCCGATTGCTACCATTCTGGTGGGTATTTTGGCGAATATTATTTATATCATGGGATTAGGCTGAGGCTGACCTGTAAATATTTAAGGTAAAAAAGATGAAAACCTACCCTTTGCAAAGTATGACGATGCTTCAGGCGCAGCAAAAACAGTTTCGACTGGTGGATATTATCTGCCGTCATTTTCCCGGCAGTGATTTTTTAACTCAGGGCGATCTGGGGCTGGTGCCGGGCCTGAATCAACCTCTGATTACGCATCGGGTAGAGCAGGTTATCGCTGACTTTTTTAACGCTGAAGCCGCGGCGTTGGTTAGCGGGGCAGGGACTGGGGCTTTGCGCGCCGGTCTCGCCACGTTGACCAAACCGGGGGAAACGCTACTGGTGCATGATGCACCCGTTTACCCAACGACACAGGTCTCTATTGACCAGATGGGTATTAAGATTGTTAAAGCCGATTTTAACCATCTGGATGCGGTTAAAGACGCGATTGCCACCCATAAGCCCGTTGCCTGCTTGATACAGCATACGCGCCAGAAAATGGACGATAGCTATGATTTAGGCGAAGTGATTGCTTTGGCTAATCGTTATCAGCTCCCTACACTGATTGATGATAATTATGCAGTAATGAAGGTGGAGCATATTGGTTGCGAGCTGGGTGCGACGCTATCGACGTTTTCCTGTTTCAAATTGCTTGGCCCTCCCGGTGTAGGTGTGATTACCGGCGATAAAGCACGAATCGAGCAGGTTCGTGGCAGCATGTATTCTGGCGGCAGCCAAATTCAGGGTTTTCAGGCAATGGAAGTGCTGCGTGGTATGGTGTTTGCCCCTGTGACCCATGCAGTACAGGCAATGGTGAATGATGAAGTAGTCTCCCGGTTGAATCAGGGAGAAGTGCAATCGGTAAAACAGGCTTTTATTGCTAATGCGCAGTCTAAAGTACTGTTGGTTGAATTTCATGAGCCGATTGCGGCACAAGTATTGGCAAAAGCTCAGACTCTGGGAGCGCTACCTTACCCGGTGGGTGCCGAATCACGGTTTGAGATCCCGCCGCTGTTCTACCGCGTGTCTGGCACTTTCCGCCAGTCCGACGCTTCGCTGGAAAAACGGATGATTCGTATCAACCCTAATCGAAGTGGGGCGGAGACGATTTTGCGGATTTTGCGGGAGAGTTGTGGGTAAGGATGTGGATTTAGTGAAAAGCCCGCAATTTGCGGGCTTAATAATATAATTTGTTTTTAAATCTGTTTATTGGCTCAACTTACTTCTGCGCCGGCTCCCACTTGCAACGCACAGGAGAAACAATGCTTCCCTTCTCTTTCATCACTTTAAACGCTTTATCGATCTCTTTACGGTCTAATCCGGATAGTTTTTCCACTTCTCCCGCAGAAATTGGTTTACCGGCTTCTTTCATCACGTTCAGAATTTGATCTTCCATTTGTCAGGCTCCTGTTTAATGTCCATTACAAGCAATATGTTGATGGCGCGAATTATATAATAATTGGAGGAATTCGATAGGCAATAATAGCCTGGCACCATTCTATCTCTGGTACAAAAAAGTCATTCCAGTCTCAACAACCCTGAAACTCTGATATATCTTTATAATCCCGATTCAACTTAATCAGCAACGGTGCACTGAATTAAAGCGCCACCTCTGTACGTGCATCCTCTTCGACTCCCATCTTCTAATTTACATCCGTAGCCCATAGTTCCATCCGAATCTTGATGGGGAGGGAACATACTTCCTTTCAATGCGTTACAGCAGCGGGCAAACCTATCAGGAGTGGAATTATCACAATTCGCATTACTACCAGAAGCAACGGGATTATTACTCTGTGATTTGCTAACCATGGCGGAGCTCACTGACTGCATAACTTCAGGATTACTGGAAGTATTGACAGTAGCCATTGAAGACAGTGTATTCGCGGCATCTGAATTAGGGGATATAGCTGATGCCGCAGAGGATAAGTCGCTGATCCCGGTGTTAACATCTGAAGTTCCACCAAGAGTAAAAACGTCATAAACCATAACAATAGGTAATGTTAGAGTATACCAAGTGGCAACGCCATAATTGCCATTATCAATTTCCTTCCCCGTCTCCTGTAATGCCTTCTGAGTTGTGCAAGCAGTTATTGAAATAAAGGAAATTACAATCAAAAAAACACGAAAAGAGAACATATAGACCCCCACATTGGATGAAAGTGCAATGTATATGTATTAAAGCACCAGCGCCCCATTGGTTTTTATATGAAATTACTTTTCTATTCTGATTGTTTTAACGCTGTGAAGTGACATCTATCCATTAAATATGAGTATAGCATCTGAATTAAATCATCCTCTCATTCATAAGAATGAGAGGATAAAAAATTTAGGGGGGTATATACTTAACTAGCCGGAAATATTATTTACTAGCCGTGCAGGATTTAAGCTCTATAGTAGTTACAAAAATTGTACTTTTAATTAATTAGCCTCTATGAAGTAAATCTGAAGTTGTAATAACTTTTAAACAACAACTAAAAGTAGTAAGTTATATGTGTTTGTGCTGTTTTACGATATGTATCTAGCCAATATTGATAATATTTAACCATAATATTAGGGTCTGTAAACTTGTAGTTTACAGTTAAGCTTGTATAATAAACCTAATGTTGATTGGTTTAAGTTGTTAAAAAACCATAAGTATCAACAGGTTGATATTGATTTGTACTTATATATTATGAGGAAGGCATCATGGCAATAGTCAGTAGTCCTTTTGGGCGCACCATTCTTTCTGGTGAAGATGCTAAGCAATTTATAAAGCAAATGGACACCACTAAACCTAGTGATAAGGTTAAAGCAGCTATAGCGCGTGGTCGCCAAACACAAGAAAAAATGGATAAATTTCTTAACAATCAAAAATAGGGTTCAGGTTGTATAAATGGATGCGAATGTACAATCTGATCCTGAATTAGTAATCATTCCTATTTCAGATATTCACAGATGTTCTACCTTCAAAACAGGTGATGCTCAATATCAACCACTCAAAACATTTCTTCAGCAAGACTCTATAGATTTTAAAAATAACTTCATCGCTCAGACCTATGTCGTTATTGATGATAACGAGCGGACAGACAAAAACAAAGAACCTATAACATTCCCTTATTCAATAATTGGTTATATTACATTAACTTGTAGTGAGATCGATATTGATTATGATTTTGGCGAATGTGAAAGAGCGAAACGTTATACTCCATACCCTGCAATTAAAATTGCTAGATTGGCTGTCGACTCCAGATATAGGGGGCAAGGAATTGGTTCTTTGCTTTTAGAATATGCATTATACCTAGTTAAAGATGCCATCATGCCTAAAGTAGGCTGTAGGTTTCTGATAACAGATGCAAAGCAAAATGCTATATCCTTCTACGCAAGATATGATATGCAACTAGTTGATACTGAAGAAAACAAGTCCTCTGAGCATCCTATTATGTTTATTGATTTATACAAAACAGCACATTACAGCTCTGGTGAGAATAAAGTATCTCAATCTGAAGCAATTCTAGCTAATTGATATATAAAGTTATTGATGCCGGTTTTAGCAGTCTTTTGAATGATTTGTAGTGCGGGTTTTTGAGTGTTGTTTCTACCGCTAAAAGACTCTTTATTCTCTTCCATGACCAGAATACAAGCATCAATTAAGAGCGATGCATCATAGCCTTTTAGTGTTTCTGTATCAGATTTGAAGGTAATTGGTGATTGAAGATCTTTGAGGAATTCGGGTTCATACGCAAACAGGGTATCAATATTGTTGGAATAATCTTCAAACCCTAATATTATGCCAATGCCTTTTTGGCTAACAACAACAGTTTCAGCTTCATCATTCAGCACATAGCAATCAATATCTAGTCCGAACATCTCTTGTAGATTGCAGTGTTTAGCTGCTTTTGGAAGACGTTTGCTAGGAACAGGAGCCTTAAACAGGCTGGCAACGATGTTTTCGAAGCTATCATTGATAGGTTCTATGATTCTATCTTTAGCCACTGATTAGCTCCTTATATGTTAACCGTTTGCCCAGCATTCTTGAAATTACGGTGTTGATGAAATCTATTGTACCCAAAGAGGCAGTATTATGCCTGAATACGAACTCATTAACATAACGTTGTAGATGCTTGGTACTCATATAGTGATAAACACCTTTGTATCCACGCTTCAGTACAGCCCAAAAGCTCTCTATGCTGTTAGTATGTGCATTGTCTCTTACGTACTCACCACCAGAGTGATTAACAACGTAGTGGCTATAGCCCTTTAATCCATTATAGCCTGGAAAGTTGTCTGTATGGACGGTTGCGCCATAGGCTATATTATCGCTTATAAAGCTCTTTAGAGTTTTGGCATTAGTATTTAGCACATGTTTGGCAACCACATTGCCGTTGCGCTGCTTGGCCCCAATAACCACCATTTTGCCCGCAGCACCACGGCCACACCTTAGTTTCTTATTGCTGTGTTTATTCTTTTCTTTACCGCCAATGAAAGTTTCGTCTACTTCCACATCACCATCTAACATGCTGTTGTTATTATCATCATCGTCATTTCTGTCAGCAACAGACAACCATGTTTGTCTTAAGCGATGGGTTAAATACCAAGCAGATTTTTGGGTAATGCCAAGTTGTTTGGCTAAGTGAACAGAAGATATGCCTTTGCGGGATGTACCAAGAAGATAAATAGCCAAGAGCCATTTTCTAAGTGGTAATCTGGATTCGGCTAGTACGGATTTGGTTCTTACACTGAAGTGTTTACGGCAGTCTTTGCAGCGGTATGGCATGGGTTTGTGGTTATTACACTCATATATAAAATGACTACCACAATAAGGACAAGTCTTATTATCCCCCCAACGCTGATGCTCAAAATATAGGCGGGCAGCCTCCTCTGTGGGGAATTTTTCAAAGAAACC
Organism: Limnobaculum parvum; assembly: GCF_003096015.2. Taxonomy (NCBI): domain Bacteria; kingdom Pseudomonadati; phylum Pseudomonadota; class Gammaproteobacteria; order Enterobacterales; family Budviciaceae; genus Limnobaculum; species Limnobaculum parvum. The sequence continues at coordinate 3,094,699 of NZ_CP029185.2, read as the reverse complement.
CTCTAGGTTTAAAGTATCCATAGCACCCAATCCATTGCAAAGTAAATTGGCTGCCATTATAAATAAGTAGAATGGATAGTAAAGTTCTTTTAATTGGCTAGTTATGTTTCATTTCTTTGTATAGAGATTTACAGTGAAAACAACTTTAAGTTGTAGTTTTGATTGATTTGCTGTATATTTAAACAGTAAATTGAATTTGAACTGTAATTATTTTGAAAAAAAGGTAATATCGCATGTGGTCAATAATTGAATACAAAGTGAACACGCGAATGGGAAATGAGCAATATCAAAGTGGAAAAATAAAGCTTATCTTTTCAAAGGGTCAGGTGGAAAAGTCTGGGGAAATACTTAGAAAATCATCAGGAGATACTGACTGGGCTATTGAGGTTATTAGAAACTATCGCGCAGCCCATCTATATCCACTTATGATTATTAAAAACTTAGTATGGAAACATGCCAGAAAAGTAACTCCAGACGCAACTATTGCCAGAAGGTTAAAACGATTACCAACAATAATTCATAAGCTTCAACGTGCGACATTAGATGGAAATTCAACAAATTCTATTAATCTTAAAAGAATGCAAGATATTGGTGGATGTAGAGTAATAGTTAATAATAAAAAAGAACTAATAGAATTGAATCGGTCATTAAGTGAAAGCCGTACTATCCATGAAACAGTTAGGACAAAAGATTATATTGAATCCCCAAAACAAACGGGATACCGAGGAATCCATAGAATATATAAATGTTATAGCAAGAAAGAATCTCATGATTGGAAAGGTTTCTTTATTGAAGTACAACTAAGAACAAAACTTCAACACCTTTGGGCAACTACTGTAGAAGTAGTTGATCTATGTGAAAAACAAACAATAAAAACGAATCCGGTTGCTACCTCAAAGGGGTGGAGCGAATTCTTTTTTATAATGAGTGAATTTTTAGCAGAAGAAGACGGATTTATTCATTTAAGTAATATTCAAAAAGCTATTTATAAAGAGACACTAAACAAATTAGATACCTCATTAAATGCTTATAATAAATTGGCATCATTTAATGCTGTTTTTTCTAATAAAGATATTAGTATTAAAGCATTTAATAACGGATATGCTTTATTAATTATTGATGGTATTAAAGGAAGAGTTGCTATCGAACTATATTCAAAAGATGATGAAAAAACTGCAATTGAGCGTTATGGCCAAGAAGAAAACGATCCCAATAATAATGCATTATTAGTAGGTATTGATGATGTTAAAAGTTTGAAAACTGCATATCCTAACTATCTGGTAGATACCCGAAAGTTTACTGAACGGCTCAGAAAATATATAAATTCTGTATATTGGATACAGAACCGAGGGCCAAGAACTCAGAAAGATTTGGTTTAATTTAACCAGAACTTAGCTAGCCACATTATCGGCTAGCTAAGTATGTAATTCCCAAAATTTAATCCTGAACGGCTCTGATTAGGAGGCGTCGTTCAGACTGATTGCGACGGAATGTCTTTCTGTGGAGGCGCTTAAGTGAGTTTTGATGGTGGTGGCAATGGATACCCGTAGACCTAGTGCGGATTCTTCAGTTGTCATCTCTCTGATATGTTTCAAAAACATCTTCAAATTGCTGATCCAGACTGAGTCCAAAGAACAAGGAGTTAGATGATTTCTCATCTAACTCCTTGTTTTGTCTGGTGGCCCCTCCCCGGTTTGAACGGGGGACCAAGCGATTATGAGTCGCCTGCTCTAACCACTGAGCTAAGGGGCCAAGTGGCGGCGATTATACGGTAAACATTATTGTTTAGTCCATAGTTACGTGGTGTGAACGTTGGTTTTATGCACAGTTGTAGAGCGTGGCGCTTGCTGGTAGCGTATATCCGATAATTAATTGATATCAGGTGAAACAGCAATGCTTAACGATATTTTACAGTCAGGACTACAGGTGATTTTCTGCGGTATCAATCCGGGGCTAAACGCTTCAGCCAGCGGCTTTCATTTTGCTAATCGAACCAATCGATTTTGGCGGGTGATTTATCAGGCGGGCTTTACCAAAACGTTGTTAACACCCGAAGAAGATCGCAGAATCTTAGAAAGCCAATGTGGGCTAACCGCTCTGGTGGCTCGGCCAACGGTACAGGCCGCGGAGCTTTCCAGTCAGGAACTGCAACAAGGGGCGACGTTACTTATTGAGAAGCTCGAATGCTATCAGCCTCGCGCCGTAGCGATATTGGGTAAACAGGCCTTCCATCAAGCATTCGGTATACGCAATGCCCCATGGGGCAAGCAAGATATGACCATAGGGCAAACGCAGGTTTGGATATTACCCAATCCCAGCGGCCTGAATCGTGCAACGCTGGAACAACTGACCGAGAGCTATCGTGAACTGGCGATGGCGTTAGAGATTGTGTAGCGGGTGTTTTTGATTATGCAGTTGGCTCAATGGTTAAATTAGACACCGGCCATCAATCGCCCACGAACTTCCATCAAGGCAAACCCCAACAAATTCTCGCCATCCCACAACAAAGGATTTGCCGCGCGCGGATCATCTTGTGCCAGACCAATGCCCCAAATTTTGTCCACCGGGCTGGCTTCAACCAGAACCTGCTGTTTGGTATTGAGCAGGAATTCACCCAGATTGGAATGCTGGCTGAACTTATGCCAGTTACCTTCACAAACCAACTCAAAACAGCGTGCTTGCCATCTTTCTTGATCGAAGTCCTTTACCTGCCTGCCCAGACTTTTGGCTTGTGCTGGCGTTCTGGCGCTTAAAATCTGGGGAATAATTAGCTCATCGCCAAATAACCGGGCTTTACTTGCCATCATCCAATGCTCTGCGGTTGCATAGGTGACGCCGTCAACCACAAAAGGGGAGGGCCACCACTGGCTAAAACAGGAGGCAGTAATAACGCCATTGGCGGAGGGTTGATGCCCCCAAAAATAAAGATACTTAAACCGAGAACCTGACTTCACCGCATCCTGTAATGCCTGAAGTGAATAGTTTCCCTGTTGCATAAATATCTCCTCTTAAAATAAAAACTCAGTCTGAAAACAAGAAAACCCCAGATCGCTGGGGTTTTCTTGTTTACTCTTTATCAACGCAAGGATTAATCATCCAAGAAGCTGCGCAGTACTTCTGAGCGGCTTGGGTGACGTAACTTACGTAATGCTTTCGCTTCGATCTGACGAATACGCTCACGGGTAACATCGAACTGTTTACCCACTTCTTCTAACGTATGGTCAGTATTCATATCAATACCAAAACGCATACGCAGTACTTTCGCTTCACGAGCGGTCAGACCGGCAAGCACGTCGTGGGTTGCTGAACGCAGGCTTTCAGAGGTGGCAGAATCCAGCGGCAGCTCGAGGGTAGTGTCCTCGATAAAATCCCCTAAATGCGAATCTTCATCGTCGCCGATAGGCGTTTCCATTGAGATTGGCTCTTTGGCGATCTTCAGCACTTTACGGATTTTGTCTTCTGGCATCAGCATACGTTCTGCCAGCTCTTCTGGCAGTGGTTCACGACCCATTTCTTGCAGCATCTGGCGAGAGATACGGTTAAGCTTGTTAATCGTCTCAATCATATGCACCGGAATACGGATGGTACGCGCCTGATCGGCAATTGAGCGGGTGATCGCTTGACGGATCCACCAGGTGGCATAAGTTGAGAACTTATAACCACGACGATATTCAAACTTATCTACCGCTTTCATCAGGCCGATATTACCTTCCTGAATCAAATCCAAGAACTGCAAGCCACGGTTGGTGTATTTTTTAGCGATAGAGATAACCAGACGTAAGTTTGCTTCAACCATCTCTTTCTTCGCACGGCGAGCTTTCGCTTCACCGATAGACATGCGACGGTTGATATCTTTAACCTGCTCGATGGTTAAGCCAGTCTCATCTTCAATTAACTGTAACTTCTGGATGCAGCGTTCCACTTCTTCACTGACATCTTTCAGTTTTTCAGACCATGGTTTACCCATCGCCAGAGCGCTGCTAAACCAGTCCATTGTTGTTTCATTACTGGCAAACAGCGTGACGAAGTTTTTCTTCGGCATTTTGCTCTGCTCAACGCACAACTTAAGGATCAGACGTTCCTGAGTACGGACGCGATCCATCATTTGACGCATGTTGTTGACTAGATAATCAAACTGTTTTGGCACTAAACGGAACTGTTTGAAGACTTCCGACAGTTTTACGATCTCTTCAATTGCCTGTGGGTTGCTGCGGCCAAACTCTTTAATGGCTTTGCGGGTTGCGTCATATTGCAGGCGCAGGTCGTTGAATTTTTCACGGGCAAGTTCAGGATCGATACCGATATCTTCGTCAGCATCGGAATCATCGGAGTCTTCATCATCATCGTCGTCATCATCCTGCTCTTCGCTGGATAACTCTGAGCCTACATGTGTTGCCGCAGGACCAATGGTGTCATCTGCATTAGGATCGATAAATGCGGTGATAATGTCAGACAGTCGGGTTTCGCCAGTTTCAACGCGGTCGTATTGTTCCAGCAGATAGGTGATCGCTTCAGGGTATTCTGCAACAGAACACTGAACCTGATTGATACCTTCTTCTATGCGTTTTGCAATGTCGATCTCGCCTTCGCGGGTTAACAGTTCAACGGTACCCATTTCACGCATATACATGCGTACCGGATCTGTTGTACGACCGATTTCAGATTCAACGCTGGAGAGCACTTGTGCTGCGGCTTCCGCTGCATCTTCATCGGTGTCTGCGGTGTTTTCTGCGAGCATTAGATCATCGGCATCAGGTGCTATTTCCATTACCTGAATACCCATATCATTGATCATCTGGATGATATCTTCGATTTGATCTGAATCGATGATATCTTCAGGCAGATGGTCATTGACCTGAGCGTAGGTCAGGTAGCCTTGCTCCTTGCCTAGGGTAACAAGAAGTTTAAGCTGTGACTGCGGGTTTTGCTCCATAAGACGGTATCCACACTTCAGAGTATTAAATTTTATCGGCTAAGCCGGTAATCATAAGGTAGTCGGGCTATGTTTATCAGCTGTTGCCTTTTTAAACAGCTATACGCAGGATTTTTTACCCGCAATGAGCGGCACTTAAGCCGTTAATTCTGTTAAATCTATTAAACTACTTCTTTTTAGCCAACGCCATGTTCAGCGCTGCGACTTCTTTACGTTCTTCCGCGTTCAAACCGTGGGTTCTTTCACGGGCAATCAGTTCTTCCTGACGTTGCTCTAATACTGAGTCATACAGTTTAGCTAACGTATCAAGAAATGTTTCTTCAACCATATCTTCTACAATCATGTGGTTCCATGTTGCTAAAGTTTCAAGTTGTTGACTGTAATTATTTCCGCGATACAGCTCTAAAAGTTGTCCGGTCGTTAACCCCGGCTGAGCCAGACAGGTTTTAACCAGTTCAATAAACAGCGGTACTCCCGGCAGATTGGTTTGTTCTAACCCTTGTACTGACGGGACCAGTGTTGCCAGATAAGGACGCTGAATCAACAAGCCTATCAGTATACGCATAGTTGTGCGTTTTAGCTGAGGTGCCTGATAGCTTTGTTCCGTTTCAATTTGTTTCGGCATCAGCTTATCTAACTGACTGTCATCCAGAATGCCCAGTTTTTGACCGAGCTGCTGGCGTAAATATAAACGGAATGTTTCGCCGGGCACCTTACTGATAAGCGGTAACGCTAATGTACTCAGTTTAGCACGCCCATCCGGTGAACTCAGGTCGACCTGCGGCATAAGTGTATCAAATAAAAACATTGAAAGAGGCTGGGCTTGTTCTAAACGCTGCTGAAAAGCCTCTTTACCCTCTTTTCGTACCAGTGTATCCGGATCTTCGCCGTCGGGTAAAAACATAAACCGCAGTTGGCGGCCATCGGTCAGGTAAGGTAGGGCGGTTTCTAACGCACGCCATGCGGCCTCTCGACCGGCATTATCGCCGTCATAACAGCAGATAACGTTATCCGTACAGCGGAACATTAACTGAATATGTTCTGCCGTGGTGGATGTACCCAGTGAGGCAACAGCATAATCAATGCCAAACTGTGCCAGTGCCACCACATCCATATAGCCTTCAACCACCAACAGCTTATCGAGCTGATTCCGATTAAGCTGTGCTTCATAAAGACCATATAGCTGGCGGCCTTTATGGAAAATTTCTGTTTCCGGCGAGTTAAGATATTTAGGTGTTCCACTACCCAAAATTCTTCCACCAAAAGCAATAACCCGACCGCGCTTATCGCGGATTGGGAACATGATCCGTTCGCGAAAACGGTCATAGGTTCGCCCGTTATCGTTGGTCACCAACATACCGGCATCATTGAGTGATTCGCGGTTCTCCGGTGAGCGACCAAAACGTTTCAGAACGATATCCCACCCGGAAGGGGCAAAGCCAATGGCGAAACGCTGAATAATGTCGTCACTTAAACCACGCTGCGCCAGATAATTTCGCGCATCCTGAGACTGAGGTTGGTTTAAGGATTCCTGATAGAACTTGGCTAACGGCTCCATCAGTTGGTACAGACTTTGTCTTTGGTGCTTTTCTAACTGGCTGATACCGGTTCCGGATTCGTAAGGAATTTCCAGACCGTGCATGGTCGCCAGCTCTTCAACACTTTCAACGAACTCCAAACGGTCAAAGTTCATTAAGAAATCAATTGCATTACCATGTGCCCCGCAACCGAAGCAGTGATAAAACTGTTTTTCACCGTTAACGGTGAAAGAGGGTGTTTTCTCATTATGGAACGGGCAACAGGCGTGATAATTTTTGCCTTGCTTTTTAAGCTTCACACGGGCATCTATAAGATCGACGATGTCCGTACGGGCCAGCAAGTCATTGATAAATACACGTGGGATTCGTCCTGCCATTAAGCCTCAATTCGTAAATCCATAAATGAGAATAAGCCGCGCATTCCTTCCGGAAAGCACGGCATACTTATATGCAGTCAGCTATTACTAGCTTTAGCTACACGACCAACCTGCGCATTAATCGCGCGCTCGGCGTTAACCGAAGGTATTAATACAGGCGGGTGCGGCGTGCGTTTTCACGAGCTAATTTCTTCGCGTGACGTTTCACAGCAGAAGCTTTAGCGCGTTTACGTTCAGTAGTTGGTTTTTCGTAGAATTCACGGCTACGAACTTCAGCAAGGATACCTGCTTTTTCGCATGAACGCTTGAAACGACGTAATGCTACGTCAAATGGCTCGTTTTCACGTACTTTAATTACCGGCATGTGCCTTTCACCTCAATAGAAATCGGTTTTGCTGCTGGCGCTGTTGCCAGCCATATTCAAAATGGTGCGGAATTCTACTGCGAATAGGTGCTGCTTGTAAAGTCCTGTTACCGATTCATTCATCGGTATTCGGCAGAAAACAGCCCGTCATCATTGTATAAACTGCTACCATCACGTTAGTGCGCTGAAAGTCCCCATTATTTTTATCTATCCGTAACAGGGGCTTTCAGCTATCAAATGTTTACTCTTTAACGCTTATTTGCCCTGACCTTTCACGGGAGAGCTTTTTGGTAGCTCATTTTGGGCATTTCCAACCAACTGAATAAATTCTGAGCGCAGATCGTATTTATCGGCACCGCGACCTTCGTTCGCCAGTTTCAGAGTATCGTCCAGCGTGAATGCGCCAGTTGATGCACCGTTATCTTTTAACTGCTGGGCAAATGCGGCAACCGCAGCGGCGAAACGAAAATCTTTACTGCTGTTATCCAGTGTATTGTTCATTTGTGATTCAGGAACCGGCAACTCAATACGTTGAGGAGTACTTTGAGCATTTGGCGTTTTATAGCGCAGATGCATCATGGCAATCTCTTTAGTTTGACGCAGGGAACTGTTGGCTGATGGCGTACTGATTGGGCCAAACTGTTCAGCACTCCACTCTTCTGTACTGTCTGCAGGAATGATTTCGTACAGGGCAGTCAGCGTTTGTCCGGTAACCACAACACCGCTATTCGCCGTATTGCTACTCTCTTCTGATGGTGCCTGATAACCCAACAGGCGGTAAGCCTTGATATAGGTTGGGTTAAACTCGACTTTCATAGAGAACTCTTTCGCGACAGGCGTTTGCGTTGAGCTTAGCTGCTCATCCCAAACTTTGTTGCTATCGCGCTCATTGTCGATGTACTGATGAACACCGTTACCAGCGTAAGCCACTTCAGCCAGTGAAGATGGACTAAATTGGCTGGCAGCGAAGCCTAACGTAGTCAGTGAAATTTGTGAGGCAGGATGATTAGCGAAGAAGTCGCTGGCATCCTGCGCGGTGCTTAAACCTGCATTATAAGTGCTGTTACCGACTAGAATGACGCGGTTGATACCGTCAGTAATATAGTGATCTTTCGCCAACGTATAAGCTTCTGTCAGGCGGGAGCTATCCTGAATGGCTTTTCCACTGTTTAAGCTGGAAATGGCAGACAGCATTTTGCCTTTGTCCTCGCCAGTGGTTGGTTCCAGCAGCACGCCTTTATCGCCAGTGGCAGTCATCAGCGTCAAGGTATCCTGGGGGGTTAATTGATTAACCAGATGAGTCAGGCTGGACTTGATCAGTGGCAGATCGGCGTCGTCACCCCCCACTAACACCACTAGATTTGCTGAGCGACGTTCAGCGCTAGGTTGAGCCTCACCGGCTTTGACTGCTACGCGGAGTAATCGGGTATTTGGGTTCCATGGAGTAACGGCGATTTCACCGTTGGCTGCAAAAGGAATTCGTCCTTGTGGCTGTGGATAATCATAAGAGAAGAAATTTACCCATTCAGATAGCTGAATGCTCTCTTTTCCTGGCAGGCTCGTTCGTGCTAGTGCACGGCGCATATTATTGTAGCTACCGTTATTTTCTGCGGCAGAAATCAATACTTCAGGGCCATTCTGGGGGCTTGTTTTATAAACCTGTTTGATTTCCTGCTCTGGTGATCCTGCCGTTTTTGCTGGCGAAGGAAGATTCAAGTTAGGATCGGTTGAGCTACAGCCGGCAAGTACCAGTGCACTCAACAATGCCAGGGAATGGATTCCACGTTTAACACTTTGAGCTTTAGTCATTTCTATCTCAATCAAGTTGTTTGGTGTTCATTGGATGGACAAAAGAAACGCGAAGCATACCCAGAGTTTCCGGTGTGCTGCAAGCGACTTTGCGCCTAGTTTATCGAAATATGTTAGTGGCTGCTGCTAATTAGTGATATTCAGTAGCATTTTTATTGAAGTGAGTGATTCTTTATTTTCAACTTATCGTCTGTGTTATTATTTAACGCAACACAAGTTGTGTGTCCGCAACGCCGTTGCAGGCGCACAGATCATGAATTCAGAGGCTGTTTGGCAGGTTATGCGTATATTAGGTATTGAAACATCATGCGATGAAACCGGTGTGGCGATTTATGACGATCGTCAGGGTTTGTTAGCGGATCAACTCTACAGTCAGGTTAAACTGCATGCGGATTACGGCGGTGTAGTGCCGGAACTGGCCTCTCGCGATCACGTGCGTAAAACCGTTCCTCTGATTCAGGCCGCGCTCAAGCAGGCGAATTTAACCGCCGCCGATATTGACGGCATCGCTTATACCGCCGGACCGGGTCTGGTTGGGGCGCTGTTGGTTGGTGCAACCATCGGGCGCTCTTTGGCGCTGGCGTGGAATGTTCCTGCGGTAGCGGTTCATCATATGGAAGGGCATCTGTTAGCGCCAATGCTGGAAGATAATCCGCCGGCGTTTCCCTTTGTTGCTCTGCTGGTTTCGGGTGGACATACCCAGTTAATCAGCGTTACGGGCATTGGTCAGTATGCGTTGTTGGGTGAATCGATAGACGATGCTGCCGGAGAAGCCTTTGATAAAACGGCTAAATTGCTGGGGTTGGATTATCCGGGAGGGCCGATGTTGTCTAAAATGGCGCAACAGGGTGTTGCTGGGCGTTTTATTTTCCCTCGTCCAATGACCGATCGCCCTGGTCTTGATTTTAGTTTCTCCGGCCTTAAAACCTTTGCTGCGAATACTATTCGCCAATCCGGTGATGACGAGCAAACCAAAGCCGATATCGCCAGAGCGTTTGAAGATGCTGTGGTGGATACGCTGGCCATTAAATGCCGCCGGGCACTGGATGCCACCGGATTTAGCCGACTGGTGATGGCAGGCGGTGTCAGCGCCAACCGCACGCTGCGTAGCAAAATGTCAGACATCATGGAACAGCGCAAAGGCGAAGTATTTTATGCACGTCCAGAGTTCTGTACCGATAATGGTGCAATGATCGCTTATGCAGGAATGGTTCGGCTGAAAGCCGGTGAAGCCACTGGACTAGAAGTCTCGGTTCGCCCACGGTGGCCGCTGGATCAGTTGCCACCGGTGAGTTTGTAACTTGCTAGCCAGTACCGGGGCATTCGCTTTAATGAATGTCTCGGCTCGGTACTTATGTTGACGTTAATTTAGACACTGAACGATTGGTGGACGAAACTCACACCGAGTTAAATTGAATGGTCTTCAGGTGGTTTTTCTTCGGTCTTTTTCTTTTTAAACCGCGCCCATATTTTCCCTTCTTGACCGCGCCATAACCGCTGAATATTGTCATGATGACGAATCAAAACCAGACAAGATAGCATCGCTACCGGAAAGGTGAACTGCGGTTTAAACCACCAAGTATAAAACGGCGCAATAAGCGCACTGATAATCGCGCCTAAGGAGGAATAGCCGCTAAGCAATACGGTCAGCAGCCAAGTGCCCGTCATTAATCCGGTTAGATCCCAGCCAATAGGCGCAATAGCACCAAATGCTGTTGCCACACCTTTCCCCCCACGAAAGTGAAAGAAAATTGGGTAGATATGCCCCAGACAGGCTGCGATGGCGATTAAACCGAGATAAATAGGGGAAAGATTCAGCTTGTAAGCGACCCAAACAGGAAGCATGCCTTTTAGCACATCGAAAATTAACACGGCTACGGCCGCAGCTTTCCCACCTACACGCAGAACATTGGTAGCACCGGGATTACCGGAACCATGCTCTCGTGGGTCGGGCAGTTTGGCGAGACGACAAACCAACACTGCACTGGATATTGAACCACATAGATAGGCGATAACGATCATGCCAAGCGCGATAGCACTCATAAGCTCGATTCCATCTAATAATTGTCGTTTTACTCTCTACTAACGTGGATAATACGCATATTCTACCTGAAGTGGTACGTCTTAATTGAAAAACTGAGAGTGGTGTTATGGATATCGTATTTATAGAACAGCTCAGCGTTATTACAACCATCGGGGTTTATGACTGGGAACAGACGATTCGACAGAAGCTTATTTTCGATATCGAAATGGGTTGGGATAATCGTAAAGCTGCCTCCAGTGACAACGTTTGTGACTGTCTGAGCTATGCGGATGTCAGTGAAGCCGTGATTGGAAAGGTCGAAAACGAGCGTTTTGCCTTAGTTGAACGGGTAGCGGAAGAAGTTGCTGATTTATTAATGCAGCGTTTTTCCATCCCATGGATTAGGATAAAGGTGAGCAAACCGGGAGCGGTGGCAGCAGCGAAGCAAGTTGGTGTGATCATTGAACGCGGTTCACGTTTAGCCTGAAAGAACTAGGTGGGGTAGGACGAAACTAAGTGGGTTGATTTTTGTCTGAGCTGTGCGGGTTCTTAAAATTATGGCCTGATAATCAGGTACAAGTATTTTCTTTATATTGCAAGGGATCTATTGATGGATGGTTTTCACTCGTTGGTCGTGGCATTTATTCTCGGTGTTGTTGAGGGGCTGACCGAGTTTCTGCCGGTTTCTTCAACGGGCCATATGATTATTGTTGGTGAGCTGTTGGGTTTTTCTGGCGATACGGCATCTACATTTGAAGTGGTCATTCAGTTGGGGTCCATTCTTGCGGTAGTCGTGGTATTTTGGCGTCGCCTGTTTGGTCTGATTGGCATCCATTTTGGCGAGGTTCCCCATGAAGGGAGAGGCAAGGGGCGACTGAGTCTGGTACATATTATTTTGGGTATGTTACCGGCGGTTATTATTGGTTTTGCGCTGCATGATATTATTAAAGAACATTTGTTTGGCGCTAAAACCGTCATGTATGCCCTGATTGCCGGTGGTTTGTTGCTTATTGCTGCTGAAATGCTTAAGCCTAAAGTCCCGCGCGTGGAAGGGCTAGACGATATGACTTATCGTCAGGCTTTCATTATCGGTTGTTTTCAGTGTCTGGCTTTATGGCCAGGATTTTCCCGTTCAGGTGCGACTATCTCCGGTGGAATGCTGATTGGTGTAAGTCGTTATGCGGCATCAGAGTTCTCCTTCATTCTGGCCGTGCCGATGATGCTGGGTGCTACAGTATTAGTGATGTACAAAAGCATTGGCCTGCTGGTTTTGGATGATTTACCGATGTTTGCTGTCGGTTTTTTCACGGCGTTTGTTGTGGCATTACTGGCGATTAAAACTTTCCTGAGCGTCATTAAGCGCATCTCATTTATTCCATTCGCTATCTATCGTTTCTTTGTGGCTGGCGTTATTTATCTGGTGTTCTTCTGATTTAAGTTTCAGGAGCACGATAAATAAAAAAGGCACTGATTGTTATTAATCAGTGCCTCAGATTGCTGACAAGCCAGATAAATTGGCCTCAATGTATATTCCGGTCGTAAAATCTAAGGTGCTTATATTGGTTTTGTGCACGACCGGAAAACCGCCTGTACTTGGCTTACGTCAAGTCGACCCCCACGGGAGCCCATCCCGACAATTGACTATATTAAAATGCAAAACCGAACAAATCAGATTGGCAGAATAATTAACTTTGCGGCTGATTCTCTTTCCATTCGGTGAGTGTTTCTAAGCGGCGTTTATTGAGCTGATCTTTAATATCGGCACCGGTGAAGCCTTGGTCGATAATATCTTTAACCGATACGCCATTAACCACTTCAAAAGCCTGTCTGAGATAACTTGCCTGTGGATAGGCTTTTTGTTGCCAGCCTGCACGACCACGGAAATCTGCTTCGCTGACCAACAGCATCTGTTCCAGTCGATGTGGCTTACGCCAGACGTCAATGGCATTCAGCATGTTTAAAATAGTATCCGGTCGCAGTTGGTATATGGCGTGGATCCGATCGTGGAACTCGGAGACCAGACTGGCCAGCTCGCGAGTAGCATTAGGAATTTTATAGCGCTGGCAAATTTCCTCTACCAGCGTTATACCGGCTAAACCATGACCGTGATGATGAGGCCAAAGCGCTTCTGGCGTAACGCCTTTGCCTACATCATGCAGTAAGGCAGAGAAACGTACATCAATCTCATCACTCAGGCTTGCAGCCATCTCCAGCACCATTAAAACGTGTATGCCGGTATCGATTTCTGGATGCCATTTTTCTGGGGCTGGAACGCCAAACAGATTATTAATTTCAGGAAACAGCACCGCTAAGGCACCGCACTCTCTTAGTACTTCAAAAAACACCTGAGGACTGCGGGTGGACAGTGCTTTTTCCGTCTCTTTCCATACGCGTTCTGCCGTTAGGTGAGCTATTTCACCGCTGTTGACAATCTCTTTCATCAACTGCCAGGTTTCTGGTGCGATGGTAAAACCAAGATTGGCATAGCGAGCAGCAAAGCGAGCGATTCTCAACACTCGTAAAGGATCTTCGCTAAAAGCGATGGATACATGACGTAAAATGCGCTGTTCCAGATCCCGTTGACCATGATAAGGGTCGATAAGGGTACCGTCGTCATCTTGTGCAATGGCATTGATAGTGAGATCGCGACGCAGTAAATCCTGTTCTAGGGTGACATCCGGGGCGGCGTAGCAGGTAAAACCGGTGTAGCCGGAGCCTGATTTACGCTCGGTACGTGCCAGCGCGTGCTCATCGTGAGTTTGTGGATGGAGAAATACTGGAAAATCCTTTCCTACCTGCTGATAGCCTAACGCCAGCATATGCTCAGGCGTGGCACCAACCACCACCCAGTCATGCTCATGTACGGGTAATCCCAGTAGTTGATCGCGGACGGCTCCGCCAACAAGATAGGTTTTCACACGCTCTCCAGAAACTTCATTGATTTAAAAAGTATATAAATAAAACGCTGGCCAAACAGCGCCAGCGTTGATGAACAGCTTAACAAACGTATTCGCTACAGATTAGTTCATCCAGCGATCTTTTTTACGGCGCGGAAACAAGTAAGGTAATAACAGGCCTAGAATTAAGCCCACACCAGCAACACCACCACCATACATAAACCATTGTTGAATAATAGTACGTTGTTTATCATCCATCTGTAGGCTAATGTCATTGACCTTTTTGCGGGCAGCGGTTAGTTCATCTTTTAACTGCTGATTTTCCTGCTTTAACCCATTGATGATGCCATCACTATTGGCAACTTTTTCCTGCATATCGGCAGTGCGCTTATTCCAGCTATCATCAATATTGGTCAATTTATCTGTCAGATCTTTGACCTGTTGTTCAAGGACCGGAACCCTTTCACTCAGGCTTGGATCGGTGCTCAGTTGATCCATAGGGATCCAAGCGGTACGACCTTTGCTGTCCTGAATTTGACCATATTTGGTACCATCATTAACCGCGAGTAGTTCAACCTTCTCGCCAGCATTAATGGTGCCCGTAAGGCGATAGTTATCTGATGGGCCGCCGCGCAGATAGGTATTCAGATTATCAGAAATGTATCTGGTATCAGCCGCAACGGTAAAAGAAGCAACACTCAGCGATGCGAGTAAAGCGATAGAAATTGTTCTTAATTTTAGCATTGTCAGTATGTTTTATCTGGTTAGAAAAGTGACTTATGTGACGATAGTAGAGCCTTCGGAGAGAGTGTGCAATGTAAAACCTATGTTGTAACCCAACAAAGAGAACGAATCAGGTGGTTTTTTACCCTTCCGATGGCGTAAATTACTGCATTGCTCGCATAATTATTATCATTTGTTATTGTTTTGTTTTTTTAATTGCGGAAACCATTATGACCGTTGAGATTGAGCTTAAATTTATTGCCACTTCCGAAGCCGTTGCGAATTTACCTGAAGTTATCTCCCGACTGAGTGTCGAAGGTGGTGGGGTCCAGCAGTTATCAAATACCTATTACGATACGGCAGACGGTGTATTGCGTGGTCATCGTATTGGGCTGCGCGTCAGAGGTTGTAATGACGCTTGGGAGATGACGTTAAAATCTGCAGGCAATACTGTTGGTGGTGTGGCTCACCGGGCCGAACATAATATTCCATTACCTTCCGACAAGTTGGACATCTCTTTATTACCGGCCGACGTTTGGCCTACTGACGTTGATGTATCAGCCATACTAACAAAGCTACAACCGCTCTTTACTACGGATTTCAAACGCCAGAGCTGGCTGGTTAAGTTTCAGCAAAGCCTGATAGAGATTGCTATCGACCAAGGCCATATTACAGCGGGCGACGCCAGTGAAGCGATTAGCGAACTGGAGATGGAGCTGAAGCAAGGTAATGCGGCGGATATGTTGACCTTGGCTCAGCAATTAACCAGCGTAAAAGGGTTGCGTTTAGGTAGCCAAAGTAAAGCGGCACGGGGATACCGTTTGTTAAACGGTGATACCTCCATAGCGGTTACGCCGATGAACGTGTTGACCGTGCACGAACGGGCTACGGTTGAGCAAGGGTTAGAAGGCGCATTGGAGTGGGTATTTGCTTACTGGCAGCATAATGAAGCCTGCTGGTTTGCAGGCGAACCACTGGCCCAGTCGGCGGTTATCCATAGTCTAACGGCAATACGCCAAATTTTGGCGTTGTTTGGTGGAATTATCCCTCGCAAAGCCACGGCCCCACTACGTGAACGTTTAACCGAACTGGAGCAGCAGCTCGAAGTGACTCAACAGGCGGAATCCATTTGTTATCAGCCGGAATATTTGCAACTGAAGTTGGCGCTGATGGCTTGGGTGATGAATAAAGGGTGGCGTATTTTTGTCGATGATAAAGGAAAGCAAAAGCTGGCCGGTTCATTTAAGCGTTTTGCCGATATTATGTTGTCCCGCTGTAAGTCGGAGTTGAAAGAGGCGTTCAATAAGTCATTAAGTAATGAGGGATATAACGACCAGCAGCCGCGTTTGGAACGTCAGATTATCAATTTCTATCTGCTTTCTGGGGCTTATGATGACGAACTGTCACTGCCTTATATTGACGTCTGGCAGAAACTGTTCCAGGCCCAAGGCGATCGTGACACACTGCGCCGCAATGCGATGGAATACCCACTGTTCTGGCTAAACAGTTCTCAACATGTATAACCCGCAGCCTAATTACCTTCTGTAAGGACACCCTATGTTGTCTCATTTTCCACTACTTGAAGCACTCCGGATTAAACGTCAGTCTGAGTTGGCTGAATGTTTGGCTCAAACGGTTCAGTTTAGCCTAGAGGATGGCGTAGCGTTAGCCCTCAGCGATTTTGTCAGTGAGGGCTTACTTCAGCATCCTGAGTGGTGGAATGAGCTTCATCAACATCCGCCTTGTGCTACAGATGCTGAATACTATCAGCAATGGCTTCAGGTGGTTCTGGCTGACGTCACTGATGAGACTCATTTGTTGCAGGTTCTGCGTCTGTTTCGGCGTAAAATGATGATTCGCATCTCTTGGGCGCAGAGTTTAAAACGGTGTGATACTGAACAAACCTTGAGTCAGTTAAGCATATTAGCGGAAACGCTGATTATCGCCGCCCGCGACTGGTTGTACGACCTTTGTTGTCGGGAGTGGGGAACGCCAACCAACCGTAGTGGAAATCCGCAGCCGTTGTTTATTTTAGGTATGGGCAAGTTGGGGGGGGAGAACTTAATTTTTCATCGGATATTGACCTGATTTTTGCCTATCCAGAAAATGGAGAAACTCAGGGTGGCCGCCGCCAGTTAGATAACGCCCAGTTTTTTACTCGATTGGGGCAGCGGCTGATTAAAGCGTTGGATCAGATTACTCAGGAAGGTTTTGTTTATCGGGTAGATATGCGCTTACGCCCCTTTGGTGATAGCGGACCATTGGTGTTCAGTTTTAGCGCTCTGGAAGATTATTATCAGGAGCAGGGGCGAGATTGGGAACGCTACGCCATGGTAAAAGCGCGAATTATGGGCGACCGACAGGATAGCTACAGTGAAGAGCTAAAGCAGATGCTGCGACCCTTTGTCTTCCGTCGCTATATTGATTTCAGCGTGATCCAGTCATTGCGTAATATGAAGGGGATGATCGCCCGAGAAGTTCGCCGTCGGGGTCTGGCAGATAATATCAAGCTGGGAGCTGGTGGCATTCGTGAAATTGAGTTTATTACTCAGGTATTTCAACTGATTCGCGGCGGGCGTGAGCCTAGCTTACAGGATAATTCTCTGCTGCCTACGCTCAAGGTCATCGCTGATTTGGATTTATTAACCCAAGAGCAGGCAGACATCCTGAGTACGAGTTATCTCTACCTGCGTCGACTGGAAAACTTGTTGCAGGCGATAGCCGATCAGCAAACGCAAACACTGCCCGTGGATCCTTTGGATCAAGCTCGTCTGGCGGCCGGTATGGGGAGCGCTAGTTGGGAAGCCATGCTGTCACAATTGGGGCAACATATGGCTTCCGTCAGAGAGATTTTTGCCAATCTTATTGGTGATGATACGCCAGATGCAGAAGAAGATTCCGACAGCTTATGTTACAGCCCGCTATGGCTGGACGATCTGGATGCCTGTGAACTCTCTCAATTGATGCCTCAATTAGGTGAAGAGCCACGACAGCGTGTGAGAGAACATTTGGCAGAATTTCGCCATGATATTGATAAACGGTCGATTGGTCAGCGAGGTCGCGATGTACTCGATAAACTGATGCCAAGGTTGTTGTCTGAAGTATGTCAGCGCGAGGACGCTGATAGCGTATTACCGCGTCTTACCCATTTAATCCTGAGCATTGTCACTCGTACTACCTATTTGGAACTGCTGGTGGAGTATCCCTCCGCCATGACTCACCTTATCCGGCTTTGTGCTGCGTCACCGATGGTGGCCAGTAAGCTGGCTCACTATCCTATTCTGCTAGATGAGCTGTTGGATATTAACTCGCTGTATCAAACGGTTCCGCTGAGTGCCTATCGTGATGAACTGCGTCAGTTTTTACTGCGAGTGCCTGAAGAGGATGAAGAGCAGCGTCTGGAAGCATTACGTCAATTTAAGCAGACTCATTTGTTACGTATTGCCGCTGCTGATATTGCCGGGGCACTGCCGGTGATGAAAGTAAGTGACCACTTAACTTATCTGGCTGAAGCGATTATTGAGGCGGTGGTTCAGCAGGCATGGTTCCAGATGACAGCGCGCTACGGTCAGCCATCCCATTTATACGATCGTGAAGGTCGCGGTTTTGCCGTAGTGGCCTATGGCAAACTGGGGGGTATTGAGTTGGGCTACACTTCCGATTTGGATCTGGTGTTTCTGGTGGATTGCCCGGAAAACGTCGCCACTGACGGCGAACGCAGTATTGATGGCCGCCAGTTTTATTTACGCCTAGGGCAGCGGATTATGCATCTTTTTAGTGCGCGCATGGCTTCCGGTATTTTGTATGAGGTAGACGCTCGCCTACGGCCATCCGGAGAATCAGGCCTGCTAGTCAGTACTATCAGTGCGTTTGAAGACTATCAGCGTAATGAAGCATGGACATGGGAGCATCAGGCGTTAGTACGTACTCGCATTGTTTACAGCGATCCCCATTTGCATAAAGAGTTTGACCACGCTCGTCATGAAATACTTTGCCTTGAACGCAATGAACAACAGCTAAAACAAGAAGTGCGCGAGATGCGGGAAAAAATGCGTGGTCACCTCGGTAATAAAAATGCTGATTTATTTGATTTGAAAACCGATGAGGGGGGGATTACGGATATTGAGTTTATCGCTCAGTATTTGGTGCTGCGTTATGCACATCAACAACCTCGGCTCACGCATTGGTCTGATAACGTCAGGATTTTTGAACTGATGGGTAACTATCAGATTATGGACGAGCAGGAAGCGATGGCCTTAACTAAAGCGTATGTCACGATGCGTGATGAGATCCATCGTCTGGCATTACAGGACAAATCAGGGCAAGTACCAACTGGAAGGTTTGAGCAGGAAAGGGTGCAGGTTAACCAGAGCTGGCGTAAGTGGTTAGCCGAGTAAATATATCGCTCTCAGTACCGATTTCGCTGAGAGCGATAACTTATTGATATAAAGATGCTTCACCCGATGGACGGGTCTTGAACCGGCGATGTAGCCACATATATTGCTCTGGGGCCAGCAGGATTTGCTGCTCAATCACCTGATTCATAAAGATGGCGGCTGCAATTTCATCATCCGTTGGGAAGCCTTCTAATGGAGGCTGGACAATCAAGGTATATCCCTGATTATCATCATTCCGTTTAGGGATAAACGGAACCAACAGCGGATTGGCCATACGGGCTAAAATTGAGGTGCCAATCGTGGTGGCCGCTTTTTCCACCGCAAAGAAAGGGGCAAAAACGCTGTTGCGCGGGCCATAATCGTGGTCCGGCGCGTACCAAACCAGCTCGCCTTTTTTGAGTGAGCGAATCATGCCTTTTACATCGCGACGGTCGAGCATAAATTTATTGGAACGTAGTCTTCCCCAGGTTTGTAGCCAGTCCATGAGTTTGTTGTCATGAGGGCGATATACCCCCACGCCGGGGCGATGTATACCAATAATTCGCGCACCGAGCTCAAGGGTTAGGAAGTGTATACCAATCACCAATACTCCACGTTTCTCCGAGATACCCACATCCAGATGGTCAATTCCCTGAATCTTACACCACTTTTCGATACGCCAATTGGGCCAGAACCAGGCCATGCCTGTTTCAAATACCGCTAATCCGGTCGCTTCAAAGTTTTTAATCATCCAGGCTTCATGCTGCGCCTCAGTCATATTCGGAAAGCAAAGCTCAATATTGCGGCGTGAGATCATTTTTCTGCGTGTCATAAAACGCATAGCAAAGCGACCTAAACCGCGCCCTAGGCTACTAATCCAAGGGTAGGGCAGCAAAACAATCAGGTATAAAAAAGCGATACCGAACCAGAGCAGCCAGTAGCGTGGATGTAACAATTGACGGGTAAATTCCGGGAGTATTTGATTTTTTGGCATAACAAATCGAATTAGAAAATTATTGTCCAATAGTTTAACGGCGTTTATATCAGTTTAACGGTATTTTTATCTCATTCCTATTTTACGATGTGATTATGATAAACTGCCTAACAATATATGCTGTCCTCGTTTATGGAGTATGGGATGAAAGTCATGTTGCCTGATTTTAGCCGTGCCAGCGTAATGGTTGTCGGTGATGTTATGCTCGATCGCTATTGGCATGGGCCAACCAGCAGAATATCACCTGAGGCTCCGGTGCCGGTGGTTAAGGTCAATACGGTAGAAGATCGTCCCGGAGGCGCGGCAAACGTCGCAATGAATATCGCCTCTCTGTGCGGTGTTTCTCATTTAGTTGGTTTGACTGGAATAGATGAACCTGCACGTGTATTAAACAGCAAACTGAGTGAAGTCAACGTTAAGTGTGATTTTGTGGCGGTTGCTTCTCATCCAACAATTACCAAGCTGCGTGTGCTTTCCCGCAATCAACAGCTATTGCGCCTTGATTTTGAAGAAGGTTTTGAGAACGTCGATTCTCAACCGATTTTGGATCGAGTACAGCAAGCTTTGCCTCGTCTAGGGGCGCTGGTGCTGTCTGATTATGCTAAAGGCGCGCTGGCTTCGGTTCAGTCACTGATTGAGCTGGGACGTGTAGCGGGTGTTCCGGTTCTGATCGATCCAAAAGGTACTGATTTTGAGCGTTATCGTGGTGCTACGCTGTTAACGCCTAATCTGACAGAGTTTGAAGCCGTCGTAGGCCAGTGCAAAAGCGAAGATGAATTGGTTAGCCGCGGTATGGCACTTATTGAACGATTTGAGTTCAGTGCATTGCTGATCACTCGCTCAGAAAACGGTATGACACTGTTACAGCCGGGCAAAGATCCTTTCCATATGCCGACTCTGGCGCAGGAAGTCTATGATGTTACCGGTGCCGGTGATACGGTAATTGGTGTGCTGGCGGTGAGTCTGGCTGCTGGCCTGACGCTGGAAGAAGCTTGCTTTATGGCCAATGCCGCAGCCGGTGTGGTAGTTGGTAAACTGGGAACATCAACGGTATCACCTATTGAGCTGGAAAATGCCATCCGTGGCAGAGCAGATACCGGTTTTGGCGTGATGAATGAAGAACAGTTGAAACAAGCAGTTGCCCATGCTCGCCAACGCGGTGAAAAAGTGGTGATGACCAATGGCTGCTTTGACATTTTGCACGCCGGTCACGTTTCTTATCTGGCGAACGCTCGGAAATTGGGGGATCGCTTGATTGTGGCGGTTAACAGTGATGCTTCCACCCGTCGTTTAAAAGGGGAAACTCGCCCAGTGAACCCTCTGGCGCAACGTATGATTGTGCTGGGAGCATTAGAGGCAGTGGATTGGGTGGTTTCTTTTGAAGAAGATACGCCTCAGCGGCTGATTGCCGAGATTCTGCCTGACCTGTTGGTTAAAGGTGGTGACTATAAGCCGGAAGACATTGCCGGCAGTAAAGAAGTTTGGGCGGCAGGTGGTGATGTGCGCGTTCTGAATTTTGAAGATGGCTGTTCAACCAGCAATATCATTAAAACTATCATGGAACGCGGATAATTAACCTCAATGAGTGGATTAAAGCAGGAACTGGGGTTAGTTCAGGGCGTTGGATTACTCTCAACATCGTTGCTGGGAACGGGCGTATTTGCGGTGCCTGCATTGGCCGCGCAGATAGCTGATTCTGGCAGCCTGTGGGCCTGGCCTGTTCTAATTATTCTGGTTTTCCCTATTGCTATCGCGTTTGCCGCGTTGGGGCGTTATTTCCCTAACGCTGGTGGTGCGGCACATTTTGTCAGTCTGGCATTTGGCCCTCATATGGCGAGGGTAACCGGTTGGCTGTTTTTATCCGTGATTCCAGTGGGGTTACCCGCAGCATTACAAATAGCGTCAGGTTTTTGGCAGGCAGCATTTGGGCTGGAGCATTCAGGTTTGTTGTTGGTTCAGTTGGGAACCTTGCTCGCTATTCTATTGTTGGGAATGCGTAGCGCCGGTTCCAGTGCCAATGTGCAGGTGATCATCGCGGGTCTGATTGTGGCGATGGTGGTGGCTATCTGGTGGAAAGGAGAAATTACGCCGGGTTCCATCCAATGGCCAGCGCTGAGTTCATTATCAGCCAGCCCGATGTTTAGTGCATTGGCGGTGATGTTCTGGTGCTTTGTTGGCTTGGAGGCTTTTGCCCATCTGGCCGCAGAGTTTCGCAACCCAGAACGTGACTTTCCCCGCGCTTTGCTGATTGGAATGCTGGTTGCTGGTGGCGTTTATTGGAGTTGTACCGCTGCGGTATTGGCATTTCATTCTTACGGTGGGGAGATGGCAGCATCAGTTTCTTTGCCCTCAATCGTGGTTCAACTATTTGGTCAACATGCGCTATGGGTGGCTTGTATTATTGGCTATCTGGCGTGCTTTGCCAGTTTGAATATTTATACTCAAAGCTTTGCGCGTCTGGTGTGGTCGCAAACTTATGAGCAGAAACCCAAAGCTTGGGTCGCACAACTTTCCCGCTCTCGCTCACCGCTGAATGCATTGTCGTTAGTTTTGTTGTGCTGCCTGGCTTCATCATTGGCGGCGGACTATTTCTCTCTGGCGCTGGATGAACTGATCGTTTATGCCAATGGCATCTTTGTGTTCATCTATTTGCTTTGCATGCTGTCAGGTTGCCGCCTGTTGAAGGGAAGCGCCAGAGTGATGTCGTTTATCGGTACTGCGCTGTGTGTTTTATTACTGATGATGATTGGCTGGAAAACGCTGTATGCCGTAGTGATGTTTGCCCTATTGTGGTTAATACTGCCACGGAGAAAACACGCTTCAGAAGTGCCTGCAGAATAGCGTTATACGCATTAGTGAAGACGAGAGATTTCACTAATGCGCTCAGAAATCACGACTATTCTTGATTGCCTCTGGCTTCCAACTCGGCCAGCCGCTTTTCCAGTGCATTCAGCTTTTCGCGGGTTCTTAGCAGAACCTGAGTCTGAATATCAAACTCTTCACGGCTGACGACATCCAGTTTTGCCAACTGATTTTGCAGCCCCTGACGGATCTTTTTCTCGACTTCATCGCCCAGTTCGCGGATACCTTTTGGCATTGACTCGTGAATTTGTTTGGCTATCTGTTCAATTTTTTTCGGGTCGATCATTGGTCTACCTTTGAGGGTTGATGGCATCTTATTTAATCCCATTGATTAAGAGATAGCCTTTAGTTTACCGCTTGTTTTGCAGAGTATAAACATTTGATAGTGGTGTGTCTTGGGTCTGTCAAATTCAGAGGCTAAGATTGCCCTGTCCATATTGCCGCTGATATTAATAAGCGTTATAGTGAACACGCTTATTCTCAGGGCGGGGTGGAAATCCCCACCGGCGGTAAATCATTAAGCCTGATGGCGAGATGAAAGCCCGCGAGCGCTTGAATCTGATGAAAGTTAGCTTCAAGGTCAGCAGATCCGGTGTAATTCCGGGGCCGACGGTTATAGTCCGGATGGGAGAGAGTAATGACAATGGTCGGGCATTCGCTCGCCTTACGTTATTTTAGGCTTTTCGCCTGCTTCCTAAGCTGCCCTGATTCTGGTAATCCATATTAATTAAGAGGTTATTTTACCATGAATCAGACATTACTTTCCGAATACGGTACCCCAATTGCTCGCGTTGAACTTGCGCTGGATGCATTGCGCGACGGTCGTGGCGTTATGGTACTTGACGATGAAAACCGTGAAAACGAAGGCGACATGATTTTTGCCGCTGAAACCATGACCGTTGAGCAAATGGCACTGACCATTCGTCATGGCAGTGGTATCGTTTGTCTGTGTATCAACGAACAAACCCGTGAACAGCTGGATCTACCGATGATGGTTCCGGCTAACTCTAGCCGCTATCAGACGGCGT
This sequence comes from Limnobaculum parvum, assembly GCF_003096015.2. NCBI lineage: Bacteria > Pseudomonadati > Pseudomonadota > Gammaproteobacteria > Enterobacterales > Budviciaceae > Limnobaculum > Limnobaculum parvum. The sequence continues at coordinate 3,070,775 of NZ_CP029185.2, read as the reverse complement.
TTACCGTCACTATCGAAGCGGCTGAAGGGGTGACAACCGGCGTTTCTGCATCTGACCGTATTACCACGATTCGTGCCGCTATTGCTGATGGCGCAACGGCCAACAGCCTGCACAGCCCGGGCCACGTTTTTCCATTATGTGCCCGTACCGGTGGTGTATTAACTCGTCGTGGTCATACTGAAGCGACAATCGATTTAGTTACTCTGGCTGGATTTAAACCAGCAGGTGTACTCTGTGAACTTACCAACGACGATGGCAGCATGGCAAATGCACCACAGGTTATTGAGTTTGGTAAACAACATAATATGCCGGTGGTCACTATTGAAGATCTGGTGATGTATATTGAGCAGCAGGCCAGAAAAGCCAGCTGATTGTTATATTGATAATAAAAGCCGCATTAGCGGCTTTTATTATGACTGATGACAAAGTCTGCTAGTTCAGTTTAGCTCTTAAGATAGCTAATCGACGGGAGGGACGGGTGTTGGGGTCGACTTGGCGCTTGCGCTGGCCCGCAGGGTGAAACACCTTACGGTGTTTCACCCTGCCCCTAACCCGGCCAGGCCCTCCGTACTCAACAGCTAAGTACAGACGATCTTCCGGCCCAGCACGAAGGTGATTTGGGCAATATCGTTTTTACGGCCGGAATATTTACAGGTGCTAATTTATTAGGTTGGTCAGCAGTCTGAGCCGCTAATGCGGCTTCTATTATGACTGATGGAATTGATCATCGGGCTTGGCCCGACGCACTCAGAGGCTAAATACAGATGCTCCCCGGCCGGGTACTAAGGTGATATAAGCACATTGCTTTTACGGCCGGAATATCCTCAGATGCTAATAAAAAACCCAAAAAAGAATAAATTACCCAACAGTCCACAACTGCAACATCATTAAGCTCAATCCCATCACTGACATACCACAAAGAATACCGTAACTTGGATTATTATTGGGATCTATCTCTTTGGCTAACGGCATCAGTTCATCAACCGATAGCGCTACCATAATCCCAGCAACTGCCGACATAATCGAAGCCATAATTATCGGCGAAACGTTCGGACCAAGTAACAAGAAGGCAAACAGGCCACCAATAATTTCAGCAACGCCAGAAAGACCCGCCCAGATCAATGCCGTGCGCTTTGAGCCCGTAGCAGCATACACCGGACCCGCCACCGCTAAACCTTCAGGAATATTATGAATCGCGACCGCTAGCGCAATTCCTAAACCCAGTTCCCAATTAGTACTGGCGGTCACGAAGGTGGCGATACCTTCAGGAAAGTTGTGTAGGCTGATGCCTAAGGTTAGCAAAATGGCAGTACGTTTCAGATTACGAGAGGGTATTTTACCGGGTGTCAGATCGTGAGCATGTTGATGGGGCAGCATGCGGTCCAGTAGGAAGTAGCCAAGTAGTCCAATAATAAACATGCTGTACCCCAATACCGGTGACATTCCTGGCGTATTGAGTGACGCGGGCAGCATTTCCATCAGGGAGATTAACAGCATAATACCAGCGGCAAAACCTAGTGCGAACGCCAGTACGCGATTTGATGGTTTTTGACCAATTATCCCCAGAAAAGCACCTATAAAGGTAGAGCCTCCGGCAAGTACAGTAAGAATTAATGGAACTGACATAGAATTCCTTATATGAGAATGATTATCATCAGCGATGATAGCAAACCTGATGGAAATATCGAATATACAATAGCAATTTATTTAATAGGGCGAATAAATTGGTGGTTATTCAATTTTTTTGACGGTATCTGTCAGGCTTATCCTCTTTTAAACAACAGGATAAAGCTTAAGATATCACCTATTGTTACAACACAAATCCATCATAACGAACAATTAATTTTAATCCCGAATTGAGGTTCTGATTCGGTTAATCTCCCTTAAGTAAATAGCATCAGCTATCAGGATAATCAACCTGAACTAAAAACAGAGGAAGAATAATGAACAGCAACGTAATGCCTGCCCTGTTTTTGGGGCACGGTAGCCCGATGAACGTACTGGAAGAAAATAGTTATACTCAAGCATGGCGCAATTTGGGTAATAGCTTACCGCGTCCTAAAGTGATTCTTGCGGTTTCGGCCCATTGGTATACCCGTGGAACGGCAGTTACGGCAATGGATCATCCCAAAACTATCCATGACTTTGGTGGTTTCCCGCAGGCGCTATTTGATACTCAATATCCAGCAGAAGGTTCACCTGAACTGGCGGCACGAGTTCAACAATTACTGGCACCGGTTCCTGTTATTGCCGATATGACCGAATGGGGATTGGATCATGGCTCGTGGGGTGTATTAATCAAAATGTACCCTGATGCTGACATTCCGGTGGTTCAGTTAAGTATTGATGCCACACAGCCGGCTGCTTATCACTACCAACTGGGGAAAAAATTATCTGCTTTACGCCGTGAAGGCGTCATGATTGTTGCCAGCGGTAACGTGGTACACAATCTGCGAATGGCAAGATGGCAGGGTAACCAGCAGCCTTTTGATTGGGCTGAACGCTTCGACAGTTTTGTACGCGATAACTTGAGCTGGCAGGGGGATAACCATCCATTAGTTAACTTTATCGATAACCCGGATGCATATCTGGCCTGCCCGACACCAGAACACTATTTACCGTTGCTGTATGTGCTGGGAGCACGGGAATATAACGAACCTGTGAGCATACCGGTGGATGGTATCGTAATGGGATCGTTGAGTATGTTGTCGGTTAAAGTGGGATAGCTAATTAGAACCGGGGTTAGTTTCGTCCACTAAAGGAAATGAGTTCAAATTGAGTTTCGTGCGGCGGCCGAGCTGAGGGTATTAAAGGCGAATACCCTCTGCACACCCGTGCCTTCGCACACGAATTCAGGTCGCGCTATGAATACATCATTTCATGATGTATTCACCCTTGCGGGCCAGCGCAAGCGCTGTACAACGCGGTAGACCGCGTTGTAGCGACTTCCTTCTTCCTTCGTTCGGCCTTAACGCACCGGCGCAGTCAGCTGAATTCCAGTGCTCTTTAAGGTCAAGAGCAAAGGGCCTAATCTAATATAATATGCGGATAATACCGCGAAAGATCCTGCGTTATTAAACTATGATCTTCCCGTAGGCCAATACCGCAAGGCTCATCATCTACCAGCCAGCTACCAATTAGGGTGTAGCTGTCATTAAAGCGCGGTAACGGGTGGAATTGCTGGATGATCATTCCCTCTTCGCCGTAAGGCCCATCGACTTTACAGACTTCCTGACCGTTTTCGATAATCTGAATGTTGGCACCTTCCCGCGAGAATAGCGGTTTGGAAACATAGTGGTTTAGATTATGCGCTTCTCCAGCGAAATAGGCCGGCAGCAGGTTTGGATGATTTGGGTACATTTCCCACAGTAGAGGCAGCAGGGCTTTATTGGAAATAATGCTTTTCCATGCAGGCTCTAACCAACGAACGCCAGCATCGGTCAGCTTGGTGGAGAACATTTCCCGGAACATAAACTCCCAAGGATAGAGTTTGAACAGATTGCTGATAACCCGATCGTCGGTATCAGTAAATTGGCCTTTTTCCCCTAAGCCAATTTCTTCAATAAACATAAACTGATTGGCTAAACCTGCCTCGTTAGCACAGTCCTGTAAATACTGTACGGTGCCACGATCTTCTTCGGTATCTTGGCAGCAGGCAAAATGTAGCAGATTAAAACCGTGTAGCGATTTCAGCGCGGAGAAACGTTCAATCAGCTTATCCTGTAAGCTGTTGTATTGATCGGCATCGTGACGCAGATTACCTGCATTAACCTGGTCTTCCAACCACATCCATTGGAAAAAGCCCGTTTCATACAGAGAGGTCGGCGTATCGGCATTGTTCTCCAGCAACTTGGCTGGACTTTTACCATCGTAGGCCAAGTCGAGGCGAGAATAGAGTGACGGTTGCTGAGTTTTCCATGAAGTACGAACAAAATCCCAGCAGTGTTTAGGAATATGGAATTTGGTCAACAGTTCTTCACTGTTAACCACTTTTTCTACCACCTGCAAGCACATCTGGTGCAACTCTGCGGTGGTGTTTTCTAGCTCTTCAATTTGAGCCAGTGAGAACTGGTAGTAGGCATCTTCACACCAGTAGGGTTCGCCATACATAGTGTGAAAATGAAACCCGTATTCAGCAGCGACTTCACGCCAGTTTGGGCGTTCGGTAATAGATTGACGAATCATTAAAAATTAACCTTAGCCACCAAATGAACGACTTTTTGTTGATGAACTGTTCGAAGATGCACTGCTACGTGACATGCTATTTTGTTTAGCGACCGAATCGCCAAAGCCACCGCGGGTAACGGTTGTTGTGGTAGCTGGCTTAGGTGCCAGTGCACTCTTATCCACTTTCATGGTTCTGCCAGTGGTTGCATTGCCATAGCTACGGCCCGTTGAGTCAACAAATTTGCCGTTAGCCGGGCTGCCGGCTGCCTTAGAGGTAAACAGTGGGGATTGACCATAGCCGCCGCCCATCATACGGCCCATCATATAGCCGGCCATCAAAGGCATCCACATGCTGCTTTGTTGTGGTTGGGCTGCCATACCCGCCTGAACAGGTGCTTCAGTACATTGGGATTCGCCAAATTCAGCTATGCAATCTTCTTTCGTTGCGTATTTTGGTGCAGTTTTCGCGGCTTCTTCTAGAGCCTGATTATAAGCAATGGTGCACTGCTCGCCCATTGATGGGTTACTTTGTTTACATTCATCCGCATTCTGGAACAGGGATACACTTTCATCAGCCTGTTCACAGCCCGACAGCATCAATACGGCACTTATTGCCAGCGCAACAGGAGCTAAACGATAAGTACGGAAGGATTTACGAAAAGAGTCACGGTTGATATGTTTAGTGCGTTTCATGAGTTATCAGTCCCAGAGTAAAATACAAAAATCATATTGCTGCCAGCGCTGCTAATTTGAAAAAAAACGGCTTATCTATGTTCATTACGGTAGGAAGGATAAAAAGAACATAAATATATTGGCTATTTGGTAGAAAACGTAGCACTTGACAGGAAACATCCCTTTATAGGTATACCCTGTAGGATAGGCGAAATAAGCGATAAACTAAAGCAAAGATCGACACGCTAGCCACAATTTTGGTGTTTGGCGAGAGAAGTGTGTATTGAATCACTATTTTCGCTAAAGGAAGATAAAAAATTCCCCCGGACTCGCTGAGTCCGGGGGAACAGAGATGTTCGACGAGGGGTAATAAAGGTTTATTCTTTAACGTTAATGACCGGAATCGTCGAGTTTGGTTTACCCAGCGTTTTATTGAGTAAATCCAAATCGTTTTCGTTCAATGTGCCTAACGCATATTTGATGTTTAACTGATTAATCAGATAATCATAGCGTGCGTTAGAAAGCTGTTGTTTAGCGTTATATAAGGTAGTCGTAGCGTTTAACACGTCCACGATGGTACGAGTACCTACATCATAACCCGCCTGAGTGGCTTCTAATGAACTCTGGGCAGAAACAACAGTTTGTTTATAAGCATTTACTGAGCTGATAGACGCAGAAACGTTATTGTAAGAAGAACGTACGATCTGCACTACGGAGCGGTGCGCACTTTCTAGCGCTTCGCTGGCACCAATATAATTATATTGCGCCTGCTTAACACGGGAACTTGTTTGACCACCACTGAATAGTGGGAAACTCAAAGTAAAGCCAGCGGTAGTGTTACCATTGATACTATCTTCTGGGCCAATGGTGCTGGTACCACGATAGTCATTGTTTGATAACCCACTGGATGCGGTAAATGCTACGGTTGGCATATGACCCGTTTCTTGCAGTTTAACCTGTTCGCGTGATAAATCCTGAGCCAGTCGAGCAGTTAACAGGTTCAGGTTGCGACTTTCTGCTTCCTGTAGAAGCGTGTTAACGTTATTCGGACGATTCGTGCTGAAACGAGCGGTATCCAGCGAGCTCAGTTCCGGATAGAACATTCCGGTAATCTGGCGAAGAACTTCCAGAGAGTTTTCCAGATTGTTGCGGGCGGTCACTTCGTCGGCTAGCGTCTGGTCATATTGTGCCTGAGCGTTTTGCACATCAGTAACCGCAACCAAGCCTACGTTAAAACGTTGACGAGCCTGATCTAACTGACGATAAAGTGCATCTTTCTGCGCTTCAGTAGTAGAAAGAATATCCAGACTGCGTAATACATTAAAATAAGCGGTAGCGGTATCGAGAATCAGCGTTTGCTGTTGAGCCTGATAGGAAACGTCCTGAACACCGGCTTGCTTTTCAGTGATATTAAGCTGACGCCATAAAGACATATCAAAAATAGTTTGGCTTAATTGCAAAGTACCGTTGGTAACATCACTTTTACTGCCGCTGTTGTCACGATAACCACGGTTAATATTATAACCTGCATTTAATCCTAATTGAGGCAGCAGGGCACCGCGGGATTCACTAATTTTTTCGTAGGCTGCATCACGATCAGATTCTGACTTACGTAAGTCAGGGTTATTGCTTTTAGCCTGTTGGTAAACTTGTATTAAATTTTCGGCATAGCTTGAAGTGCTAAGGCCAACTAGGCTAAGACCAATAATCAAAGGAAGCAGTTTTTTCATGGGCGGTCCTTGTTGTACAGCAGTAATGTTGTTTTGACTGATAGCTACGGTCAGATATTAAATATAGTCGCAAATTCTACCAGAGTATTCCTTATAATAGAGGTAGCTTTATGTGCCATCTCGGCATTTTTTACAGAAAATTTACCTATTTTGGGCATTTATCTGTTGGAGCTATCTGGCGTAGCCAACTTGATAGACGCTATAAGACCATTTATCGACTAAAAGAGAAAGAAATAATGAAGTTATCTCAATCTGTGCCCGTGACGTTAGGTAAGGATGATGTGGAAATTATTTCACGAAAGCCACTTTTTCGCGGTTTTTTTTCATTGACGGAGTACCGTTTTCGCCACCGTATGTTTGATGGCAGCATGAGCGGTGAAGTGGTCAGAGAGATTTTTGAACGCGGCCATGCCGGGGTATTGCTGGCTTATGATGCGGTTCGCGATGCGGTAGTATTGATCGAGCAAATCCGTATTGCTGCGCTGGAAACCAGCGATAGCCCCTGGCTGTTAGAGTTAGTTGCCGGCATGATTGAACCTGATGAAAATATTGAAGAAGTGGTGCGTCGCGAAGCGCAAGAAGAGGCGGGTATTGTTATCGGTCGCTGTAAGCCGGTTCTCAGTTATTTAGCCAGCCCGGGTGGAGCCAGCGAGCGATCGTCAATTATGGTGGGCGAAGTTGATTCTTCGAAAGCCAGCGGCATTCATGGTTTAGCGGAAGAACATGAAGACATTCGTGTTCATGTCGTCAGCCGCGAACAGGCTTACCATTGGGTGACCGAGGGTATTATTGATAATGCGGCGGCAATTATTGCATTGCAGTGGTTACAACTAAATTATCAAGCTTTACGTACCGAATGGCAGAATTAACAATCGGGCAATCAGTGATTTTATGCCGCAGAGATTTTATTCTGCGGTTTCCTGTTAAATTATTCGGATACTGCTAATATAAAAGGAATAATTATGAGAGGGGGTGTTCTGTGGCCAATAAGATTGTTGATAATATTATTAACAGCATTGAGCTAATTACCGATCCGTGGATTGATTCTGAAATTCACGATTTTTTCCATCTGGATGAGAAGGTCGTTGAATTTAGCTATGAGGTAATTGATAACAAATACTACATTGAGGTGATGTTAAGACAACCTGACATTCATACTATTAAGATGCATTTCATGTCGTTTGTTTCTCTGATGCAACACACTAATTTTACGTTTTATTCCAGAAAAGCAAATGACCAAATTATCAGTTACAGGCTGATTTCTGGCGGCAGCGATATGAAAGGTTTTTATTGTGAGGTTAATTACGAACATATTTAACCATAATATTATGGTGGCTATAAGGACGTAACACCGCGGTATTTTTCGTCAATGTCATTATTATATTATGCCTGATAACTCCCAGGCATATTTGGCAGAACGCGATAAACGTTAACTCTTCCCCTTTACTTTTCCTGACTAATTGATTCTTTATTTCTGGGTGGTTCTCGAATAATAATAGGCCGCCTGATATGAGACGGAAGTATAGAATAATTGTACTGATAAAAATGATGTTAAAATCGAGTGTTAGGATTGGTTTCGTATAAAAAACAGCAATGGGCAGGGTGAAATGAAAAAGAAATATGTACCAGATTTTCCTGCCATGATGCGCTTAACGGAAGTCAATTATGCTCAATTGCGACGCCTGATTCCCCGTGATGATAGGCCAGGAAGTCAGGTGGAACTGCAAGTTGCCGGAGCGGTGTATCGCATTGAAACGCTTGAATCTACCCGTTACACCTCTTATGTCTCTATTAAGCAAGTTTTTCCTAAAGTGAGTTATTGGAGCATGCCCTGCTTAAATGTGCGGCTTTACCATGACGCGTTAGTTGCAGAAGTGTGTTCTAGTCAACAGATCTTTAGATTTAAAGCAAGTTATGATTATCCTAATAAAAAATTACACCAGCGTGACGAAAAACACCAAATTAACCAATTTTTGGCGGACTGGTTGCGCTTTTGTCTGGTGAAAGGAACAATGTCTGTTCCAATTTGTTAAACACTTAGAAAGCAGGAGCTTACTAACTTAAGCCTTTTGAAGGAAATCTCTTGGAAAGCCTTTTTCAACTCCCTTTAGCGCGTGGGTCTAAAGTGAGAGTTTTGCAGATTACTGATACTCACTTATTTGCTGGTGCTGATGAAACACTTTTGGGGGTGAATACCCTGAAAAGTTATCAGGCGGTATTACGTGCCATCGCCGAAAGGGGGCACGATTACGATTTAATCGTCGCAACGGGTGATTTGGCTCAGGATCGCTCCTTTGCCGCATATGAACGTTTTACCACAGGTATTGCGACTTTACCTGCGCCATGCGTGTGGTTGCCGGGGAATCATGATTTTCAGCCGGCGATGGTTGACGCTATGGCTGCGGCACAGATACTTCCTTCAAAGCAGGTGCTGCTTGGCGAAGACTGGTACATCATTTTACTGGATAGTCAGGTGTTAGGTGTACCCCACGGTGAGCTGAGTGAATATCAGTTGCACTGGCTTGATCGCTCACTCACACAATACAGCGACCGTCATGCTTTGATTTTGCTCCATCACCATCCTCACTCTTCGGGTTGTACTTGGCTGGATCAACATAGCCTACGTAATTCCCATATATTGGCGGAAGTACTCGACAGACATCCTCAGGCTAAAACTTTGTTGTGTGGACATATCCATCAGGATCTCGATCTTGACTGGCATGGACGGCGGGTTCTGGCATCTCCTTCTACTTGTGTGCAATTTAAACCCCACTGTACTAACTTTACTATTGATGACTTAGCGCCGGGCTGGCGTTATCTCGATCTCTATTCTGATGGTTCCATTGAAACTACGGTATGCCGCCTTGAGGGCGATGTATTCCGTCCTGACATGAACTCGGATGGTTATTGATGACGACTCTGCTTTATATACATGGGTTTAATAGTTCACCTCAGTCTGCTAAAGCCGTTAATTTTAAGCATTGGTTGGCGGAGCACCATCCGCATATTGAGGTGTTGATTCCACAAATACCGGCTTCTCCTGCGGAAGCGGCAGAGCTACTGGAGCAAATCGTACTGGACCGTGTGGGAGAGCCTCTGGGGATTGTTGGTTCCTCGTTGGGTGGTTATTATGCTACTTGGTTATCTCAGTGTTTTATGTTGCCTGCGGTAGTCGTTAATCCAGCAGTAAAACCGTTTGAGTGGCTGCAGGAATATATTGGCGAGTATCAGAATCCCTACACCGGACAGCAATATGTGGTAGAGTCACGTCATGTTTACGACCTCAAAGTAATGCAGATAGAACCGCTGGAGTCTCCGGACCTTTTGTGGCTACTGCAACAGACTGGAGATGAAGTGCTTGATTATCGTCAGGCGGTCACTTACTACACCTCTTGTCGACAAACGGTGGAGTCCGGTGGGAACCACAGTTTTGTCAGCTTTGATCACTATTTTTCCCCGATTGTTGATTTTTTAGGGCTTGCTGCGGCTAAATGCTAAATAAGTAGCTTCGGCCTGCCATACTATGGAAGGTTAGCCGGTTTACACCGATAATAAACAATGATCGTTTTTATGCCCTGAAACTTATCCAGAAACCAAACAATGAGCCAATCCAGTTATAACGCTGATTCCATTGAGGTGCTCAGCGGCCTTGAACCAGTACGACGCCGTCCCGGCATGTACACCGATACCTCTCGTCCGAATCATCTCGGGCAGGAAGTTATTGATAACAGCGTTGATGAGGCGTTAGCCGGTCACGCGAGTAAAATTGAAGTTATTTTGTATGAAGACCAGTCGCTGGAAGTGATCGACGACGGCCGCGGTATGCCTGTCGACATTCATCCTGAAGAAGGCGTAACGGCGATTGAGCTTATCATGTGTCGCTTACATGCAGGCGGTAAGTTCTCTAACAAAAACTACCAGTTTTCCGGTGGTCTACACGGAGTAGGGATTTCGGTAGTTAACGCCCTGTCTACCCGTGTGGAAGTGACGGTGCGTCGTGACGCGCAGGTATACAGCATTGCATTTGAAAACGGTGATAAAGTGCAGGATCTGGCGGTTATCGGTACCTGTGGTCGCCGTAATACCGGCACCAGCGTTCACTTTTGGCCGGATCCTAGCTTTTTTGACAGCCCACGATTTTCTGTCTCTCGCCTAGTGCACGTGCTAAAGGCGAAAGCCGTTCTCTGCCCTGGCGTTGAGATTATCTTTACCGATAAAGTGAATGGTACCGAGCAGCGCTGGTGCTATCAGGATGGTTTGACCGATTACCTGATGGAAGCAGTAAATGGCTTGATAACACTGCCAGAAAAACCTTTTGTCGGTGCTTTTGCTGGTGATACTGAAGCGGTGGACTGGGCGCTGTTATGGCTGCCGGAAGGGGGGGAAGTACTGAGCGAAAGCTACGTAAACCTGATCCCAACCATGCAGGGGGGGACTCACGTTAACGGCCTGCGTCAGGGGTTGCTGGATGCGATGCGTGAATTTTGCGAATTCCGCAATCTGCTGCCTCGTGGCGTAAAGCTGAGTGCGGAAGATATTTGGGATCGCTGCGCTTACGTTCTTTCCCTGAAAATGCAGGATCCGCAGTTTGCCGGTCAAACCAAAGAGCGTTTATCGTCTCGTCAAAGTTCAGCGTTTGTTTCCGGCATTATTAAAGATGCCTTCAGCCTGTGGCTGAACCAAAACGTGCAGGCGGCGGAGCAGTTAGCCGAACTGGCCATTTTCAGCGCCCAGCAGCGTATGCGGGCGGCAAAAAAAGTGGTGCGGAAAAAACTGGTTAGTGGGCCTGCTTTGCCGGGCAAACTGGCAGATTGTTCATCACAAGATTTAAGCGTTACCGAACTGTTTCTGGTGGAAGGGGATTCTGCGGGCGGTTCAGCCAAGCAGGCGCGTAGCCGCGAATTTCAGGCGATTATGCCGCTGAAGGGTAAGATTCTGAATACTTGGGAAGTCTCTTCCGATGAGGTTCTGGCTTCTCAGGAAATTCATGACATCTCGGTGGCGATTGGTATTGATCCAGACAGTGACGACCTCAGCCAACTACGCTACGGCAAAGTATGTATCCTAGCGGATGCGGACTCCGATGGTCTGCATATTGCTACCCTGATTTGCGCGCTGTTTGTTCGCCATTTCCGTAAGATGGTAGAAGAGGGACACGTCTACGTGGCGATGCCGCCGCTGTACCGTATCGATCTGGGAAAAGAAGTTTACTACGCGCTGGATGAACAGGAAAAAGAGGGCGTGCTGGAGCAGCTAAAACGCAAGAAAGGCAAACCAAACGTACAGCGTTTTAAAGGGTTGGGTGAGATGAACCCGCTACAACTGCGTGAAACCACGATGGATCCAAATACCCGTCGTTTGGTTCAGCTAACCCTTGAAGACAGCGAAACCACTATGGCCCTGATGGATATGCTGTTAGCGAAGAAACGTTCAGAAGATCGCCGTAACTGGTTACAGGAAAAAGGCGATCGTGTGGAACTTGATGTTTAATATCGGTATCTGAACCCCGTTTTTGTCTAGCCAATGCTTTAAATGAAAACGGGAAAGGAAAGAGTAATTCTATGAGTGATATAACTCACGACGGTGTGGAACGCCAACCGCTCCACCAGTTTACTGAGAATGCGTACCTTAACTACTCAATGTACGTCATTATGGATCGCGCATTGCCCTTTATTGGCGATGGGTTGAAGCCAGTACAACGTCGTATCGTTTATGCAATGTCTGAGCTGGGGCTGAATGCCGCGGCTAAGTTTAAGAAATCGGCACGTACCGTGGGTGACGTGCTGGGTAAATATCATCCTCACGGCGACAGCGCCTGTTATGAAGCGATGGTATTGATGGCGCAGCCATTCTCCTATCGCTACCCGTTGGTAGACGGTCAGGGAAACTGGGGGGCACCGGACGATCCTAAGTCGTTCGCCGCCATGCGTTATACCGAATCTCGCCTGTCTAAATATGCCGAACTGCTGTTGGGTGAACTGGGTCAGGGAACCGTAGACTACGTACCAAATTTTGACGGCACGATGCAGGAGCCTAAAATGCTGCCTGCCCGTTTGCCGAACATTCTGTTGAATGGGACTACCGGTATTGCGGTTGGTATGGCAACGGATATCCCTCCGCATAACGTGCGTGAAGTGGCTAATGCCGCAGTGATGCTGTTGGATAACCCCAACGCCACGCTAGATAATCTGATGACCGAAATTCAGGGGCCAGACTATCCAACAGAAGCTGAAATCATCACCTCACAGGATGAAATCAGAAAAATCTATCAGAGCGGTAAAGGTTCGATTCGTATGCGAGCCGTGTGGAAGCGAGAGGATGGCGATATCGTCATTACTGCGCTTCCGCATCAAACTTCTGGCGCTAAGGTGATGGAACAGATCGCCAGCCAGATGAGGGCGAAAAAGCTGCCGATGGTGGAGGATCTGCGCGATGAGTCAGATCACGAGAATCCAACTCGCCTAGTGTTAGTCCCTCGTTCTAACCGTATCGATCTGGAACAGGTGATGAATCATCTGTTTGCCACCACCGATCTGGAAAAAAGTTACCGCGTTAACCTGAATATGCTGGGTCTAGATGGTCGCCCTGCGGTGAAAAATCTGGTTGAGATCCTGTCGGAGTGGTTGATTTTCCGCCGTAATACGGTGGTTCGTCGTTTGAATCACCGTTTGGAGCGCGTACTGAAACGCCTGCATATTTTGGAGGGGTTACTGGCGGCCTTCCTGAATATTGATGAAGTGATCGAGATTATTCGTACCGAAGATGAGCCAAAGCCGGCATTGATGCAGCGTTTTAACATCAGTGATACTCAGGCCGAAGCGATTCTGGAATTGAAACTGCGTCATCTTGCCAAACTGGAAGAGATGAATATTCGCGGTGAGCAAGCCGAGCTGGAAAAAGAGCGCGAATACCTACAAGGTCTGTTGAGCTCCGATCGTAAGCTGAGCTCGCTGATTAAGAAAGAGATTCTAGCGGATGCACAAACCTACGGTGACGATCGTCGTTCACCGCTGGTGATACGTACTGAAGCTAAAGCAATGAGCGAACATGATATTGTTCCTTCAGAGCCGGTGACCATTGTTCTTTCTGATATGGGATGGGTGCGTAGTGCCAAGGGTCATGATATTGAGCCATCGGGGCTGAGCTATCGCGCTGGCGACAGCTTCAAAGCCGCTGCTCGCGGTAAGAGTAATCAGCCAGTGGTGTTTATTGACTCAACCGGACGCAGCTATGCACTGGATCCGTTGACGTTACCGTCTGCGCGTGGACAAGGTGAGCCGTTGACCGGCAAACTCGCTCCGCCGCCGGGCGCAACGGTTGAGCAGGTGTTAATGCACGCTGACGACCAGAAGTTACTGATGGCATCGGATGCTGGGTATGGTTTTATCTGTACCTTTGAAGATCTGGTGGCTCGTAACCGTAACGGTAAAACGATGATTACTCTGCCGGATAATGCCAAAGTGCTAATGCCGCTGGAAGTCAACAGTGAAGACGATCTGCTGTTAACCATTACTACCGCTGGCAGAATGCTGCTGTTCCCCGTCGGTGATTTGCCACAGTTGTCGAAAGGTAAAGGTAATAAGATTATTTCTATTCCTTCGGCACAGGCTGCCGCAGGTGAAGATCGGATTGCTTATTTATTTATCCTGACGGCGAAATCATCCGTGACGCTACACGTAGGTAAACGTAAGCTGCTACTGCGGCCGGAAGATTTGCAGAAATTCCGCGCTGAAAGGGGACGTAAAGGAACGCTGTTACCTCGAGGGTTGCAACGTATCGATGATATTGATGTTGAAACCCCTCCTTCACCAGTTGAAGAGGCACCGGTCACCGAGTGATTTGGCTGCGGAAATATGGATGAAAACTCAGGCTGCTCTGTTTACAGAGCAGCCTGTTTCGTTTCTGCAATCACTGTTTTCCCACTGATGATGCGATTAAACGGGGTTTCCTCTGAATAGTGAGATACTGATTCAGCAAAAGGGAGGATTTTTTGCATTATGAGTGATTGAAATAAAATCGATTCCCTCATTTGACTTATTATTGGAATCAGTGCGTTTTCTTTATAAGTCGGTATACTTATCGGCTATAAATGAATGAGGTTTATATGTTAGTTATTCTGCGTGCTTTGATTGTTATTCCATTTTGCATTCTGGTTTGTCTGGTTGGCTCGTTATATTGTCTTTTTAGCCCGCGCAACCCTCGCCATTCCTATACTTTCGGTCGACTGTTTGGTCGTCTGGCACCGGTATTTGGCTTAACGGTGGAAACGCGCGTTAATCCAGAGGTTAAAGCTGACGGAAATTGTATTTATATTGCCAACCATCAGAATAATTACGATATGGTAACGGCGGCTGCTGCCGTACAGCCAAGAACGGTGACGGTGGGTAAAAAAAGTCTGCTGTGGGTTCCTTTCTTTGGCCCCTTCTATTGGCTGACTGGCAATATTTTGATTGATCGCAATAATAAAACAAAATCTCGCGGTACCATTTACCAAATTATTGAGCAGATGAAAAAACGTGATATCTCGGTGTGGATGTTCCCGGAAGGTACACGCAGCAGAGGGCGCGGTTTAATGCCGTTCAAAACGGGTGCTTTTCATGCGGCTATTGCTGCGGGTGTACCGGTTGTGCCGATTTGCGTTTCCAGTACTAGTGGTAAGATAAAGCTGAACCGTTGGAATAATGGTCATGCGATTGTAGAGATGATGTCTCCTATTGATACCAGCAGCTATGATAAAGATCAGGTGCGCGAACTGGCACAACACTGTCATGACGTCATGACGGCAAAGTTGGCTCTGCTGGATCAGGAAGTTGCTGAACGTGAAGCAGCCGACCGTCAACATTAATAACGTTTATTACCCTTATTGGTAATTTGTACGGCAGTGATTGTAATGTGGGTGCTGGCGTTTATCGCCAGTGCAAATCGACGATCCTGCCATTTTGTTTTGCATAACGTGATACCAATACATTAGCGTGATATTTTTTGACGCTGACAATACAAAGCGGATCGGGATTGGTCCCTTTAGCTGTTATACACGAAGGTTGTTTGAATGGTTGCTAAGATTAACAACAAAATGATACCAATTAGCCGCCGCCGCTTGTTGCAGGCGACGGGTGCCACGTTGGGTGCGAGTATGGTTTCTCCGGCGTTTGCCGCAGCACCTCAGGTGGCATTGCCTGTCCCTCCTCTGCTGGAAACCCGCAAGGGTCAGCCGCTTTATCTTTCTCTTCAACGTGCCCATTGGGAATTTATCTCCGGTGCCCGAGTGAGTACCTTAGGGTTTAATGGCCGCTATTTAGGACCCACGGTTCGGGTTCGCAATGGTGATGACGTTAAGATGGTCTACAGTAATCGCTTAAGCGATCCGGCCGCTGTAACGGTGAGCGGGCTTCAGGTTCCTGGTACTTTAATGGGAAATGCAGCGCGTATGATGTCACCGGGTGTGGATTGGGCCCCGATTATTCCTGTTCGTCAGCAGGCTGCAACCTGCTGGTATCACGCGATTACGCCAAATAAGATTGCTTCTGATATTTACAACGGTCTAGCCGGTATGTGGATTATTGAAGATGATATTAGTCGCGGTTTGGCGATTCCTAATCAGTATGGGGTTAATGATTTTCCCGTTATTCTGCAGGATAAGCGCTTTAGTTCTTTTGGTCAGTCGGAATATTCCAATAGTGGTGCCAGTGAGTTGGGTTTTTTGGGTGATACTTTACTCACCAACGGCGTTAGTGGACCTTATGTTGAGGTCGGCCGCGGCTGGGTCAGATTACGTTTGTTGAATGCCTCAAATTCCCGACGCTATACCCTGACATTAAGTGATAATCGGCCATTTCATCTGATTGCAAATGATACCGGCCTGTTGACGGCTCCGGTTGCTGTTTCTCAACTGAATTTGGCTCCGGGTGAGCGTCGAGAAGTGTTGATTGATATGTCAAAAGGGGACGAAGTATCCATTTCTGCCGGGCTTTCTGCCAGTATTGTCGATCGACTCCGTAGCTTCTTTGAACCATCGAGCATTCTGAATTCATCACTGGTGTTGACCATTAAACCAACGGGGCTAATGGCGCTGGTAACGGATAAGCTCCCAGCTAGTCTGAAGTCGGTGGATGTATTAGACGGTAGCATCGCCCGTTCTCGCGAATTCGTGTTGGGCAGTGATGTTCCGGGTATCAATGGTGCTATTTGGGATCCACTGCGTATTGATACTAAAGTGAAGCTAGGCACCTGGGAGCGCTGGACTGTCAGCACCGCTAAACCTCAGGCATTCCATGTTCAGGGTGCTTCGTTTTTTGTCAGCTCAGTTAATGGCGCGAATCCTTCGCTGGAAGACAGTGGCTGGAAAGATACCGTTTGGGTTGAAGGCAAAGTTGAATTGTTGGTGAAGTTTAACCAACCATCGTCGCCGCATTTCCCGTTTATGTACTATAGCCAGAATCTGGAACTGGCGGATCGCGGGAATATCGGGCAGTTGCTGGTTGAAGAGTAATATCGATATTAGCTTCGATGAATATTCCGGCCGTAATGGCATGGTGCTTATATTGGCGTAGTGCTCGGTCGGTTGGGCCATAACTCAGCTACGGAGTGCATCGGCCTAGTCCGCCTAGGGGTACTTCGTTGGCTTGCGCCAAGTCGACCCCAGCGGCGGCCTCTCCCGATGATTAACTTTGTTAAAAACCTCTCTTCTACAAATACCTGTTAGCTAATCTTTCTCCTGAACATCCAATAAGCCATGCTCCCCGTGGTAACAGTAATGACCAACAGCGGCCACAGGCTTCCCCAAATAATCGAGAAATCGGCGTCTTTCAGGTAAATCTGCTTAGTGATATCGGTGAAGTGGCGGATTGGGTTAATCCAAGTGAGGTTTTGTAGCCACACCGGCATATTCTCTACCGGTGTTACATAGCCGGATAGCAGAATGGCCGGCATCATAAATACAAACATGCCAATAAATGCTTGTTGTTGCGTAGCGCACAGCGAAGAGATCAGCAGGCCAAAACCTACCAGTGACAGGGTGTAAATCAGCATGGTGCTGTAAAACAGCATTAGCGATCCGGCGAAGGGGATCTGATAGAAAAAGATCCCGATGATCAGCACAATAGAGGCCTGAAACATCGCCACAATCATTGCTGGAACGGCCTTACCAATAAATATTTGCCAAGTGGTAAGTGGAGAAACTAACAATTGTTCCAGAGTTCCCTGTTCCCGCTCGCGGGCTACGGAGAGTGAGGTCACAATCAGTACGCCGATGGTAACAATCATGGCGATCAACGATGGCACTACAAACCATTTGTAATCCAAGTTTGGGTTATACCAGTTTCGCATCACTAATTGGCTATTGTTCTGTTTAGGTACTCCAGCACTGATTTCTAATTGGTATTGCTTAATAATCTGTTGAATATAGTTGGCAGCAATTTGTGCGCTGTTAGAGCGGCGGCCATCGAGAATAATTTGCAGCGGTGTATTTTGGCCCGATTCGATACGGCGGGAAAAATCTGCCGGGAAGCGTACCAGCAACAATGCTTTTTGCTGATTAATGGTCGGTTCTATTTCTTGCGAACCGCGCAGCAGAATGACATTACTGAAGGCTTTGGCCTTGGCAATCCGCTGGGTTAGCTCAATGGAAGATTTACCGTTATCCTCACTGTAGATAGCAATGCTGGCGTTGGTCACTTCTAACGTAGCAGCAAACGGAAACAGAATCACCTGCATCAATACCGGCAGTACCAGAATGGCTCTGGTTTGCGGATCGCGCAGCAGCGACTGTAGCTCTTTGGCGATCAGTGACAACATGCGGTGAAGTATGATGAGAGTATCTTGCATCATTGATTAGTCCAGACGCCGTTTGGTTTTCAGTGCCGTTAACCCAATAAAGAAAACCGCAGATGCAATCAGGAACAGCAGATTAATAAACAGAATGGGGCCAATATTTCCAGCCAGAAACAGGGTTTGTAAGGTGCTGACAAAGTAACGGGCGGGAATGATATAGGTTACCGCTCGTACTACCTCTGGCATGCTGTCAATTTCAAATATGAAGCCGGATAGCATCACCGCCGGTAAAAAAGCGGCATTCAGCGCCACCATCGCGGCGTTAAACTGGTTGCGGGTTAAGGTCGATATTAGTAGCCCCATACCCAACGTGCTGGCAAGGAACAGGCTGCTCATTCCAAACAGGATCGGTAATGACCCCCGATAGGGCACGTCCATGACCAGTACCGCCACCACCACGCACAGTGCCATAGCAATCATACCGAGGAAGTAATAAGGAATTAGCTTGGATAGCAGTAACTCTCCCCGGGTAACCTGAGTGGAAAGTAGTGCTTCCATGGTACCGCGTTCCCATTCACGGGCGATGACCAACGAGGTGAGAATCGCGCCAATCACCGTCATAATAATGGTGATAGCGCCGGGAATAATAAAATTGCGGCTAATGGCTGAAGGGTTAAACCAGTAGCGTAGCTGAACATCGATTAACCCCTGAGGCGTCTCTCCTCGATCGATAGCCTGATTTCGCTGCCAGATTTGCCAGATACCTTCAGCATACCCCTGAGCAAAGTTGGCGGTATTAGGTTCACTGCCATCGGTTATCACCTGAATGGGAGTGGTATCTTCCGGTCGCAGCAGGTGTTGTGAAAAGTCAGAAGGAATTACCACTAAGCCACGAATTTCACCCGCCTGTAGCTTATGAATTAATGTGCGGCGATCGGTACTGATAGTGGGTGCGATATAGGCGGAACCAATAAAAGCATCGACCAGATGGCGAGCTTCTGGCGTTTGTTGTTCCATCAAAATCCCGATCTTTAATTTGCTGGAATCCAGATTGATACCATAACCAAAAATAAACAGCAGCATCAGTGGGATCACAAAGGCGATCAGCCCGCTGCTGGGATCCCGCAGGATTTGGTAGCTCTCTTTACGGCACAGGGCAAACAGGCGACGCAGGGAGAAGAAGGTATTTGGCTTTTTGACTGGTGAATCACCCACTTTCAACCTCCTTGTCATAACCCAATACTAAATCAATAAATGCCTGCTCCATGGTTGGATTAGGGTTCTCTGCGGTCGCAATCTGCTGCTTAAGATCGTCAGGTGAGCCAGCGGCAATGATTTTCCCCCGATAGACCAAGCCAATACGGTCGCAATATTCTGTTTCGTCCATAAAGTGGGTGGTGACCATCACCGTAACCCCTTTTTCCACCATGCTGTTAATGTGCAGCCAAAACTCCCGACGGGTAACGGGATCGACGCCGGAAGTAGGTTCATCGAGAAATAGAATGTCCGGTTCATGCATCAGAGCGCAGGAGAGGGCCAGACGCTGTTTAAATCCTAAGGGTAAAGCATTTGGCTCTTGCTTAAGGATTGGGGTGAAGTTAAAGGCCTTGATCATATCGGCCATCTTATTTTTCTGTTTCTCTCCATACAGGCCATAGGCACCGGAAAAGAATTTCAGATTCTGCTCCACCGTCAGGTTGCCATACAGAGAGAATTTTTGCGCCATATACCCCAGCCTCTGGCGTGCTTTACCGGAACTGGTTTTCAAGTCCATATCCAATACCAGCGCTTTTCCGCTGGTGGGTACTAGCAAACCGCACATCATCTTAAAGGTGGTAGATTTGCCAGCCCCGTTAGGCCCCAACAGGCCAAAAATTTCACCTCGTTTTACCTGAAAGCTCACGTTATCCGTTGCGGCAAAGCTGCCAAACTTTTTAGTTAGTGAAATAGCTTCGATCACCACATCGTGAGGGTTGCCCTCAACACTTGGCATAATTTGTCCCAGAGCAGATTCACTGGTCGGGTTTCCCCCTAATAAATCAATAAAAGCATCTTCAAATCGAGGTTCGGCTTCTTCTATGTAGGCTTCAGGCTGACCAAGCCATTCAGGTAATTTGCTGTGATCCTCTCCTTCACGCAGAATCAGGCGGACGGATTTCCCTTGGATAACGCCATCGCTAACCTGCGGCAGAGCCAGCGCCTTTTGCAACATTTTGCGATTGGTTCCCTGCATGGCGGTAATCAGAACGCTTCGGCCCGCCATACGTTGGGTCAGTTTCTTTGGCGGGCCGTTAAAAATGAGTTCACCTTCATTCATTAACAGTACCTGACGGCATTGCTCTGCTTCATCCAGATAGGAGGTACTCCACAGAATCAGCATGCCTTCATCCGCCAGTTCATGCACCATCTTCCACAGTTCCCGGCGGGATATAGGGTCAACGCCGACACCGGGTTCATCCAGCAGTAAGACTTTTGGCTGACCTATCAGCGTACAGGCTAAACCCAGTTTTTGTTTCATACCGCCGGAGAGTTTACCGGCCAGCCGATCGGTAAAGCGGGATAGGTCGGTGAAGGTTAGCAGTTTTTCAAAGATGATTTTACGTTCTTCGCCAATGACACCGCGGAGATCCGCATACAGATTCAGGTTTTCGATTACCGACAGATCTTCATATAGGCCAAATTTTTGCGGCATATAACCTAACACTGCGTGCAGTTCGCCATCATTTTTGATCGGATCCAGACCCACAACCCGAATGGTACCGGAATCAGGTTTAAGCAAACCCGCCAACATACGAATTAATGTGGTTTTACCGGCACCGTCTGGCCCGACTAACCCCATCACCGCACCGCTGTCAATTTGCGTTGTCAGTCTGGCGACGGCAGGTTTAGCGAGTCCTTTAAAGCTTTTCTCAACGTTATCCAGAACGATATGGTGGACGTTTACTGAGTCAGTATCACTCATGGTGCACCTTAGCGAACCGGAAAAGCGAGGGTAACTGGCATACCCTGACGTAAATTATCATCCGGATCGGAAACGATAACCCTCAGGCGATAGACCAGATCGGTACGAAGTTCAGGGGTTTCGACACTTTTTGGCGTAAATTCCGCATTAGGGGAAACAAAACCAATCGTGCCGTGGTAAGGCTTATCGGGGCGTGCATCGGTATAGATTTCAAGCTCAGTACCGGGCATCGCTTTAGCCAGATTGACTTCACTCACATAGGCTCTTACCCATACCGGATTGGTTAATGACAGGCTAAATACCGTATTACTGGCACTCAGCATGCTGCCTGGTTCAAGAGCACGGGTAAGAATGGTGCCTTCGGAAGGGGACAGTAAGGTGGTATCTGATAGATTCAATTCAGCCTGAGCTAAAGCCGCTTCAGCCTGTGACAGATTCGCTTTAGCCTCTGCTATTTCTTGCGGGCGGCTGCCAGTTTCAAACTGCGCTAATTTATCTTTCGCTGATTGTAAGGAGGCTTTGGCTTGATCCCTTGCATTGCGGGCATCATCAAGGGTATTGGCGGAAACCGATCGTGTTTTCCACAGGCCCAACTGGCGTTGATAGAAGCTTTCGGCATATTGATAAGCGGCCTGATTCTGCGTTAGTGCCGCTTTGACCTGCGCTATCTCTTCTGTGCGATAGCCTTCTTGTACCAATGCCAGACGCGCTTTCAGTGATTCAACATTCGCTTTGGCTTGCTGTAGCGCATTGATGTAGGGGACATCATCCAATCGACCCAGAATTTGCCCAGGTTTTACGCGGTCGCCTTCATCAACGGTTAATGAAGCCAGACGCCCACCAACGCGAAAATTTAGATTTACCGTTCTGATGTCAACGTTACCATAAAGGGATAGCGATGCGTTTCTACTGTGGTTATAGCTATTCCACGAGTAAAAGGCGGCAATGGTACAGAGGATGACAACAACAATCAGAAGGCGTTTTGTCTTGGCCATAAGATGCAGCTTCCGTCTCGATTTGGGTTCGATTAACCGTAGGGTAATGTCATTAACGTTAGCATAAACAGGTAATGGCTATGAATGTATATTTGAGCTAATTCCTTGTGCGAATTAGCAGAATAGCGATGGCAAAAGGTGAACGGAATAGTCAAGATAGCCCGGATAAAGGTGATCTATCCGGGCCAAGAATGTTGGGGAAATTAACGGTAATCAGGGCCTACAACAGAATATCGACCGCTACCCAGTAACATGGTGATGATGGCAGCAAAGAAATAGAGCGATTCGGTTTCTAGGCCCCAAGCACCAACTTTGGTCAGTGTATATATTTTTCCGGTGCCTACCATCAAGGTGGCTACTAACAGAGTAAACGCCACAATTAATGCCGCAGGGCGAGTGAAAATACCCAAAATAATCAGTATCGGGGCAACAATTTCACCAATAAAAACGCCGTAAGCAATGAAGTAAGGTAATCCTTGATTTACTAACATATCACCAATCCAACCAACGCCATGTTCTATTTTAGCTACGCCGTGAAATATCATGAGTACGGAAAATACGACTCTTAAAAGAAGCTTTCCGCCGTCCTGATGATCTGTCAGGCGAGTAAATGATTGATTCAGTTTTGCAAGCATAGTTTACGTCCTGTTCTGCTATTATTAAATAATATATATTTGTCAATTGTGGAATTTCTAGATTTATATCTCGAAATATGGCAAGAGAATGGATGAAAGCCCAGCCCCAATGGGATGAAGTATAGTTGAATTGTTTGAGTTATCCATAGGTTAGTACATTTATTTTGCTTGAAGAAATAGGTGGTGTTGTAATTTCAATATATTGCAACATAAAAAATTATTTATATCTTAATTGTTAGTTTTTAAGATCGATTTTTTTATATTATCTCATTAATTATTCTATTATAAATTCTGTGTTAGAGGCGAAGCCCAAAATATTCAAGAAGTTATTCCAAGGTGCGCTATAAGTCGTTATTGAATATACGCCGGCGTGGGAGGGTTTATATTTATTTAGCAGAGTGAATTATTGGTAATAATGACAGTATATCTTATTACCAGATGGGGCTATGCTATGTGGATATGGTGTTATCAATGTATATATTCGGCGTCAGAATTAGAGGTAGAAATAGATTATGGGGCCTTTTAGAAATGATAAAAGTATTAAGCTGCTATTAGAAAAACAGTTACAGTCATATGGTATTAGTCACTATTGCTATTTCCTCATCCCTAAGTACGCACAAACTGCACCCATCATTCTTTCGAACTACCCGGAGGAGTGGTTGTCTTGCTATATCGCTGCGGAGCTTTATCTTTTTGATCCGATAGTCGTTTATGCAAAACAGTCAATACTTCCTTTTGCATGGAGTGACATTCTGGAACCGAGTAAAAGCACGGCGAGTAATGGTATGGAAACTTTTCCCTCACGCTACAATATTTTTGATGGTTTTACCTTTACGCTTCGTGATGCCAGTAATAACTTGGTTTTACTCAGTTTTTGCAATATAAACAGAGATGAGTATTTTCACGATAAAATTCAAAATAATCTGGCAGATATACAATTTCTACTAATTAAAACGCATGATAAAGTGAATAATGTGATTAATAATAACCTACTTATTGAGAACGAGGGTTCAATATTATCATCGAGGGAGCTAGAGATATTGCAGTGGGTTAGTATGGGGAAGACCTATATAGAATCAGCTATCATTTTAGGTATTCGTGAAAGAACAATAAAATTTCATATGAAGAATATCGTAAATAAGCTGAATGTCTCAAATGCCAGACATGCAATAAAGAAAGCGATTGAATTAAATTTACTTAATTAGTTAGCTGAAAGGCTGATGTTGTCGATATCAAAAAAGTTGTTTGAAATATGAACGCTTCAGCAAGTGATTTTGGTCTAGGAAATGAGTTGTGAGACGCGGTTTTTTTATCATCATGATTTTTAATAATATATTTAATCTCCAGCGTAGTCATTGTCAGTGTACTGTGTTTTTAACCGCCGATTGATTATCCTAAAACTGAAAATGAAAAATCAGTAAGAGATTCTTTTATGAACGACTCCTTTCTTATAACAGTAAAAATAGATAAAAAACGGCATCTTTCAGCAACGTAGAAAATACGCTCTTAGGCTCTACTCGTTCATCTCCTTTAACGCTTGTTCTACATATAAGTAAGCAATTCCCATCACCTGCTGCTGACGAGATAGCTGACCGAAAGTAATATTAGTGGCATTGATAAATACCGTATCCGTTTGGTCAAATGGGTTAAAACCCGTTTGCTCTTGAATCAGTTGTAGCCACTCTTTATCGAACCCACAGCTACGCCCGTATAGATATATTTGATTGATATTTAATATATTTAAAAAATTATACAAGCTAAGGCCAATTGCGCGGGCCGCTCTATTGACCATGCTGCGTACTTCCTCATCTCCTTGATGGTAATGGGCAATCAACCATTCGGTGGAGGGGGTTGCTGACAAGCTCTGCTCCTGACCATGTCGGGGATGAACTTTACGCATCTTACGCGCTATTTTTTTTAAGGCAGAAAGAGAGGCAATAGTCTCTAGGCAGCCATAGCGACCGCAATCACACAGGCTGCCATCAGGATCGATAATGGTGTGCCCTATCTGCCCACTGCCATAGAGACTCCCTCGATAGATTTGATGGTGAATGACGAATGACGAGCCAATACCGTAATCCACATTAATCACGCAGAAATCCTGAACGTTGTGAGGGTTTTGCCACTTCTCTGCCAGAGCCAGCATGATGCAGTCATTATCGATGAGCAGCTCTGTATTTAGCCGTTCTTCCAGCAGATATTTTATCTCGATAGGATCATTCCATGGTGCTTGGGGCATATTTTGCGAGACGCCAGTAACGGGATTAACTTGACCATGAATTGATAGTGCCAGCCGCAATGGCTGAGGGCGATTGAGTTGATAATACTGCCGATACAGACGTTCAATTTCTGTCAATAGTGCTTCAGGTGTTGTGGCCTTGATACTGGTGGATTTCAGGGAGGATTGAGGGGTAATCCAACCATCGACAAGAACGCTTTCAATCATATAGGGAGTCACATTAAGGCACAGAATAAAACCCGGTTCTGGCGTAATACGATAGCTGCCGCCGCTATTTCCCCGAGCGTGCAGACTCTCTTGTTGATGCGATACTTTATTTTCTTGTTCAAGCTCCGACAGGATTTTACTGACGGCAGGAATAGAGAGCTGCGATTGCTTTGCTAGCGTGGATTTACTGGCGATCTTCTCTCGGTACAGAATTTCCAACAGTACGCTTTTGTTGTGATGGCGTATGCGCTGATTGTTGAGTCCGCAAGCGGGCATATCACTTAACTCCGTTAACTATAATGCGTGATCATTGTGCATAATCCGCGCAATTTTGTCTATTAGACTGGCCTCAACTTATTTTTCAGTGTTACTGGTTAAATTTGAGGGGCGTTATGAGTCTGGTAAAAGTTTGGCAGGAAACGGTAGATATTCCGACTTATGAAGCGGGATCTCAGGACATTCATCCTATGTTTCTGGAACATCGTGTTTATCAGGGATCGTCTGGGGCGGTTTATCCCTATGGTGTAACCGATGTACTCAGCGATGAAAAGGTGATGAAGTCTTATCGTGCTCTATGGCTAGAGAATGACTACCTGAAAGTGATGTTGCTCCCTGAGTTAGGCGGGAGAGTACATAAAGCTTGGGATAAAATTAAACAGCGGGATTTTGTCTATCACAATGAGGTGATCAAACCCGCACTGGTGGGGCTACTGGGGCCGTGGATCTCTGGCGGAATCGAGTTCAACTGGCCTCAACACCACCGTCCAACGACGTTTATGCCAGTGGACTACTTTATTCAGGAGCAGGAAGACGGTTCAAAAACCGTCTGGATGGGCGAGATGGAACCCATGCGTGGCTTGCAGGTGATGACCGGTTTTACTCTTCATCCCGACCGTGCATTGCTGGAAATTGTATCGAAAGTGTACAACGGCAACCCGACTCCCCGTCATTTCTTATGGTGGGCCAATCCGGCAGTGAAAGGAGGCGATGGTCACCAGAGCGTTTTCCCTCCGGATGTGACGGCAGTATTCGATCACGGTAAGCGCGCCGTCTCGTCTTTCCCTATTGCCACTGGCACCTACTATAAAGTGGATTACTCCGCGGGTGTTGATATCTCTCGCTATAAGAATGTACCGGTTCCAACCTCTTACATGGCTGAAAAGTCAGACTACGACTTTGTCGGCGCTTATTGCCATGATGAAGATGGTGGCTTACTGCATGTGGCGGATCATCACTATTCACCGGGTAAAAAACAGTGGACCTGGGGATATAGTGAGTTTGGTCAGGCGTGGGATCGTAACCTGACGGATGAGAACGGCCCTTATATCGAATTGATGACCGGAGTATTTACCGATAATCAGCCAGATTTCACTTGGTTAGATGCTTGGGAAGAGAAGCAGTTTGTGCAGAATTTTCTGCCTTACAACTCGCTAGGAACTATCCAGAATGCATCTTGTGATGCCCTGTTGAAGCTGGAGCGGGGGAACGGTGAAGTGGTATGGGGCGTGCATGCGGTTGCGCCACTGACCCACTACCGTCTAGTGATTACCAGCGACAAGCATGCGTCACCACTATTCAATACGACCATTGCACTGAAGCCGGGAGAAGTGCAGCGGGATACCTTACCAACGAATCCAGACGGTCGTTTAACCATCACGCTGTTTGATGCGCAGGATAAAGTCATACTGAGTTATACCGAACATCAGCCGCAGGAAACACCATTGCCGGAGGTCGCTAACACGCCACTTCCGGCGGCAGAAATCACCAGCACTGATGAAACCTGGTTTATTGGTCAACATCTGGAACAGTATAACCACGCCAGCCGTTCACCTTTTGACTATTACCTGCGCGGTGTTGAGCTGGATCCATTGGATTACCGCAACAATCTGGCCCTAGCCACGCTGGAATACAATCGAGCGAACTATTCTCAGACCATTGAGTATGCCACGCAGGCATTAAAGCGCGCCCATAAACTGAATAAGAACCCGGTATGCGGGCTAGCCAGTCTGGTTAGGGCGAATGCGTATGAACGTCAGGGAGAACT
Organism: Limnobaculum parvum; assembly: GCF_003096015.2. NCBI lineage: Bacteria > Pseudomonadati > Pseudomonadota > Gammaproteobacteria > Enterobacterales > Budviciaceae > Limnobaculum > Limnobaculum parvum. Next base: position 3,043,355 of record NZ_CP029185.2, on the reverse strand, counting down.
TGAACAGGCCAGAGAGGATTACTATCGTGCCACTTGGAGTGGTAATGGTAAATCCGGTGGCTACCTCGGATTGGCCCGTCTGGCAACGTGTGATGCTGACTATCAGCAGGCACTCTCTTTCTGTCATCAAAGTTTATTAAGCAATGCGGCTAATCAGACGGTGATTTGCCTGAAAGGTCTGGTGTTGCAACTGGCGGGACGCCAGCAGGAGAGCCAACAATGGCTGACGCGCTGGTGTGCTGAATATCCGTTAAACCCAACCTTACATTATCTTCTTTGGCGGCAATATAGGGATGAGGCCCATCTGGAACAGTGGCGGCAAGTTTCAGGCGGTCGTGGAATAAACTCACTACTGACGGCAGGATTGATGCTTTCTTGCGGCCAGCGCGAGTTGGCTCAGGAAGTACTGTTACGACTCAACAATCAGGAAACTCTGCCTCTTTATCTTCATGCCAGTTTGCTACCTGTCACTGAGCGCGCATCGCTATTGGCGGATGCGCGTGCTGCTTTCCCGGCTTATGTACGCTTCCCTAACACGCTGGATGAAGTAGACATGCTGGAAAGCCTGACGGAATGCTATTTCGCCCGCCATCTTCTGGCTTGTTTCCACTACAGTAAACGTAACTATCAGCGTGCCGTTGAACTATGGCGCGAATGTACGGCTATGCAACCTGATTTCGCTGATGCATGGCGCGGATTAGGTATCTATGCATGGAATAAACAGCGGGATGCAAAGCAGGCGGAAGCGTATCTGGAGCGGGCATTCAGCCTAGCCCCTCAGGATGCGCGACTGCTGTTTGAACGCGATCTGCTGGACAAGCTACGGGCTATCGATCCGCAAATACGCCTCAGCCGGTTAGAGCAGCATTTTACCGTTGCACGGCAGCGAGACGATCTGACGGCAGAAATACTGGGTTTGTATAACCAACTCGGAAAATGGCAGCAGGCCGCAGAGATCCTTCAACAGCGGAAGTTCCATCCGTGGGAAGGCGGTGAGGGCAAAGTTACCGGACAGTATATTTCTAATCAACTGCTGCGTGCTTGCCAACACTTGGAACAGCAACAGCCAGCACAGGCTGTAGAACTGCTACATCAGGCACTGCACTATCCGGAAAACCTCAGTGAGGGGAGACTCTCTGGACAGACGGACAACGATATCTGGTTCTGGCTGGGGGTCTGTGCCCAACAACAGGGGCAAACCTCGTTGGCCCATGACTGCTTTATCAAAGCCAGTGCTGGCGACAGAGTGATTAATGTTCATCGCTACTACAACGATCAACCGGTTGACTATCTGTTCTATCAGGGGGTTGCGCTGAACTGTCTTGGTGACAATCAGAGCGCTTCAACCCTGTTTATCAGCATGGCGGACTGGGCTGATGAGATGGCAAAGCAAACCGTTGGTCGTGACTTCTTTGCGGTTTCACAGCCGGATCTGTTGGCACTGGATAGCGATCTGCAGCAACAACATCAGGAGAACTGCCTGTTCATTCAAGCGTTAGCTCATCTCGGGCAGGCAGATCTACCGGCCTTTGAGCGACACATTGAACGTTTGCTGTCGTTAAACCCGGCACATAGCCGAGCCCATCAATTCAAGGCGCTGTCTGGAATGCTAGGGAAGTTTACCGGTTGCTCACCGCAGAGCGTTCATCCAGGGGAAAGCCAGCTAATCAGGACATAGCCCTGCGAATAAGCCTGAGGGCAATCGGGGAGGGCAGACCGATTGCTCCACCAGACATCGCGGTAATCAGCAATAAACAACGGCAAGGAAGGTAATGGATATGACGCTTTTTACATTGGCAAATGAAGCGCTGATAGTGAAAGTCTCTTCTATGGGAGGAACGATTGAGGCGCTGTATGGCTGTCACGAGCGGCGTCAGGTCCCCTTATTGCGGCCGGGGGCTGCAACGGGGAGTGCCGGACATTCCAGCTGTTTTCCTTTGGTGCCGTTTGGCAATCGGGTGAAGGGTAATCGCTTCTCCTTTGAAGGTGAAACCTATTCTCTGAAGCCGAATACCGAGTGGGATCCGCATTATCTGCACGGTGATGGTTGGCTAAATCCGTGGCAGTGTCTGGAACAGCGCGATGATCGGCTGGTGCTCGAGTACCAGCATCGATCAGAACTTTATTGTTATACCGCTCGCCAGAGTTTTGAACTGCAGGCATCTTCGCTGGTGGTGAGCCTGAGCGTCACTAATCAGGGGGAGTATGCACTGCCTTTTGGATTGGGCTGGCATCCCTATTTCCCATTAACCGAACAAACCACGCTGCAAGCGAAAGCCGACGGCTACTGGCTGGAAGAGGCTCAGTGGTTGGCGGGTGAACATCAAGCCACACTGCCCGCAGAACTTGATTTTAACCAACCGGCACGACTTCCACGCCATTGGTTAAATAATGGTTTTTCCCAATGGGATGGTCGCGCACAGATCCATTGGCCGGAGCATCGTTGGTCACTAACTATGACAACCGAGCCTGCGACACCTTGCTATTTCATCTTTGTGTCCGATCCGTCATTTGATGAGGGTTATCAGTTTGATTACTTCTGCGTTGAACCGATGAGCCATGCCGCAAATGCCCATAACCAAGAACAGGGTGGAGGGCTTAAGCGACTGGCCCCTGGCGAAACGTTGTATCAAACCATGCGCTTAATTAGCCAGCCGGAGGTGTAACTCAACAGGAATCCGATCATCAGATGGAACAACGATTTACCGATCAACACGGGCATTTTAAATTTATGAAAATAGTGTTGTGAACTAGCTGGTAGTGCACTGATTTTAAATATTTTTATCGACAGCAATCGTAGGTGATATTTATTGCGGTACTAATAGCGTTTTGAAGTTTTATTAGTTTCCCCTAGCTGCTGTCCGATTTCCAATAATGAGAGGAAGAATATGGCAAGCGCAACAAATCAGTTGAATATGGGATATATATGGATGATGTGTTTGGTCGCAGCCTGTGGCGGTTTGCTATTTGGTTATGATTGGGTCGTCATCGGCGGCGCGAAACCGTTCTATGAAGCTTACTTTTCTATCACCGATCCGGCCCAGTCTGGCTGGGCCATGAGTTCGGCACTGGTAGGCTGTGTTTTTGGTGCGCTGATTTCTGGCTGGTGTGCCGATCGTTTAGGACGTAAACGACCTCTGATTCTGGCAGCAATACTGTTTTCCATTTCAGCATGGGGAACAGCCATTGCGGGCAGTTTTGATGGGTTTGTGTTTTATCGTATTGTGGGTGGGGTTGGGATTGGTCTGGCTTCCGCATTAAGTCCGATGTACATCGCAGAGGTAAGTCCGGCGGATAAACGCGGGAAGTTTGTGGCGGTGAACCAACTCACCATTGTTATTGGCGTGCTGGCTGCTCAATTGGTTAATCTGATGATTGCTGAGCCGGTAGCGTCTGCTTCGACGGCGGCTGATTTGCTACAAAGCTGGAATGGTCAAAGTGGCTGGCGCTGGATGTTTGGCGCGGAGCTGGTACCTGCGTTAGCCTTTCTGGTACTGATGTTCTTTGTTCCTGAATCGCCGCGCTGGCTGGCAAAAGCCGGCAAAATTGAGAAAGCCAGAGGCGTACTGCAGCGCATTGGTAGCCAGCATTATGCTGAAACCACATTAGATGACATACGTCGGACATTGGGAAGTGATTCGCAGAAAGTACCAGTGAGTGAATTACTCAATCCTAAAGTTCGTCCGATTATCATTATTGGTATCGTGCTGGCCATGTTCCAACAATGGTGTGGTATCAACGTTATCTTTAATTACGCTCAGGAGATTTTCGCTTCTGCCGGATTTGATATTAACGATACGTTAAAATCTATCGTGGCAACCGGGTTGATTAATCTGATCTTTACCATTTTAGCGCTGCCACTGGTTGACAAATTGGGACGTCGTAAACTGATGCTGATAGGTTCACTGGGGCTAACCATTATCTATGTACTGATTGCTGGTGCTTATGCTTTTGGTGTTCTGGGGCTACCTGTTCTGTTGTTGGTGCTGGCTGCCATCGCGATTTATGCGTTGACGCTGGCTCCAGTGACTTGGGTGTTACTGTCAGAGATTTTCCCTAACCGCATTCGCGGTATGGCAATGGCGGTAGGAACCTTTTCATTATGGATAGCCTGTTTCTTACTCACTTATACCTTCCCATTGCTGAATGCCAGTCTGGGTGCTTCAGGCAGCTTCCTGCTGTACGGCGTTATCTGTATGGCTGGGTTTGTGTTTATCCGGGCTCGGGTACCAGAGACTAAAGGCGTAACGCTAGAGGCCTTGGAAGATGTATTGAGTGGTGGTGGGCTGAGTACCCGCAGTAGTACCGCGAAGGTGGTTGAGGCTAAGTAGTTTTGTTGGGCGCAAGCCTGCTTGAACAGTGCTTGCGCTGGCCCCGTTGGGCTAAGCCCAACGTACGCTGACGCTAAGTAAGATGGTCTTCCGGCCGAGCACAATGTCTATATGCACTCATTGTACTTACGGCCGGAGTTACCGTTTTGAAACTCAAATAGACAGAATGTTATTTACCACACCAGTTATTCGCCTGCTTAATTCCACCATTCGGTGAGTTATAGCCTAAACAACCGAGAATAGAGTCAAAGATCTCCGTGTGATTCAGTGTCACACCGGCCTGATGTTTGGTTTTTAGCCTTTCAAAGGCGTCATGATGTTCCGGCTGCTTTAAAAAACTGTCGGAAGCCCAAACCATAATCGGCACTCGGAATTGTTCAGGTGGCGCCATCTCTCGCGGTGTTGCATGGAAGTGTGCATTATTACTGATAGATTCACCGTGATCGGCAGCATAGAACACCAGCGCGTTCTTATCCCGCATTTGCTCAATGACATTGGTGATAAAGGTATCAATATACAGCACGCTGTTATCAAACGAGTTTATCAACTGTGCTTTGGTGCATGAACGGTCAATGCCCATACACTCTGGCGTATAACGGGCAAAACTGGCCGGGTAACGTTGAGAATAGAGATAGTGAGAGCCTTTCGTATGCAGAATCACTAAATGTTTACCATTTGGGTAACGCTGTAGTGACTTCTGTAGTTCGTTGATCAACAACATATCATCGACAGGTTTGCCATCGTTACGCTTCTCTGAGGCAATGGTTTCACGGAACTGGTAGTCATTAACATTGGTATCGTTATAAAACCACAGTTCACTTTGCATGGCGAAAAGTTCAGAAGTGAAACCTAATGACTTCATGACGGAGAAGACATTTTTTTCTTGTAATGTGCGCTGGGCATTATCTTTGGTCCCACCCTCACGCACAAACATGCAGAGTAGAGAGAGTTTGGTGGCGGTATCGCAAGACTTGCCTTTGAACATCAGGAGATTATCTTCTTTCTCCATTTTAGGCGTAGTTTGGCGGTAATAGCCCAGCATGCCCATATGATCCCAGCGGGTAGTTTCTCCAATGATAAACACCACATAGGTGCTGTCGATATCGGATGGAGGAACATAGGTAAATTGTTTCGCCGGATCGAATAGATCCTGCGAGTTTCGGCTGCCTTCAACGTTGGTATAGGCAAGCAGACCGAGCGCGGCCAGCCAGTTAGAAGGAAGATAGGAGTGCGCCACGACACCGCCATAGCTTGGCATGTCGGTATTTAATTGTATTTCTTCACTCTTTTGCTCAGACCCTAGTAGATGAAGCGGTATCCAGACCAGCAAAGCGGCTATTAGCAGGATGGCTAACGGTTTTTTACGCTGTCCTGGCGTTTTGAGCTGCGCTAGCAGGGTATTGTGTAGGCCGCTCTTCCAGATCAGTAACAACGGCAGGGCGCTCACCAACACCATCCACACAATCAAATGCCAGCCGATGGACTCTTTGTTCATATCCATATCGGTAGTGAGTACGGATATCACCACGCCATAACCAATAACCACGTTGAAAAAGATCATGTAGTAGCTGGCTGCAACGGATATCAACACAAACAACGAGGCCGTTACGCGATAAAACAGTTTTCCTCCCAGCGATAGCAGACGCATAAGGAAAAAAGTAAAAAGAACAATAACCAGAATTTCGGTAGCGGCTTCGATAATTTTAGTAAAACTTAAACTGTGGCCGAAGCGACGGTAAAACACCGAAAGATTAAGAAAGACTCCGATATAAATAGCTAATATTAAAGATATTTTTTGTTGTGATAACGCTTTGAGTTTGTTCATAAAATTGATGTGTCGGGTTGGCTCATTCGGTTTAGTTCTGTGATGGTCGGGTAGTGTATACAAAAATGAGTACAATTAATGTTTATTATTACCAATAACAACACATTTAAAACGAAAGAATGAGCAAATTTTTAGTAAAAAAATTGAATTTATATAAATAATTCAATCTGTTAAATTGATAAGGGTAACGTGGTGATTACGTTAGTTAAAAGGGCGATTTCTCAAATCATCCTGATTTTGGTACCCGAAAGTATCGCATTATAGCAAGACAAACGTTGGTACTAAAACTAACCAATAACCAAGGTTATTGCTTTGGCTCAACCCAAGTCGAGAGATCATTGTCAGTTACTTTGTCCTGTACGCGATAGATCTTCCATACGCCATGCTCCAACCGCAGGGAGATATACAAAGTCTGCTCAAACTCATCGGTCTTACCTAAGTGAATGTCCACTTCGGCGTGAGTATCGTCAATTGACTCACGCAATAGCGAGATCTCTGAGCCCCAGTTGTCGCCATAATCCTGAGCGCTGAGATAATAATCGGCATCTAATGGATTTTCACTGCTATTAATTTTATTCAACAGGTCAAGGGTTTCCTGACTGATGTATTTCTCGAAGGTTTTTTTATCTTCTGGATCTGCTGATGGCAGGCGTTCGATATGGGTCATATACCAGTGATAAAACTCGATAACTTGTTGTTGTGGCGTCGCCTGTTTTTCAACCGCCCGTTCTGTAGCCAGTACGTTTTGCCATAAAGCCGGTGTTGCCAGTAGCAATACCAATAAGAACATTTTTTTCAGCATAGCAATGTCAGCGTCGTGTCTGATTGAATGGAAACGATAGGGGATTTTAGGGGACAAAACGGTAGGAGAAAAGGGGGGGGCAATAAAAAAGGGGTGCAGGCGCACCCCAAAATCCTACAGAGAGGAGGTGGAACTTAGCGAGCTAACCAACCGCCATCAACGGCAATGGTGTAGCCATTAATATAGTCAGAAGCCGGAGAGGAGAGGAATACTGCCGGGCCCATCAGATCGTCTGGTAAGCCCCAACGGCCAGCGGGAATACGATCCAGAATTTCTGCACTGCGGCTTTCGTCCGCACGCAGTTGCTGAGTATTGTTGGTTGCCATATAGCCAGGCGCAATAGCGTTAACGTTAATACCGTGTTTGGCCCACTCGTTAGCCAGCAGGCGGGTAACCCCCATCACCGCACTTTTCGACGCGGTATAAGAAGGAACGCGGATACCGCCCTGATAAGAGAGCATGGATGCAATATTGATAATTTTACCGCCGTGGCCCTGCTTGATAAATTGACGAGCCACCGCCTGAGACATAAAGAAGACGGTTTTGATGTTGAGGTTCATCACATCATCCCAGTTCTTTTCGGTGAAATCGATGGCATCTTCACGGCGGATAATACCGGCATTGTTAACCAGAATGTCGATTTTACCGTACTCAGCCAGTACTTTTTCCAGCAGAACAGGGATGCATTCAATACTGCTTAGGTCTGCGGTCAGGCTTAAGAAACGGCGGCCCAGTGCCTTAACTTTCTCGATAGTTTCGGTCGGTTCGGTGATATTTACACCAACAATGTCACAGCCGGCTTGTGCCAGCCCTAATGCCATACCTTGACCTAAACCGGTATCACAACCGGTGATCATGGCTACTTTACCTTTCAAATTGAAAGAATCTAAAATCATGACAAAATCTCCCTCGTGGGCAACCTCAGGGATGCCCATTTTGATATAAAAACGGTCGGTATCACCGACCGATAACAGATGAATTAGCGGATATCTTTGATCTTCACATGGTCCATATCATCGTAGGTTTGGTTTTCACCAATCATGCCCCAGATGAAGGTATAGTTTTTAGTCCCCACACCGGAGTGAATTGACCAGCTTGGTGAAAGGACTGCTTGCTCGTTATGTACCAGAATATGACGAGTTTCTTGCGGCTGGCCCATCATGTGGAATACGGCATTTTCTTCATCAATATTGAAGTAGAAATAGGCTTCCATACGGCGCTCATGAGTATGCGTTGGCATGGTGTTCCATAAGCTACCTTCAGCCAGCTTGGTTAAGCCCATGCTTAACTGGCAAGTATCTACCACTTCAGGAATCAGGTATTTGTTAATGGTACGCAGGTTGCTGGTTTCTGGGCTACCGACGGTCATCGGGGTAACATCTGCACGGGTGATTAGCTTAGTCGGATAAGCCATATGGGCTGGTGCACAGTTATAGTAGAACTTGGCGGGTTTCGCGGCATCAGCGCTGCTGAAAATCACTTCTTTTGCGCCTTTACCGATGTAGATCGCTTCTTCATTGCCCACCTGATAACGAGTGCCATCAACGGTGATGACGCCCGCACCACCGATATTAATTGCACCAAATTCACGGCGTTCAAGGAAGTAACTCACCCCCAGTTGTTTACCCACTTCAGTACCGATAGTGACACTCTTGCTGACCGGCATGATGCCACCGACGATGATGCGGTCGATATGGCTGTAAGTCATGGTGTATTGGTCCGCTTCAAAGATTTTTTCAATCAGGAATTCGCGGCGTAGTTCAGTGGTATCCAGTTTTTTAGCGTGATCGCTATGAATACTTTGACGAACTTGCATATCAGAACCTCTTTAACAAATGAATAACAAGGATTATTTATCTCATCTCCGCCATCGCGGTAGACTAATCCATTGTCTTTAATCAGGAATCAAACCTGTTAGTGTAGCCGCCATTTGAAACCATGACGGCACCTGTCATGCTTATTGTGGTTGTGGAAGTTTATAAGCTTGGCGGGCCAACAGTTTCCAGTTGCCGACCTTATCTTTTTGCCATACTTGCATGACACCAATTTTCACTTCACCGGGCTTACCGCTGTCGTTGGTTTTGGCTTCAAAAATGTGTCGAGCAATAGCCACGTCACCCTCTACGTTGACCGTTTGGTCATTCAGATTCAGGGTCACGAAGCTGGATTTTCCGCTAACAATCGCATCGACAAATTCGGCGTTATTCTCAACGCGACCACTGGAGTGACCGTAGCTGAGGTTTGGTGCGCCAATTTTTTCTAGCTCGGCTTTCTTGGCGCTTAACATCGCCAGACGCATGTTTTCGACGGCATTATTTACCGCAGTGACATCCGCACTTTGAGCAAAACATGTACCACTGATTAACAATGAGAACAGTGCTGAACCTAATAATTTTTTCATGTTTATTATCCCGTATCCTTGATGACATAACCCAGCGTTCAAAACAATGTCGATAGTGCGTAGACCTTAAGCTTTTTCAGCGAGGCCTGCGGTTTCAGTTTCTCGCACCGCGGGCTTATTCCCCATGCGTTTCGCCCACATTGCGGTAATGATTGGCACCAGAACTGAAGTCACAATAACCGAAGTCGCAACCAGCGCAGTTGCAGCCGGAGCAACTGGCTTAAACTGAGGCAGCATTTCTGCAATCAGTACCGGTGTAGCAACCGCAGCACCTGCTGTACTTGAGGCGGCGACGCCAGCGGTTCCGTTACCCCCACCGATAAATTTGTCGGCAATAATTAACGGGATACCGGTGATGATAATGACCCCTACGCCTAGCAGGATGCCCAGCAGACCGGTTTCCAGAATAACGCCTAGGTTGATGGTATTACCTAATGCGAAGGCGAAGAATGGAATCAGGGTATGCACCGCTTTACTGAAGAATTCACGGAGTTCAGGATCCAAGTTACCCAGTGCAAAACCAATCAGGAATGGTAGAACAGCACCAACGAAAACTTGCGGTTCGAATGAGGCAATGCCCGCAGTACCCAGAATAATCATGGTCATGAGCGGACCCGATTCAACGGACATGAGTACGAATGCACCGGCTTCTTCTTTTGAACCATATTGCTGCATGATAGAGGCGTATAGGCCACCGTTAGTCATGTCCATTGCAGCCACTAATGCCAGTGTAGACATACCCGCGAAGAAGCCAACTTCAACACCGTATTCAGGAATGAATTGTGATGCAATGGCTGCAACCACCCAGGCCGTGGCAATTTTAGTAATAACCAGCGTACCAGACTTACGTAATACCGTACCCGTTGCGCTTAACTGAATGGATGCCCCCATACAGAAGAACCAAACGGCCAGAATTGGCACCGTACCTGTGATTAAACCGTTAGTGAATGAACCAAAATATTTACCTGCGCCAGGAGACAGAGTATGGCAAATGGCACCTAAAAACAGAGGAACTAGCATTAATCCGCCAGGGATTTTGTCAATGGCCTGCTTAATTTTCATATTATTTCCACCTAGTCAGTAAGTTGTTTTCAATAACGATAAGCGTGTGATTGATATCGTTGCTAAATAAAACAAAAAAGTATCCAGTGGCCACGCAATAATTACATTGATAATTATTGTGTTGCTCGATATTTTTAATTTAAGTAGTTGCTACTGCTCTTTTAAGATGAAATCAGGAAGATATCCCTTTTTTAGTTAGGGTTTATACCGGCCTGATGTATCTTTGCTATTCGTTAATAGATTTTTTAAGAGTAGTTGGCTCCTTATGGCGTTGTTGGTTTCAATAAGTAAACGTAAATAAAATGGGTTAACGGCTCTGCGGTATTTAATATTCAATAAAATTATTTCATTGATAATAAAGTAATTATTTTAAATTTTATTTTCGTCTAGATTTGCATCTCCGTTTTTGTTGCTGTAATCCTAGCTAATTATGATGGTGGTTAGCTGTGATCTGAGTCATACAAACTATATTTTGTTTGTAAATATGAAACATCGTTTCAAAATTATAATCACGCTATTTCATTGATGGTGTTCTAAGGTATTGGTGCTGGCTTTAATGTGCAGTATTTGTATTTTTATTTATGTTTTTAATGGGTGGGTCGATTTCTAAGTAGAAGTTTTTCTAAAAGGATGTGCTTTCAAAGCGTGTTAATAATTTGCTTGGTGACTATTTTATTGGATGGCTGGAATAGTTGGCTTACATTTTAACTGATAGGGCAGCGTTTGAAGCAACATCCCTGTTGCGCGTGTCATTTATGATTTTTGTCGTTACAACATTTTTCTGATCACATAATGCAAAATACCGCCGTTCTGGTAGTAGGTTAGCTCATTACCTGTATCGATACGGCAACGGGTATTAATGATGTGATGGTGACCATCAGCGTGAGTGATAATGATGGTGACGGTTTGGCCCGGTTGCAGCGCTGCCAACTGGGTCACGGTAATGGTTTCATCACCGGTTAAACCCAGAGATTTTCGGGTGATCCCTGGCGCAAACTCCAGTGGTAAAATGCCCATGCCAATCAGATTAGAGCGATGGATACGCTCAAAGGATTCAGCAATCACTACGCGAACCCCCAGCAGCATTGGGCCTTTTGCCGCCCAATCGCGGCTGGAACCGGAGCCATACTCTTTACCCACGATCACTGCCAGCGGTACATTGTCTTGCTGGTAACGCATTGCGGCATCGTAAATAGGCAGTATTTCTTTGGTGGGAACGTAACGCGTAAAGCCACCCTCGACACCGGGAACCATCTCATTACGAATACGGATATTGGCAAACGTACCGCGCATCATCACTTCATGATTACCCCTGCGTGAGCCGTAAGAGTTGAAATCTTTAGCTTCAATACCGTGATTATTGAGATAAATTCCCGCCGGGCTATTGGCCTTAATATTACCCGCCGGAGAAATATGGTCAGTGGTGACGGAATCTCCCAGCAGAGCCAAAATGCGGGCATGATGAATGTCTTGTACCGCTTCTGGTGTCGCTTGCATGGTGGTAAAGAAAGGGGGATGACGAATATAGGTCGAATCCTCCTGCCAGTGATAGGTTTGTGACGCTTCAATCTTGATTGATTGCCACTCTTCATCACCATTAAACACTTCCGCATATTCTTTTCGGAACATGGCTGCGGTAACCCCTTCAACGGCCTGAGCAATTTCATGGGAAGAAGGCCAGATATCTTTCAGATAGACTGGATATCCTTGCTTATCATACCCCAGCGGATCCCGAGATAAATCAACATTCATGTTGCCTGCCAGCGCATAAGCGACCACCAGCGGTGGAGAAGCTAACCAGTTAGTTTTAACCAGAGGGTGAATTCGACCTTCAAAGTTACGGTTACCGGATAGCACGGCACCAACAGTTAAATCTCCCTGTTTGATAGCCTCTTCAATCGGTGCTAACAGTGGCCCAGAGTTACCGATGCAGGTGGTACAGCCATAGCCAACCAGATTGAATCCCAGCGTTTCCAGATAGGGGGTTAGTCCTGCCGCATTCAGATAATCGGTAACGACTTTAGAGCCGGGAGCCAGAGATGATTTTACCCACGGCTGACGCTGTAAGCCTTTCTCGACGGCTTTTTTAGCCAGTAGTCCTGCTGCCAGCATAACGCCAGGGTTGGAGGTATTGGTGCAGGACGTGATGGCGGCGATAGCCACCGCCCCTTGTTTCAGCGCAAAGGCGCTTTCTTTCAGCGTGACGGGCATCTGTTCGATACGCGGTGTTCGTGCGGAGGTGTCCAACTGCGTGTAGGCTTCAAAAGCCTGCTTAACACCGCTCAATGTGACTCTGTCTTGAGGGCGTTTAGGGCCAGCTAGGCTGGCCTCCACCGTCGACAAGTCCAGAGACAAGGTGCTGGTAAATACCGGTTCATCACCAGGATAGCGCCATAGCCCTTGTGCTTTACAGTAGGCTTCAACCAGCGCTATTTGCTGTTCGCTGCGACTAGACAAACGCATATAACGCAATGTCTCTTCATCAACCGGGAAGAAACCGCAGGTGGCGCCAAATTCTGGCGACATATTACCGATGGTTGCGCGGTCCGCCAGCGTTAGGCGCGCCAGTCCATCGCCATAAAATTCAACGAATTTCCCCACAACACCGTGCTGACGCAGCATTTGGGTTACGGTCAGTACCAGATCGGTAGCGGTAATGCCTTCCCGAAGTTGCCCGATCATTTTGAAACCAACCACATCAGGGATCAGCATCGAAACCGGCTGGCCTAACATGGCGGCTTCTGCTTCAATGCCGCCAACGCCCCAGCCCAGAATACCCAATCCGTTAATCATGGTGGTATGGGAGTCAGTACCTACCAACGTATCTGGATAGACCATCAGTTTGTCATCCTGCTGCTCCTGCCAGACCGTTTGTCCCAGATATTCTAAGTTGACCTGATGGCAAATACCGGTGCCCGGAGGCACTACACGGAATCGACTGAAGGCTTTTTGCCCCCAACGCAAGAAGGCATAGCGTTCGTGATTTCGTTGCATTTCGAGCATGACGTTAGTAGTAAAGGCGTGCGAATTGGCGTAATCATCCACCGTGACCGAGTGGTCAATGACCAAATCGGCAGGTGAGAGCGGGTTGACTTTACTGGCATCACCGCCAAGGCGCTGAACGGCTTCGCGCATGGCAGCCAAATCGACGATGGCCGGAACGCCGGTAAAATCTTGCATTAATACCCGCGCCGGGCGGTAGGCGATTTCGCGATCGGTATGGCCGCTTTCCAACCACTTAACCAGCTCAGCTAAGTCTGCTTCCTGTACCGTGTCGCCATCGATAAAGCGCAGTAGATTCTCTAATAAAACTTTAAGCGATTTAGGCAGGCGTTCAATATTGCCTAATTGAGCTGCGGCTTTCAACAGGCTGTAATAATGATATTTCTGTTGGCCGACCGTTAGGGTATCAAGGCATTGTTGACGTAGATCAGATGACATAGCTCCTCCATTAATTACCGATATTACCGGCATCTCTGCCAGTCGTTATTTTTGAAGTGCTGCTTGGTTGTATTAAAGATATCACAAATATTTCACAACATTTGATTAACATTTGTAAAGTTCGATGGGGTGAGGAATGGGATAGGCAGCAATACTGACGCATGGGAATCTGGGGGAATGTTGTGGGGGAGCTGGTTATGAGAAGCGGATCGCCGGGTCGGGCCAGACGTATTTTTAGTGGGAATCGTTAAAGGTGAGTGTTGACTTACCGTCTCCCAATCTCTTCTGTCATAGGTAAACCGAATGTTATTATAGAATAAACCAGATAATCGCATCCATTTGATGACGTTACTGCATTATCGACGGTTATCCCCGATGTTTTCTGTAAATGGTTAACGTGATAAGTGAGTTAACTTTTTGGTATCGGGTTTGCCCACTGCCGTCAGCGGGATTTCCTCGATAAGCTCGATACTGACAGGCATCTGGTAGCGGGCAACGCGCGGTTTTAGCCATTGCATTAACCGTGGGGCATCAATATCCTCATGGGGTTCGGTAACGACAAATGCCTTTAACCGCTGACCAAATTCTTTATCCTCAACGCCAATTGCCACGCACTCCCTGACTGCCGGATGTTCAGCCAGCGCCTTTTCCAGCTCAATGGGGTAGATATTTTCGCCACCGGAAACAATCATGTCATCGCGGCGGCCGTTGAGAAAGTAGTAGCCGTTGGCGTCACGAAAAGCGAGGTCACCGGTCGCTACCAAGTCGTCGGTTTGTTGGGCCGCCCATCGGCATTGAACCTGCAACAAACCAACGGTGTTATCACGGGTAATCAACTGGCTCGTGGCGGTATCGCACAGGCAGATGGTTAAACCATCAATGGGTAATCCAATGGTATCTGCCGCATAGGCCAGATCGTTTGGCGTCGCGATGGTACAGATCCCTGCTTCTGAAGTGCCGTACAGGTTGAATAGTCGTTTACCCAGCAGGGTTTGCGTTTCGCTAACCAGCGTTGGTGGAAGGGGCGCTCCCCCAGAAATAATACAGTGCAGTGATTTTAACCGTGTTGGATAACCATGCAGCATCCGGCTCAGCATCAGGGGAACCAAGGTGACGACCTCTATTTGCTGCTGTTTTATCAGTTCAGCCGCGTCTTGTGCTTCAAAACGGCGCGTCAAATAGATAGCCGAACCCAGTAGGGTAGCGATACATAACGTTGCTAGACCAAACCCATGATAGATCGGCGTGGCAATATATAAAGAACGGTATTGATCCAGCTTCAATTTATCCAATAGGGCCATTAGTGGATTAATAAAGGCAAACAGAGAGGGCTTACGTGCCGCCTGTTTAAATTCACCACCGGTGCCGCCGGTCAGCACCACAATGTTTCCCGGACCATAGGTGATTTTAGCTACGGGTCTGACGGGCATTTGGCTATATGACTCGATGGATGGCTCGGTATCATGAACGACGGGTAGACATTGACCATCATAACCTGCCTGTTGAATCAGAAGATGTAGTTCAGGATCATGAATAATTAAGTGAAACTGATGCTGGTGAATAAACGAAGCTAATTGCTGGGGGCTAATTTCACTGTTGATCAAACAAATATCCGCTCCGCTAGCGGAGCTGGCGAATAATGCTTTAAGCAGCGATGTATGGTTACGACAGATAATTGCCACTTGCTGGCCCGAGGCAATCTGATGTTGAGTCATAAGGGAACCAGCGACTGCCCGGGATTGCTGATATAGCTGTTGATAGTTTAACGACTGATTTTCATCCTGAACTGCCTTGCGTTCAGGATAGCGTCGGGCACTATAGCCTAGTAGTGCCATCAAACTAATACCGTTCGCCCTAATGGAAGCGACCAAGGCAGATACGCCTCTAAACGACAATAAACCGGTATTGCGTAATAACTGAAACTTATTCATCTGATTTTCGTTTTAAATAATAACGACAACAGCCTGCCCATAGCCGATGAAAAATAACCGAAGCCACCTGAGCGAACAGTGCCCACCAAGGGCGGATGCACGGTTTGCGAGTGAGCAATGCGCGACAGATGATTTCTGCCGCCTGTTCAGTCGATAAGGCTGGAACTGGTTTATCCGCATATACTGGGGCTATCATGCGGGTTTTGACCAGTGGAAAGTAGATAGAAGAGACGGTTATTTTCGCCAGTCTTAATTCCGGTTCAGCACAGCGCAGCCATTGGTCAAACGCGGTTTTTGATGCCTGATACGCTGCCCAGTAAGGCGTTGGTGCCAGCAGCACATTCAGGGCTGATACATTAATAATCTGCCCTTGAGATTTTTGTAGCTGCGGTATCAAACTAAGGCAGATCTGAACCGGAGCAAGGTAGTTCAAACGGATGGTACGTTGAAAATCATGCAGTCGATCCAATGAATCCATCAGCGGACGGCAGATAGATTTTCCCGCGTTGTTTATAAAAATATCGATATTGCCATGTTGCTGTAGCTGATGGAGTAGTTCGGTACACTGCTGTTCATTGGTTAAGTCGCAGGGAAAAATATGGCAGTCAGCGGAGTGTGATGTGAGACGTTGTTGAATCTGTTGTAGCATTTCTGCGGTGCGGGCAACCAGAATCAATTTAACCGGACTGTCCGCCAACATCTCCACTACCGCCTCGCCTATGCCGTAGCTGGCACCGGTAATTAGAATCGTTTTATTTTTCAGGTAGCGGTTTAACGCGGATTTATCCGGTTGGCGGTAGGGGAAGAGTAGGTATTTGGTTAATGTGGCAGAAGATATATTCATAAATTCACGCTCGGTTGCTGATTGGTTTTTAGCCATAACTCTCTGCCCCGATAAAGCCGCATAGAAATGAGTTCTTCAGAGTGACAGCGAGGGCATACCTGAACAGTGACATAATCAAGATTGAATACGATGTGGAGTGCTTTTTTAATCGCCTCGGATTTAGTTATCCGCTTTTTCTCCGGTATTCCGGCACAGGTACATTGGGGACAATAAGACATATCAAAAAATTATCAGGCAGTTTTGATTCCAATAAAATTGGAAATTGTTTTGCAGTATCAATGATATATGAGTTTTTATTTTCAGCAGTTATGGCATACCAACAATAGTATCCTTCTCCCATTTCAAATCGGGTTAACTCCTCTTCTAGGTCACTCCATATAATATAGGCAGGAGAATGTTCTTCCGTCTTACCATTGAATTCAGAAAGAAGATGTACTCCCTCTTCGGGAGAAATAGTTGATGAAATAATTTTGTGACACAGCACTTTTGCATAGTTGGTTAGGCTGATAGCTGGAGACGACGATGTAATTCCAATATTTTCTATATAGCGTTGAAAATAAAACTCAACTTCCTGACGGTCTAACTGTTGATCAAGCCCTAGACTTGCCAATATCAATATAGCTTCAGATTCCGAGCCATTGGCTAATTGCTGTTCCGCCCAGTCAGTATAGAAACGCGGCTTATCGGTACCCAATACCCGGCATCCCCATATCTCATCCAGTTCCATAGCGTTCCCTGACAATATCCCATAGGCTGACAGAAATAGCACGATGAAACCATTTTCTCAATCAGGGGGCGATGGTGTGAATAAAAGCATGCCGATAAAATCAGAGTGGGTATAATGGAATGACTTCAACTGAAAAAATAGCAACTTATTATTTTTCAATTGCTTATTGTGGGCTAACTGAGATGAATGACACACACTCGACGCTGATTAAACAACTCTGTGAGCGTATTGCAGAGTCAGATAATACGCCGCTATACCTGAAGTTTGCTGAAACGGTCAAAATGGCAGTGCGTACTGGCATATTGCCACCGGGAAATATTCTACCGGGGGAACGCGACTTAAGTCAGTTAACCGGGGTGTCTCGAATTACGGTGCGCAAAGCCATGGAGATGCTGGATGAACAAGGGGTCGTTATTCGCTCCCGCGGTTTTGGTACCCAAATCAACGATAAGTTTGAATATTCATTGAAAGAAGCCAAGGGTTTCTCTCAGCAGGTGGCGTTGCGGGGAAAAACGCCAAATACCCTGTGGATTAATAAAAGCATCGTGAACTGTCCTGATGACGTCGCCGAGCAGTTAAAAATTTCGGCTGGCAGTCAGGTCTTTATGCTAAAGCGGATTCGTTACGTGGATGAAGACCCGGTTTCTATCGAAGAGTCCTATGTTCCGGTGGCGTTGATTAACAATGCCGATGATATTGGTATGTCGCTGTATGACTACTTCCGCAGCCAGAACATAATTCCTCAGCGAACTAAAAGCAAAGTTAGCGCCCGTATGCCGGATGTTGAGTTTCAGTCACATATTAAACTGGATGATGCCGTACCGGTGTTGGTGATTAAGCAACTGGCGTTTGACCATTTGAACCGACCGATTGAGTATAGTATTAATTTGTGTCGTAGTGATATGTATGTTTTTGTTTCTGAAGAATAGTTTTTGGTCTTGAGAAGATTTCATCCACCAGTAGTGTTGTGTGTGAATTAGCAGTGGTGCACGTGGCCGAGCCCTCTTGACAATCCCGCGCTTTCGCACACGAATTCAGGTCGCTTAGGTGACTTCCCTCCGCCTTCGTTCGGGCTTACGCAGCGGCGCAGAGCCGGAGTACTCGCCTCATCCATGAGGCTCGGCCCTTTGGGCCAGCACTTCTCAGTTGTCGGCTGAATTCCAGTACTCTTTGATAAGGGCAAAGGCCAATAACCAAAGAGCAAGAACGGAAGGCCAAGGACTTAAAGATTCAGAACTTAAATGTGCCGATCTAGATATTCCGATAACTCACTGACCGATGGCGCGCAGTCGCCGCCGCGGTGGCTGACGACGTAAGAAGCCACCGCATTACCCAGTGTGACGGCATCAGCCAGTGACCAACCAGAGGAGAGGGCGGCGAGGACTCCGCCGGCGTGGCTATCGCCTGCGCCGATGGTGTCGACTACCTGAGCAGGGAAGGGTTTGGCCCAGCCTTTTTGTTTACCGTCGTGGTAACAGGCACCTTCTTTATCGACCCGAATGATTAATGGACAGCCATAACGGCTGTACCAATCTTCAGCCAACGTATCCGCACTCAGAACGGAGGTATGACCGGCTATTCTGGCATCCATCAGTTCGGCTTCTTGGCGGTTGAGAGAGACCATTGGCTTGAGGGCCATCAGGCGAGCTAATTGCTGCTCTGATATATCTTCAATACGTGGACCAAAATCGATGAAAAGCGCCATGCCGGTTTCTAATGATTCCAGCCAGTCAATTAACACTTCGCCGGTGGCGGAGGCTAATTGATAGCCTGAGAGATAGATCAATGTATCAGGCTGTAGTTTAAGGCTATTCAGAGTTTGTCTGTCCCACTGGTTTTCTACGCCACTCACGGACAGGAAGGTGCGTTCACCGTCGGGTTCGACCAATGCCAGACACCAGCCGTTATCGCCTTTGTCGGTTTCGAGTGCTGAAACGATGCCTTTTTCACCCAGCGTTTTACGGATGATATCGGCCCAGATCCCTTGGCCCATCGGCAAGGCATTAAGGGAGGTGAGCCCTAATCGATGCAGGGTGATGGCGATGTTCAGCGCACAGCCACCCACATTGACACCTTGCTGATGCAGTTCAATATCACTGCCCCGATGGGGCAGTGAGTAGGCATCGGCAATCACATCGATCACCGCAGCACCAATGACGCAGATGGGGCGTTGATTGGTTAACGATGGAAGTCGGCTTTTAAGTTCAGCGGCGTGCATAAGCGGACTCCCTCTGATGGCGAAGCTGGATAAAGGCTTGGCTGTAGCGGGTAAAATCTAACTGATTGGCCTGATCCAACTGCTGTTTTAGCTGCGGGTCAATGCGTTCAATTCCGTGTAAGGCTCCGCAAATTGCCGTTGCCATTGCGCCAATGGTATCCGTATCGCCGCCGAGGTTAGCACATAGAATGGCGCAGCGGTTAGGATCGGTTTGTGCCAGTTCAACCATCGCGATGGCGGCAGGTACTGACTCAATGGTGCTGGTACCGGCTCCCACCAAATGGTAAATCTGTTCCATTCCTTGCTCAACGTCTTCGGCTTGTCTGGCTGTGTGTAACGCCAGCTCGATTCTGGCTGCCATTGAAGCGCTAAAGGTCGTGATATGCTTTTCCTGTGCTGCTTTGGCAACATCAGGAAGCCGATCGCAAATTTGCGACCAACTAACACCATCGATAGCTTTAGAGATCGCCCAAGCAATTGCCACGGCACCGGCAATCGCCACATCAGATTTGTGGGTTGGGCTGGACGCTTTTGCTACATCGGCGATAAAATCATCCAGTGAGTGAACTGGCAGTAGGCAGCCAAGAGGAGAAACCCGCATTGCCGCACCGTTGGTAACGCCATTATTCTCTAACTGTTCAATGGGGGTACCTTGCTTAATGGCATTCAACGCAATTTTGGACGTCGGCCCTAGCACATTCTTATTAAAGGCATCGAACTTCTCTGCCCAACGCATAATATTACGGCCGATAACCGCGGGTTCAATTTCCCCTTTGCACTCAATAATGGCATCCGCTAGCGCCAGAGCCATTGAGGTGTCATCGGTAAATTCGGCGGTGTTAAAATAGCAGGCGGCGTTATTTTCTGCCGGACCCGGTAAAAAGCGATCTATCCAGCCAAAGTAGGATTTGACCCGAGAACGAGGCCACAACTCCGAGGGCATCCCCATCGCATCGCCCAAAGCCTGGCCATAGAAGGCGCCTAAAATGCGGTTCTCTTTATTCATCATAAATCCTTAATAGTGACTTTATTGCTGTACCGCGGAATTCACTGATGGAAGACCGCGGTGGATAAAACATAACGATTATGCTTCGGCTGATTTAGCGTCTTGCAGTGTTACCGCAACAGTTTTGATTTCGCCGTCGGATTCTCTAAAGAACAGCATAAACAGGAGGGTAATCATCACGATCATGATGGCACCAAAACCCCACATACCCGCCCAGTTAAATGTCTGTCCGTTAACTGGCTCAGCGTAGGCAAACATCTTCTCCATCATTTGACCGCCCAGACGATAACCTAACAGGCTGCCAAAGCCTTGGCAGCAGAGGGTAATTAGCCCTTGTGCGGCGGTGCGCATATGTATCGGTGCTTTTTTATCTACATAAATATAAGCGGTAACATAGTAGAAGTCGTAGCTAACGCCGTGCAGCAAAATACCGAGGAATAGCAGACCATAGGTGAAGACATGGTCTGCACCACCATAGACGAAGAAGCCATAGCGAATCGCCGCAGTAATCAGGCCAAGTAACAGGACCTTTTTGATACCGAAGCGTTTGGTAAAGAATGGCAGCGCTAGCATAAAGAAGATTTCAGAAAACTGGCCCAAGGTCATCCAACCGGTGGCATTCTTCATACCCACTTCCGTCAGATAGCCATTAGCAAAGATATAGTAGAAAGCCAGCGGCATCGCAAACAGGAATGAACAGAAGAAGAACACCAGAAAGTTGCGGTCTTTCAACAGCACGAGGGCATCCAGTCCCAGCATGACTTTCATACTCATCTTACCGGTACTCTTCGGTGGCGTATTTGGCAGCATCAGAGCAAATACGCCCAGCAGCGCAGAGCTGGCAGCGGTAATTAACAACGGAATATTGCTGGCGGAGATATCGCCATAGCCCAGCATTCCGGGTAAGAAACCACACACCAAGCCAGAGGCGATCCAACCGATAGTGCCCATTACCCGAATGCGAGGAAACTGGCGTTCCACATCATCCACATTGGAGAACGCAATGCTGTTGGTTAACGCGATGGTTGGCATATAGGTTAATGAATAGGCCAACAGCAGTGGGAAGAAGGTGTTGAACTGAGTTTGTTGTGCTGCCAGCCACATCAGTATGGCTCCGGCAAACATTAATATGGCCAGTACTTTCTGAGCCGCAAAAAAGCGGTCAGTAATGGAACCAACCAAAATAGGGGAGAGAATGGCCGCAATCGCTGTACAGGCATAAGACCAGCCAATCTCAGTAGGGGTAAATCCACTTGAATTCAGGAAAAGCCACAGGGGGACAAACCAGGCTCCCCATATAAACCATTCAATGAACATCATGAATGAGAGTTTTGCTATTGTTTTATTCATGCTTCAGTCCTTTCACGATATTGGGTAGGGTTGTTTTCGCTTGCCACGACAATACCACTTGATAATACCTTTACAATACCTTTATATGAAAACCTTGAACCAGATAACATTGTTGGAGGTCGTACACAGGCCGCTATTCTTTCGTTAGCGATAAATTCTTTGATATTAATACTCACAGTATCATCGGGAGTATTGCTGAAAGAGTGGTTCAAATTCGAGGGAAATAAGTCAATATATCTTAAAGGTTTTTTGACGGTTAAAAGGCCTGAGCAGGAATGAAGTCGTGGGATAACCCATAGGTGAATCGTAGAATTGTACAACCTCCGCCAACATTGGGTCGATTCTTTACCGCCATCGGTAACATCTCATGCTGAAAAAGTGCTTTTATATCCAAACATTACACGTCGAATTGATATTTTGGTGAGATAATCGTTTTTTGTTACAACTTGCTACTTTCAATTTATTCCTGCATCATCGACCCTCTTAAATCGAAATCTGATTATTTTGTGAACTAGTTTTGGAGTTTTTATGCCTTCACTTGTTTTAAAGATAATAGGTTCAGCGTTTTTCTTTTTGAGTGTGAGTTCATCGGTCAGTTGGGCATCAACAGGGACAATGAATCATCAAGAGTATTCTCTCAATGATAAGCTTGACAGCCTACCTGATTTGCGAAAATACCCTTCCGGCACTCAGCGGAAAAAAGCATTTCTTAATGCAGTTGTACCTATTATTGATCAACAAAACAGTCAAATTCGCCAGGAACGCGAGTGGCTATTAAAAAAGCGTTCATCCCAGAGCTGGAGCTCACAGGACATCGCGAAGTTACAGCAGGTTTGTAGTCGTTATCGTATGACATGCACCTCAAATCCCAAGAAGGTGAAGTGGGATGAGCTGTTAAAACGCGTTGATGTTTTGCCGACTCATTTAGTGGTTGCTCAGGCAGCAACAGAGTCAGGTTGGGGAACCTCTAAGCTGGCACAGACCAACAATAATTTGTTTGGTATGCGCTGCGGTAATAAAGACTGTAATAGCAAAGGTGGAGTAAAAGGATATTCGTCCTACAACTCTGTAGATGATTCCGTCACCGCCTATTTGTTAAATATGAACACCCATGCAGCCTACGATAAACTGCGTGATTCACGGGCGGCGCTGAGAAGTCAGGGCGATACCGTGACGGCTGAGCACTTAGTGAATAAACTGGGACGCTACTCTGAACGAGGCTCGTCGTATAACCAGTTTCTACGCAAAATGTTGGACCACAATGAAGAGTTGATCCAGCAGGTGCAAAGCGCATCGAGCCTCGTCTCTGACGGTGAATCATAGGTTAGTAGATGTTTAGAAATGTAAAAACCGGACAAGTCATTTGTCCGGTTTTTTTATGGGGGAAAGGTGGGGATTTGTGCTGGTGTTGTTGAGTCCGGTGTGAGTTTCGCCGCTTTTTGAATGGTCTGGGGTGGTGTAAGTTTCGCCGCCTTTGGTTCAGTGTTTATCTCGACGGTGGTGTTTGCGTCGAGCAGAGGGGCATTGGGGCGAACGCCCCTCTGCACTCCCCGCGCCAGCGCAGCCGATTGTTGACCGCCGCTTTTTGAATGGTCTGGGGTGGTGTAAGTTTCGCCGCCTTTGGTTCAGTGTTTATCTCAACGGTGGTGTTTGCGCCGAGCAAAGGGGCATTGGGGCGAACGCCCCTCTGCACTCCCCGCGCCTGCGCAGCCGATTGTTGACCGCCGCTTTTTGAATGGTCTGGGGTGGTGTAAGTTTCGCCGCTTTTGGTTCAGTGTTTATCTCGACGGTGGTGTTTGCGTCGAGCAAAGGGGCATTGGGGTGAACGCCCCTCTGCACTCCCCGCGCCTGCGCAGCCGATTGTTGACCGCCGCTTTTTGAATGGTCTGGGGTGGTGTAAGTTTCGCCGCCTTTGGTTCAGTGTTTATCTCGACGGTGGTGTTTGCGTCGAGCAGAGGGGCATTGGGGCGAACGCCCCTCTGCACTCCCCGCGCCAGCGCAGCCGATTGTTGGCCGTCGCTTTTTGAATGGTCTGGGGTGGTGTAAGTTTCGCCGCCTTTGGTTCAGTGTTTATCTCGACGGTGGTGTTTGCGTCGAGCAGAGGGGCATTGGGGCGAACGCCCCTCTGCACTCCCCGCGCCAGCGCAGCCGATTGTTGACCGCTGCTTTTTGAATGGTTTGGGGTGGTGTAAGTTTCGCCGCCTTTGGTTCAGTGTTTATCTCGACGGTGTAGTGGTCTAATAAACTCGGACACCAATTAAGGTGGTAAACTCAAACCATCAAGAGAGGTGAATAATGATAAAAGAACGTCGACATTTTACCCCAGAGTTTAAACGTGAAGCAGCTGCACTGGTTGTTGAGCATGGCTATAGCACGACTGAAGCTTGCAGAGCAATGGGGGTTGGTGAAACAGCGATGCGTCGCTGGGTAAGACAACTGAAATATGAGCAGCAAGGTGTCACTCCAACTACCCAAGCCTTAACCGCGGAGCAACAACGTATTCAGGCTCTGGAGAAACGAATAAAACACCTTGAATTAGAAAAGGAAATTTTAAAAAAGGCTACCGCTCTCTTAATGTCGGACGAATTCAAAAATATGAGCTGACAGCCCAATTAAGTGAGCGTTACTCAACCCGGCTGCTCTGCTCATTATTTGATATCTCCAAATCGACTTTCTATGACACCCAATCCAGAACGGTGAATAAGGAGCGGGGGCGGCTTCGTCAGCATGTTGTCAGTCTTTTTAAACAGAGTCGGGGCTCAGCCGGTAGTCGAACTATTGTTGGCATGCTGCGTCAGGAAAAGATAGTGATTGGTCGCTTTAAAGTGAGACGACTGATGGCAGAAGCGCAGTTACAAAGTAAACAGCCGGGTTCACATCGCTATAAGCCTGTGACAATAGAACGTCCGGAGATAAGTAATATACTGGGTCGTGATTTTATCCCGTCCAGACCTAATCAGGTATGGACGAGCGACATTACTTATATCTGGTCTGGGTGCTGGATTTACCTTGCAGTGGTACTTGATTTATATGCCCGAAAGGTTATTGGTTATGCTTTATCAGATAAAGCGGATGCAGGGTTAGCGATTAAAGCTCTGGATATGGCCTGGCAACATCGTGGCAAACCTAAAGGAGTGATGCTCCACTCAGATCAGGGTTGCCAGTACACAGCACGGGCCTTCAGACAAAGGTTGTGGCGTTATCAGATAACGCAAAGTATGAGTCGTCGGGGTAACTGTTGGGATAATGCGCCGACAGAACGCTTGTTCAGAAGTTTAAAAACAGAATGGGTTCCGGAAACGGGTTATCACAATCTGATGCAAGCGAAATCAGATATAAGCCGTTACTTGTTAGAATATTATAATCAAAGGCGACCACATGCTTTTAATGGTGGATTACCGCCAATGATTGCAGAACAACTTAAGTTGGAGTCCGGGAATACTTGACCACTACACGGTGGTGTTTGCGTCGAGCAAAGGGGCATTGGGGCGAACGCCCCTCTGCACTCCCCGCGCCTGCGCAGCCGATTGTTGACCGTCGCATTGCGGCGGCAACCTCAGTCAGCCCAGCGGCTTAACGCACCGGCATAGAGCCGCTCCCGGCGTCGCTATGCCTCTCGCCGCATCCATGCGGCTCGTGCTGCCTCTGGTCTTCCTTCGGCAACATTCGGATGCTTTAACCTAAAGGGCAAAGGGCAAAGGGCAAAGGGCAAAGGGCAAAGGGCAAAGGGCAAAATATAAAAAAATAAATACCTGAATGAATCACCTGACTGACAGTTAGTATTGCTAATCGGAGGGAGAGGTTGCCGTGGGGGTCGACTTGGCGTAAGCCAACGACAAACAGGCGAAAGCCTGTTTGAACAGCGCTAGCGCTGGCCCGCAAGGTGTTTCATAACTGCCCGTAGCCCGGCTAGGCCCGACGCACTCTGCACTCAAGTACAGACGGTCTACCGGCCGAGCACAATGGTGATATATGCAATATCGTATTTACGGCCGGAATCGCCACCGAGGCTAATAGTAAACGATGCTAATCGGAGGGAGAGGCTGCCGGAGCGCGCCTAGGTAGACGCACCAGAGCAACGTACAGACGGTCTACCGGCCGAGCACGATGGTGATATACGCAACATCGTATTTACGGCCGGAATCGCCACAGTAGCAGAAATAGATCATCTAAAAAGCTTTCTTATGCCCCAACCGCGACAACAAATCCGTAATATACAAAACTAACGTCGATCGAATAGCCTGCTGATACCGCTGAAGCTGCATATCCACCAGCTTGTCATCAATCACCTCTTCCGGCAGGTTTAGCACCGGAGGTGGGGGCAGGGTGATGCCGTGCAGCATATGCAGCGGACCCAGCACTTCATCATCGGTAAAGCTGAGATTATCCTGAATATTCAGCAGTTCATTATTCAGCGCCAGTAATAGCTCGACATCTTCATACTCATCGCGAGTGATGACGCCAAGGGCATAAATCAGCTTCAGGCGTACCGGAAGCGCGGCCAGAGGGCCTGAGCCCTCCAACAACGGTTCAACTGCATACTTAACGGCATAGTCATCTTTGCGGAATACCTGCAGGATCAACAGATCGACGGCATCGGCTAACAGGCTGACAGCAGCCTCGATAAAGCCTTTGACCGTTAATCTGGCATTCAAACGTTCCAGAATGCGGTTTTCAAATACCTGTGTCTCTTCCATCGTTGCCATAGTTTACTTTGCCAGCTAAAGCTTTTTACCTGAATAGCAGACATTGCTGCCTGATGTTGTTACATAAAAGTGCATACTTACATTATACAGGCATCTGCTAAGCCTGACGCTGCATGGTGTTATACACATTTGTTATTTGAGCCACAACCTCGGGTTGATCCTCAAGGTGACAAACGTCTAGCAGGGTTTGTTCAATTCCCTTCGACGCCAGCATGGCTGCCAGCTCTTGCGCTTGGGGATCTTGATCACTGCGATAGCTTAAAGCAGCAGCAATACCAAGCAGTAAATTTTGATGAGGTAAACCATACTCCAGCGTACCACGAAGCGGTTTAATTAACCGATCCCCTTCACTTAGCTTACGCAAAGGTTGGCGGCCGACTCGTTCAACGTCGTCATGCAAATAGGGATTCTCAAAACGGCTGAGGATCTTATCAATGTAGGCGGCATGTTGCTCAGGATCGAATGCGTAACGCCGAATCAACACGGCACCGCTCTCTTTCATGGCGGCGCTTACTTTCTGGCGGATATCCGGATTGAGGATCGCGTCACGGATAGTTTTGTAGCCAGCCAACTGGCCTAAATAGGCGGTGATGGCATGTCCGGTATTTAAGGTAAACAACTTACGTTCTATATAGGCCATCAAATTGGCGGTAGGCTCCATGCCTTCAATGTGCGGCAACGCCCCTTTAAACTGAGTGCTGTCTACAATCCATTCGCTGAAGGTTTCTACCGTGACATCCAGCGGATCGTTTGCCGCTTCGCTAGGCGGGACAATACGGTCTACGGCGGAATCCACAAAACCAATATTCTGCTCCATCCACTTCTGCATCTCTTCCGGGATTTGCAGCATCACATGCTGTTTAAGCTGGCTGGTGCCTCGCACCATATTTTCACAGGCTATGATGTTTAACGGCTGGTGATTGCCCTGTTGATAGCGAGCAATCAATCCTTGTGCCAGTGTACCTGCGATTTTTTCTAGCACCTGTGGGCCGACGGCGGTGGTAATGATATCTGCCTGAGCTATTTGGCGGATGGCATCCGGGCTGGCGCTGTGAATTGCGCTGATGCGGCTGACTTTCTCTATTCTGGCATCTTGACCAACGACATTAACTTGATAGCTTTGCTGATGTGCCAGTTGATCAACCAACGGTTGATTAACGTCGGCAAAGGTGAGCTCGGCCTGAGCATCGGCCAATAGTTTACCGATAAACCCGCGCCCGATATTGCCTGCACCAAAGTGTATTGCTTTCATAAAGTTAACCTTAATATTCTGTGTTCAAACCTAAACCGTAAAAAAAACAGGGGCTGGGGGACCAGCCCCTAATGACAAAGTATCAGCAGCTAGACGGCTGGCTGCGGCAGTAGATACTTTGCAATACGTACTATTACGCGGCCTGCTCACCGGCCAGCAGGTCTAATACTTCCTGTACGCTGCTGGTTTGTGCCAAACGTTCAATAATGCCGTCATCATCCAACGCGTTGGTTAAGCGTGTAATCACCTGAATATGTTGGTTATTACGCGCCGCGATACCAATCACCAGACGGGCTATTTCGTCCGGTGTATCACCAAAGCAGACGCCTTGTGGATATTGACAAATCACTACGCCAGTACGCAGTACGCGATCTTTGGCTTCTACGGTACCGTGTGGAACGGCAATGGATTCTCCAAGATAGGTTGAGGTTAAGGCTTCACGGGCCAGCATCGCGTCGATATAGTCGGGCTCTACGTAGCCACCATTAACCAACATCTGACCGGCAAAGCGAATCGCTTGCTCTTTATTGTCAGCTTGTAGATTAAGGAAGATGTTGTTGGCACTCAGCTCAAACAGATTTTCTTCCTGATTGGCGGGATCAAAATGGTCATCGTTAGCGGCGACAAAGGTTTGAGTAATGAGTTTACTGTCGTTAGCCGCTTGCGGATGTTTAGCTGCCAGCAGGCGGGCCGCTAAGTCATTGTAGAGCTGGCCGTCGAGAAAGTTTTTCAGCGAGATGTGTATGGCATGGGGGGCATGATCCATAGCCCGGCGCGTGAGGTCTTGATGGGTGATAACCATATCGACACCGTCTGGCAGGCTGTTAATCGCACAGTTGGCAACAGTAATATGATTGAGCCCGGCATCTTTTACTTTTTTGCGTAATACGCCAGCGCCCATAGCACTGGAACCCATACCCGCATCGCAGGCAACCATAATGGTGCGTACATAGCTTAAGTCTTTTACCATATCGCTTTTATGCATGGTTGGTTGGGCTGCACCGCCTTGTGCTTTATTACCTTTGGATTGTTGTTTCATGCCTTGCATACGGCGAGTGGCATCTGCGAGGCCATTATCTTCTTCTTCCCCCGCAGGTACACGCTTGAGCATCACGGCGGAAGCCAAGAACGAGACAATACCCGAAGTCAGAATCGACAGAACCACACCGATTAACGATGACTTGGGTGTCATCAGCAGCACGGCAAAAATAGAGCCGGGAGACGCGGGAGAAACCAGTCCTGCATTAAACAGCGTTAGGGTAAATACACCGGTCATTCCGCCCAAAATCACCGCGATAATCAAACGCGGGTTCATTAACACATAGGGGAAGTAGATCTCATGGATACCACCAAAGAAGTGGATGATCACGGCACCCGGTGCAGACAGCTTCGCACTCCCTTTACCAAAGAACATATAGGCCAGCAGAACCCCAAGCCCTGGCCCTGGGTTAGCTTCAATTAGGAAGAAGATGGATTTGCCGGTCTCTGTCGCCTGCTGAATGCCTAGCGGAGAGAAAATTCCGTGGTTGATGGCATTATTCAGGAATAGAATTTTTGCCGGTTCAACAAAAATAGAGGTTAACGGCAGCAGGTTGTTCTGCACCATAATGTTAACCCCGGCAGCCAGTATCTTAGACAGCGATTCAACCAGCGGGCCGATTGCCATAAAGGCCAGAATAGCTAATAACATACCAATAATGCCGGCAGAGAAGTTATTCACTAACATCTCAAAACCGCTTTTGATTTTACCGTCAACCCAGCGGTCAAAACGGCGAATGGCATAACCCCCTAACGGCCCTACGATCATGGCACCCAGGAACATCGGCATATCAGCACCGATAACGACACCCATTGTGGTTATCGCACCCACCACGCCGCCGCGCTCGTCGCCAACCAGACGCCCGCCGGTATAGCCGATTAACAGCGGTAGCAAATAGGTAATCATTGGGCCAACCAGTTTGGCTAATGTATCGTTCGGTAGCCAACCGGTTCGAATAAACAGAGCGGTAATCAGCCCCCAGGCAATGAATGCGCCGATATTGGGCATCACCATGTTGCTGAGGAAGCGGCCAAAATTCTGTACCTTGACCTTTATATTTGGTGATAACATAAAACACCCCTCGAGGTGCGCGCAGATACTGGTGCGCGTAGTAGTAGTCGGGACGGTTTCGCCAAAAACCGTCAATCAATTTCAATGCAGGCCGACTCTATCACGACATTTTTATCTCGCGTATCCCGAGCGGATTTTGTGATGCTTATCACTTATCCCCCCCCCTCACGCTACGGTTATTGGTGACATTGATCACAAAAAACACCTGTAATAAAGTAACAATGTTAAAGAAAATCCTGAATTCGTGATTTTTATGTGAAGTTAATCACTATTTTGTTTGTGGCTTTTGTTTATTAAATGTGACTTTAATCACAAAGTATTTTTCATTTCTCGCCTTTCCAACGGGTAACGCTGTTTTTCGAACGCTCTGCTTCGATGGCGTATTGTTATTTCTGTAACTTAATTACAACGTATTGGTTTTTAGGCGAATTGTTTTGAGCGGGGCGGTGTAATGGTGTGTTGTAAGTAGGGCTGGGATATCAATAAGAAAAATCAGAAGCTTGCAGGGGCAACCTGATAAAAGAAATCGGCTGTATGATTAAGCTGATGCCATAGTAATAGACTGTTTGAGCAGAGTAATAAGGTCGGTACTGTTTCGAGTAGTAAATTTTGCGTGGGGCTGATCCCAGTTATTGTCAGAAATGGTATGGATAATGAATGCGCCTTGCTCATCAAAAGAGGGATACCAACCAATATCGACAATATTGCCATTATTGAACTCTATTTGTAGCAAATCTTCATCAAGGTAATCAATTATTGCGGAAAAAGATTGATCTAAATTCAATGAGGCAATTTGATTGTATATGCTGACGCTATTTTTTACTTTAATGCTGACGCCACATACTATTATTTCTTTAGCCATGAAGTTTATCTCATTTTATTAAAATCAATTAATTAGATTTTAAAACACGCATTTATCATAGCTTTTTTCACTGAATAGTGAAACGATGATCTTAAATATATTATAGAATATGTATTACCTAACTCTATTTAGGTAATAAATAGCTATCTACTAGATAGGAAGAAAATTAAATTGATAAATAAGATTTTCATTTATCGCTATAAGAAAATAATGGGTGGATCTTTGATGGTGGCGATATTTCATCCGTTTTGAACGTAAAATAATCAGCGGATTGGGCCTAAGAATCAGTGTGCTGATTTTATTTTCTGTCTGGGGAATATTGCTCTTTACCGTTGGCTAACATTTTTCACCAAAGTGTTGCAATGGCGGGCTTAACGGCGTGTTTTTTGCCTCCGATAAATGGTTTAATTGACGCTATTTGTTATGAATCATTCTTAAACAAGGATAATTCAGTGAAATATTCTATATTTTGCTGATAAATAAAGCATGATGACCTATTTTCAGTTGTGTGGTTTACAGTATATCGAATTTACTGCTATAACTAGTATCGAGTGACCATTCATAAAGCTACGCAGTACTGACCGCGAATCAATGGATTGAGTGCCTTCAGAGACAGAATATCTCTGAACGATATATGCATTCCTGAATTATTTTCCGGCTCCGGAACCTGTGCGCGTTGGTCACTTTTGGACATTTAATTAATAGATTTTTAGGCAAGATTTTCGCAAATACAATAATTCGATAACAGGTTACAAGCAAATGACAGCATCTTCCCCCACAATAACTGGCCAGCCAAAAGCGCGACCGTTGAATAAGAATGATTATAAGACCTTAGGGTTATCCTCCCTTGGTGGCACCCTAGAGTTTTATGATTTCGTTATCTTTGTTTTCTTTACTGGAACATTAACTCATCTATTTTTCCCTGGTGATAATGAATTTTTTGCCCAAATGAAAACGCTGGGTATTTTTGCTGCTGGTTATCTGGCTCGTCCGCTCGGTGGGATTATTATGGCGCATTACGGCGATAAGATCGGTCGTAAGCGTATGTTTACTCTTAGTATTTTCCTGATGGCGTTACCCACGTTGGTCATTGGTCTGCTTCCGACCTACGCTTCCATTGGCGTGATGGCACCTATTCTTCTGCTGTTGATGCGTATTCTACAGGGTGCGGCAATTGGCGGTGAAATGCCGGGGGCATGGGTATTTATTGCTGAGCATACGCCTGAGCAGCGCTATGGTTTAGGTGTTGGCACCTTAACCTCTGGTATTACCGGCGGTATTCTGCTGGGTTCGATTGTGGCTATCTTGATTCAGCGTAACTACAGCACGGCAGAAATTAATGAATATGCATGGCGTATTCCATTCATTTTGGGTGGTGTATTCGGTTTTATCTCGGTGTACCTGCGTAAATTCCTGCAAGAAACGCCAATTTTTAAAGAGATGGCAGAGAAGCATGCACTGGCGAAAGAACTTCCGGTTAAAACCGTGATTAAGAGCCATAAACAAGCCTGTGGGATTACCGCGATTCTGACTTGGTCTCTGTCTACGGCGATTGTGGTCACTATTCTGATGACCCCTTCAGTGGTGGTAGAGAAGATGTATCACGTGGATAGAACCATTTCGCTGGAAGCTAACTGCGTAGCGACATTTATGCTGACTCTGGGATGTATTTTCTGGGGCTGGATCAGCGATAAGCTAGGTACACGTATTTGTATGGCGGTATCTTGGGGTGGTCTCGCAATAACGGCCTACCATTTTTACAGTTCATTGCACCCAGAAATTGGTGCAGGTGAATTGATGTTTAATTATGGTTTGATGGGGCTGTTTGTGGGTGCGATTGCAACTACGCCAATTGTCGGTGCTCGTGCATTCCCGCCGGCTAT
Source organism: Limnobaculum parvum (assembly GCF_003096015.2). NCBI lineage: Bacteria > Pseudomonadati > Pseudomonadota > Gammaproteobacteria > Enterobacterales > Budviciaceae > Limnobaculum > Limnobaculum parvum. The sequence continues at coordinate 3,010,604 of NZ_CP029185.2, read as the reverse complement.
TCGTTTCTCCGGTCTATCATTTGCCTACAATCTGGCTTACGCGGTATTTGGTGGCTTAACGCCAATGATCACCGGTGCATGGTTACAGCAAAGTGCTATGGCACCCGCTTACTATGTAGGCATTGTTTCCCTGTTAGCTGTCGTGGTTGCTTTCCTGCCCCTAGCTTACAAAGGTTGGACAGCAAAAAAGCAGCCTGACGCAATTTCCGCTTCACCGGTTATTGCTGATTAAGATGGGATGTAAATAGAAAAACGTTATTGGAACTGACCCGGATAACTTGGGTAGTTTAATATCGTCGAATGGGGCCTGAGTTCGGTATTGCACTGGACTCAGGCTTTTTAATTTTGACTTCTTCTGTTGCTGGTTTTAGGTATCGACGGCGTGATTAACGTCTTTATAAAATACATTATTACAACGCTTTATGGGATGGTATTAAATATTTCTCATCAAAAGTGAATAAATGAAGAGAATAGCTAAGGCCTGAGCATCCGTTGTGATAAGGAAAATGGATGGGCTTAATAAGTGACGCACAGGAGATGTCACATTTTTTCTGAACTTGTTTCTGCTTGAAATATTTTGTCATTTTTCTATAGGTTTGAGTTACAAAAAAAGCATTTTAAAATCGACTTAACTGAATAGAATGATTCCACTTTCCTCTTCTTAGTTTGAGATAGAAATATAAATTTAAATCATACTATTATGAAACATATCATACCCACTGCACTCTATAGCCTGTTCCGCACCTCTGTTGGAGGCGGTATCTGCATTTTTATGCTGTTTCTCTCTTTTAATGCTAATGCAGCGAATCATCATAAAATCGGTAAAAAAGCACCGTTGGCTGCCCATGTGATTATAAAAAGCAACACCAAGCGTAAACGGGTTTCATTAAATAACGCCAGTAAGGCTTACCAGCAGTCTGATGAACAACAAGAAATTCTCGCGGGTATCAATCCTTTCCGTCAGAAAAATATCAATAAGTTACAGATTACCGAAGGTATGCACCCTCAAATCTCAACCGTTCAGAAAAACACCATGATGACGGCTGAGCGTGAGGTGATTGCTAACTTAAGGAAGCAATTGGGCAAACCTTATCACTACGGTGGTACATCTCCCAGCACCGGATTTGACTGTAGCGGTTTGATTAATTATGCCTATCGCGATCATCTGAAATCAACACTACCAAGAACGGCTAATAATATGTTTCATATGTCTGCGGAGCAGGCGATTGAAATAGAGAAAGAACAACTGCACAGTGGTGATTTAGTCTTCTTTCGTACCCATAGTCGCGGTTATGGCTATGCGGATCACGTAGGTGTTTATCTGGGTGGTGGTGAATTTATACAGGCACCACGCACGGGTAAAGATATTCAGATTAGTCGATTAGATGAGGATTACTGGCAGGAGCACTATATTGGTGCGCGTCGGGTGTTGCTGCCTTCTGCGGTACGATAATCTCTTGAGCCTCGCGAGTGCCAGACACCGCGAGGCCTACAAACGTTAGTAAAACGTGGCAATAGACCGAGCGTTTAGAACCTTTCCGGCAACGAAGTTATCGAAGTCAATTTACCATCTTCCATGTTGATATAGCCTCCTTTCCTCAATTCTGACAGCACCAGCATCACATAGCTGCGTGACAGCCCGGAGCGTTTAATAATATAAGATGCCACCGTCACGGATGCTTTCACCGCATCGCTGTTTTGGTTTAAATCCATAAGAAGTGTGCGAATAAAAGCATAGTTGTTAGGTGTGATGGTTTTTTCAAACATATGGAAAAATTTGGTCATATTATAAGCTTGCACATGGCTTACTGACTCATATAAATTTTTCTCTCTGATGATTTTTAGGCCTTCTTCTGCGGGTAAATTATATATTGTGCTGGTTTGGGTTGGCTTAATATATAAACGGAGCGTGGGGGGAGTGTAGGTATTCACCAAACCGAAGATGGCATAGCCTTCAGCATAGGTCAGCAAGCGGTCTTCCTGATTCATATAAATAGAAAATACCCCTTCCTGAATGCAGCAGATATTATCAGTTATCAGAAATTTACTGCCTTTCTTAATGGTGATTTTTTCAAATTTATCACTCTCAGCAAATGCATTTATTAACAGCTGAAAGTGCATTTTAATATTGGGCGGTATATCGGACATTGTTGTGTACCTAATCAGGTAGTTTTATAAACTATAGGACAAAAATAGAGTGCGAGATAACAAGCTATAATGTTCGTTATGGTAATGATTTTTTAAATTAAACCCCAGTAAAGCGGAGATTGATAGCGATTTTTATACAGAATGCGACTAAATGTTTTCCTGTGTTGGTACTGTGATTAATTTTTAAACGTGTGAGTTTTTATATTAATTTATTTTATATTCAATAGGTTAATTTAAAATTTGCCTGCCTATTCTCCAATTCAATTTCTGATAAGAATATCCCAATACATTGAACTGTTAGCTTTTATTATTTCATTTCTAATCTATATTTATTAGATGCTATTTTTATTACAGAATGTATGAGTCTGTTAATTAATATGTTGATTTATATTGGCTATTTTGATTTTTATAGCAGAGTCACCTCTGTGATTTATAAACGAAATTGAACGGATGCTAATTTCTTTTTACCTCGAGATACAGGGATTTTATCTGTTTTTTTGAATGTGCCGTAATCGGGCAGGTTCTTATCAGGATAAACCAAATGAACAAGAAACATAGTGTTAGAAACCGTTGCGAATACCGATTTAACTCTTTACATAAAGCGATAGTCCTTGCATTTCCCGCCCTCTATTTAAGCATATCCATCCCGGTCCAAGCGGCAACAACTCTGACGGAAGGTCAGGATATCTATACCAATGGGTTGAATACCGGCTCGTATGATTTGTTACTTGATGGCAACGTGACTTGGAATACCATGTTTGCGATGAATAGTGCAGCCAAGACGGTGATTACGATTGATGGTAATCATTACACCATCACCGCTAACGGTAGCAGTTCCCAGCGTTTACTTGATATAACTCAAACCAATAATACTATCTCTATCAATAACGCGACGATTACCTCTAAACCCTTCACCGGTGCACGTAGTTCATTAATTCGGCTTTATCAGCTTAACGATATTGCCAATATCAATTTTGCAGGCACCACGTTCCTGAATATTGGGCCGACGGATTACAACACTTATGCCTCCGCCGATTACGGCCCAATCTTATCTATTCGTGGTAGTACCGGCAGCACGATGAATGTTGATGGTGGAACCGCAGGCGTATTGTTTAAAGGAAACCATGGGCTGGCCGATCAGCCCGGTGTGGTCGGCCTCTATTCAAACAATACGATGAACTTCACCGGTAAAGTGACCTTTGACAGTAACTGGACCGCTAACTACGGCGGTGCCATCACGGTATTTGATATTGCCGGCAGTAAGATGACCTTTGCGGGTGAAACCAGTTTTATTAATAACCACTCCTCGGTGTTTGGTGGCGCAGTCGATTTCTGGGGTGCCTCGGCCATTATGGACTTTAATGGCCCCACGTTGTTTACCGGCAACTATGTGTACGGCACGACCACAAACTCGTTTGATTACCCTGATCACGTTGACGATCAGCATACCCGTGGAGGCGCCATTAACATCGGCTATCTCAGTCCGGGGGGTAGCGGTCTTAACTTGAACTTTAATAACAATACGACCTTTAAAGGTAACTTTGTCATTGATCCCAAAAATGGCTATAACGCTTTAGGTGGTGCGGTTAGTGCTTATGGGAATGGCGGTAACTATAACTATTTTATGAATTTTAACGGAGCCACAACCTTTGATGGCAACTACGTTTATTCATTAACCGGCTTGGGTTACGGTGGGGCAATTTACTATGATGCGGGTGCCGCCGCGACGTTAAATTTAGGGCCGGGTTCCAGCGTGATTAACAATTACGCCAAAACGCAGGGTGGCGGTATTTATCTGAAAACCGGGACGATTAACCTAAAAGCAAACGGGGGCGATATCCTCTTTCAAGGTAACCGTCAGGGAGCAAGTTTTGCGCTCATCGGTAGTGGGCCGCTTTATGCACCGGTAGACGGTTCGGGAAATCCTAATGCTATCTATCTGGGTGGCACAGGAAGCTTAAACATGGACGCTTCTGCCGGTAATTTCATTCAGTTTTACGATCCCATTGCATCTATTTCTACTGCCACCATTACCGTCAACAAAACGGGAGAGGGTGACGTGGTGTTTCATGGTAACAGTGGTAATCCAGGGGATCCTCTCTATAACTCCGATATTCAGACCAACACTAACGTTAATGGCGGTGCTTTCTCATTCACTGATGGCGTTAGCTATGGTAACTCTGGATTTGGTGTTTTTGCGGTGAATAATGGCGGTACGGTTCAGGGGAATAACAACAGTATCCTTCAGGCAAAAACCATCAATATTAATTCCGGTGGTACGGTGGCAGCCAACGGTGGGATCTTTAACCTGAATGCGGGTACCGGAGGCGTGATATCAACCGCCGGACGGTTTGGCGGATTTGGGACAATTGTTGCGCCAAGCATCTCTTTAAGTACCAGTGCGGCTAACGTTTCAACGGCAGGCATTGCCGCTGGCAATACGCTAATTTTAGACAGCCTGTTAACCAATGCCGGATCGTTCAGTAAAACAGGTGCAGGTACTCTGGTTCTGACCAAAACCAACACTTACACCGGAGCCACCAGCGTTGGCGAAGGCACGCTACAGGCCAATAATACCAACGTTATTGCTGCCAGTTCCGGGCTAACCATGACCGGTGGCGTATTTGATTTGAACAACTTTAATCAAACGCTAAAAAGCCTAAGTGGAACCGGTGGCGCAATAACTACGGGTACCGGCGTATTAACGGTTAACAGCACTAATACTACCGCCTATGCAGGGACTATCAGCGGTAACGGTAATCTGGTGAAGCAGGGTACGGGCGTATTAACCTTAACCGGTAATGTGACGCTTGATGCTCCTGCGTCAGCGTTACAGGTGACCGGTGGTGGTCTAAATATTAATGGTGGTAGTCAAACGCAGATCACCACAGGAACGGTTGATAGCAATGCTGCGCTGACCATTGGCAGCAGTGGTACCAAGGTTCAGATGAACGACCTGTATGTGGGGAATTCCGCCAGCAGTAACAGTACATTAACCATTAACAGCGGCGCTCAGGCGCATATCAACAATATCCTGTATTTAGGCGTACTGGCCAATTCGCAGGGTAATGTGGTGGTTGACGGAGCAGGGACAATACTTGATGCCAGCAGTGTGTTGGTGGGTAATGGCGCAGGACGTGGCGTACTCAATCTGAATAACTCAGGTGTATTGCTAACCTCTAACCTTCAAAAAGGAACGGGTAGCGCAGCGACGGTCAATTTTAACGGCGGTATTTTACAGGCTAAAAGCGACAATGCTGCTTTTATCAACGGGTTCTCTGCCGGTGATCTGGTGTTAGGCGCATCTGGAGGCACCGTTGACTCAAATGGCTTTAGTATCGCGACCAATAATATCTTTAGTGGAACCGGCAGATTAACCAAGAGCGGCAGTGGCATATTTACCTTAACGGGTGTTAACACTTACACCGGTGGTACAACCGTATCCGGCGGAACACTACGCCTGACCGGAGCCGGCACCGTCAGTTCTGGCGGCGTGAATATTGTTTCTGGCGCATCAATGTTTGTTGATACACCGTCTTCAGGTAATTACAGCTTTAATAACGCCCTGACCGGAAATGGTTTACTGCAGGTGGGGTTACTTAGCGGTAGTAATACTTTCCAGTTTAGTAGCGGAGCCGGTAATGCGTTTGCTGGTACCGTACAGTTGGGCAGCAGTAGTTTCGCGCTATCTGGTAATAATACCACCGCATTAACCAATGCTACTTTACAGCTGGATAGCGGCAGCACGACTACGGTAGGAAGTGGCACCCAAAATATAGGAGGGTTGACGCTAAACGGCGGCTCATTAATTTTTAATAATTTATCAACCGGGGTGATTAATACCGGAGCGCTAACGCTGACCTCCGGAAATGTCGCCATCGACCCCAGTGCGATTACCAATATTAGCGGTAATATTCTGGGGCAGGATGACGGTATCGATTTTCGCTTAGTCACTGCCAACAGTGTATCGGGTAGTGCCGCTAATCTGACGCTAACGGATCTTTTAGGCAATCCGGTGGTTGAGATAGCGGATGTGATTCAGAACAGCAATCTGGTTGCTATCGGTTCTTATGATTTCGTGCTGGGTGATGATGCCACCGGGCTTTATACCCGTTACTCATTATCACAGTTGGATTTACAAAATGGGCAGACGCTAACGCTGTCCGGCGATGCCACAACGCCAGCAGGTATGGATGAATTACATGCCAAAATCACCGGGTCCGGCAATCTGCTGCTCAATGCCACCAATAGTATCACCCTGAATAACCTGACAAATGATTATAGCGGTACGACTACGGTAGGTACTGGCACCCTGATTCTGGGCAGCAATAACGCGCTGGGAAATACCAACGATCTGATTATTAATAGCGGAGCCTCCGCTAATCTGAATGGTAAAACTCAAACGGTTGGTTCGCTGAACGGCGCGGGAAGTTTGAATGTTAATGCCGGTAACCTATCTATTACCGGTGGCGGCATTTTTGATGGGGCTATCAGCGGCAACGTTGGCAACATTACCCTTGCGGGCGGAACCCTGCTATTAACCGGCAATAACAGCTATACCGGTGACACCAATATTAATAGCGGTTCGATTCTGCAAGTAGGTAATGGCGGGGCGACGGGGGATTATGCCGGCAATATTGTCAACAACGGACAGGTGATTTTTAACCGCAACAACGCATCGGCTTATGCAGGTATCCTCAGTGGTAGCGGCAATCTGCTCCAAAATGGTAGCGGAGCTTTGACGCTGAGCGGTGTCAATACCTATCAGGGCGGCAGCACGATTAATGCGGGTACGCTAGTGGCAACCCAAGGCAGCGCACTGGGAACTGGCATCGTGGACAATAATGCCACGCTGCAACTCGATTTCGCCACTAACAGCACCCTGAGTAACATATTAAACGGTAACGGCAGTTTGGTGAAAACCGGTGTCGGTGTCGCCACATTAGACAGTGTGAACTCAACTCAGGGGGATATGGCGGTTAATCAGGGCACGTTAAGTTTTGTTCAAAACGGCCTATTTAATGCTAGCAGTTTGACCACCGCCGATGGTGCCACCACCTCGCTGGCGGGAGAATCCACCCTGAGCCTGAGCGGTGCGCTAACCCAAAATAACAGCTCGGTGTTAAATGTTGGGGTCGGCACGGGCCAGACCGCGATAAATGCGGATACCGCTTCACTAGGTGGCACACTGAATATCACCGATTTCAATGCCAATGTACCGAATAACGCCAGCGCGTTAACCAGTACCGAGTTTACCGTTATCCACACCACCAATGGCATCACCAATGACTTTACGACCGTCGACCTGGGGGGGGCAGAAAGTGATGTGGATTACCTGACGCTGGCTGGTCGGGTAGTTAACGGGGTGGATTACAACGTTGGTTTCCATCTGACGTGGTTGGCCGGTACGACGCTGGGGAACGGTATTTTTACGCTCGGTGATGCCAGCGACTTATTTAATGTAGATGTGGTGCTGGCAGATCAAACCGGACCGTTTACCAGCAATTGGGATGGTAAAACCCTGACCAAAGAAGGGATGGGTACCCTGCAACTCTCTTCGGTGAATACTTACACCGGCAGCACTCTGATTAATGGCGGCACGTTACAAGCGGGCATTGCCAATGCTTTTGCTACCAGTAGCAATGTGATGGTGGGTAGCGGAGCCACGCTGGATCTGAACGACTTTAATCAACAGGCGAATAACCTGAGCGGTGGAGGGAGTATCTCGCTGGGCAGCGCGGTATTAACCGCGAATAACAGTGCAGATAGCGACTTTGATGGGGTGATTGACGGAGCGGGGAGTCTGATTAAAACCGGTACTGGAACCTTGACGCTGAACGGCATCAATACTTATCAGGGCGGTAGCACCATTAGCAATGGTACGCTGGCAATCTCTCAGGGCGGCGCATTAGGAACCGGTACAGTTAATAATAACGCCACGCTGGCGCTGAATTTTGCGGGCACCAGCCTATTACATAACGTGTTAAGTGGTAGCGGCAGCCTAGTGAAAACGGGTTCCGGTAACGCCATATTAGACAGCCTCGGTTCCACCCAAGGTGATATTGCGGTTAATCAAGGGACTTTAGCTTTCGCTCAAGAGGGGCTATTTAATGCCAGCAGTTTGACCACCGCCGATGGTGCCACCACCTCGCTGGCGGGAGTATCCACTCTGAACTTGAGCGGTGCGCTAACCCAAAACAGCAGCTCAGTATTAAATGTGGGTGTAGGCAGTGGTCAGACAGCCATTAATGCGGATACCGCGTCATTGGGTGGTACGCTCAACATCACCGATTTCAATGCCAATGTACCGAATAACGCCAGTGCGCTGATCGGCACCGAGTTTACCGTTATTCATACCACTAATGGCATCACCAATGACTTTACGACCGTCGATCTAGGCGGTGCACAAAGCGATGTGGATTACCTGACGCTGGCCGGTCGGGTGGTTAACGGTGTGGATTACAACGTTGGCCTTCATCTCACTTGGCAGGCCGGCGCCTTATTGGGCAACGGTATCTTTACACTGGGTGATGCCAGCGATCTGTTTAATGTGGATGTGGTATTGGCGGATCAGACGGGGCCATTTACCAGCGGCTGGGATGGTAAAACCCTGACCAAAGAAGGTGCTGGCACTCTACAACTCTCTTCCGTTAATACCTACACGGGCAGCACGTTAATTAATCTAGGAACGCTGGAAACCGGCATAGCTAACGCCTTTGCTACCAGTAGTGATGTCACGGTAGCCAGCGGAGCCACGCTGAATCTGAACAATTTCAATCAACAGGCCAATAATCTGAGCGGTGAGGGTAGCATCACCCTCGGCAACGCGATATTAACCACGAATAACAGTGTTGATACTGCTTTTGATGGTGTCATTGACGGTACCGGTAGCCTGATTAAAACCGGTAGCGGGACTTTTACTCTGAACGGTGTTAACACTTATCAGGGGGGGAGCACCATCAGCAGCGGTACGCTGGTTGCGACTCAAGGCAGTGCGCTGGGAAGCGGCTCGGTTGATAATACGGGAACACTGGCGCTGAATTTTGCTAGCGACAGCACGCTCAGTAATATCCTGAGTGGCAACGGTAATTTGGTGAAAATGGGCGCGGGCATTGCAACGTTGAGCGGTGCTGGTTCAAACCAAGGCATAATTAACGTTAATCAGGGAAGCTTAAACTTTGCTCAGAGCGACGTCTTTAATGGCATCAGCCTGACTACTGACAGCGGCGCCACGACCGCCATCGCGGCAGATTCTTCACTTAACTTGAGTGGTGCGCTGACGCAAAGTGGCGGTTCAACGCTAAATATCAATATAGGAACCGTTGAACCATCAATCACCGCGGATACCGCCTCGCTGGACGGCACGCTCAATGTCACCGGTTTTACTGCCAGTGCTCCAGCCAGCGCCAGTGCCTTACCCGATACTGAGTTCGTTATTATTCATACCGATAGCGGTATTAGCGGTGATTTTTCCAGTATTGGGTTTAATGGTTCCAGCAGTCTGGTCGATTATCTGACATTGGGTGGACGCGTGGTCAACGGTGTCGATTACCACGTAGGCTTGGGGCTGACTTGGTTGGCGGGGCCAACATCGGGCAATGGTCTATTTACTCTGGCGAATACCAGCGACCTATTTAATGTGGATGTGGTACTGGCGGATCAATCCGGGCCATTCACGAGTACTTGGGATGGTAAAACCCTGACCAAAGAAGGGCTAGGTACGCTGATACTCTCTTCGGCAAATACTTACACCGGCAGTACGTTAATTAATAGCGGCACGTTGCAAACGGGGATTGCTAATGCCTTTACTGCCAGTAGTGATGTCACCCTCGCTAGCGGAACCACGCTGAATCTGAATGACTTTAATCAACTTGCGAATAATCTGAGTGGCAGTGGCAGCATCATGTTGGGCAGCGCGGAGTTAACCGCCAACAACATTGCCAATACGACATTTAGTGGTGTGATTGGCGGCACGGGGAGCCTGACTAAAACGGGCGTAGGCGTGTTGACGCTGAGCGGTGTCAATACCTATCAGGGCGGCAGCACCATCAATGCGGGTACGCTGGTGGCAACACAGGGAGGCGCGCTGGGAACTGGCGCAGTGAACAATACGGCCGCTTTGGAACTGAACTTCGCCACCGATAGTACATTGAGTAATCTATTGAGCGGTAACGGCAGCCTGACTAAAACGGGTGCCGGTATTGCTACACTGGGTGGTACAGGTTCAACTCAGGGAGCCATCAACGTTAATCAGGGCAACTTAAACATTGCCCAAAACGTGGTGTTTAACGGAGCCAGCCTGACGACGGCTAATGATGCGACCACCTCTCTTTCCCAAGATGCTTTACTCAACCTGAGTGGCGCATTCACTCAAAATAGCACCGCAACGCTAAATATAGACGTAGGAACCGCTCAACCGGCAATTACAGCAGATTCTGCATCTCTGAATGGCGCACTGAATGTGACAGGTTTCACCACCAGTGCACCAACTAGCGCCAGTGCACTACCGAATACTGAATTCACTATCATCCATACGGCTAATGGTATTACCGGTGACTTTGCTTCTGTCGATCTGGGCACAGCGACCAGTAATGTAGATTACCTGACGCTGGCTGGTCGGGTGGTTAACGGGGTGGATTACAATCTGGGCTTTAGTTTGACTTGGCTGGCGGGTACGGTTTTAGGCAACGGTACCTTTACGCTGACTGACGCCAGCGACCTGTTTAATGTGGATGTGGTACTGGCAGATCAAACAGGCACCTTTGCGAGCGGCTGGGACGGTAAGAGCCTGACCAAAGCTGGGCTGGGCACGCTGCAACTCTCCTCAGTGAATACCTACACCGGCGGTACCCTGATTAATGCCGGAACATTGGAAACGGGTATTGCCAATGCGTTTGCTACTAGTAGCGATGTTACCCTAGCCAGTGGTGCTACGCTGAATCTGAATGGCTTTGATCAACAAGCCAATAACCTGAGCGGTGCAGGTAGCATTACGCTAGGTAATGCAGCACTGACGGCGAATAACAGCGCAGATACCGACTTTGACGGCGACATTGCTGGTCTCGGCAGCCTGATTAAAACTGGCACTGGCACGTTAACCTTAAGTGGCGTGAACACCTACCTAGGGGGCAGCACTATCAGTAGCGGTATATTGGTTGCCACCAATGGTAA